>CAJYLT010000029.1 GCA_913775795.1 uncultured Sphingomonas sp. | reverse complement strand
CCCCGGCCCTGGCGCAGGAGACGCGCGCCACCGCCACGCAGAAGCTGGACGCCGAATTCGCCGCGTCGGACACCAACAAGGACGGCTTCCTCTCGGCCGACGAGCTGGAGGCGCGGATGCGCAAGATGAAGCTGGGCGGCGGCAAGACGCTGGACGCGACGCATGCCAAGCGCGTCGCGGCGCTGTTCCTGGCGCGCGCGGATACGAACAAGGACGGCAAGGTCAGCCCGGCCGAATCGGCGGCGCTGATGGGGCAGGTGTTCTCCGCCTATGACCTGAACCGCGATGGCAAGGTGGACGCGAGCGAGCTGGCGAAGGCGCGCGCGGCGGGGGCGGCGGTGGCGAAATAGCCTTCGCGTTCCGGCGCACACCGGAACCCAGGGTCAAGCGGAGCAACCGGCGTGATCGCTCGTGACTCTGGGCTCCTGCGTGCGCAGGAGCACGGTCAGTCCCGCAGTGCCCGTTCGCCCTCCAGCATGTAGTCGCGCGTCAGCGGCAGGGTCATGCGGTCGCGGCTGAACTGGATCTGGAAGTTGACCAGCGTCCCGTTGGTGAAGCTGACGATCGCGCCCGCCAGGTAGAAGGTCCACATGCGATAGAAGCGCTCGTCGTAGAGCGCGACGATCGCTTCCTTCTGCGCCACCGTCCGGTCGTACCAGGCGCGCAGCGTATAGGCATAGTGCATCCGCAGCACCTCGACGTCGGTGACGAACCAGCGGATGAAGTCGTTCGCCGCCAGCGTCTCCGACAGCGACGGGATATAGCCGCCGGGGAAGATATATTTGTCGGTGAACTTGTCGGTGAAGTTCGGCCCGTCGCCGCGCCCGATCGTGTGGAGCAGCATCACGCCGGTCGGCGTCAGCAGGTCGCGGCATTTCGACAGGTACGTGCGGAAGTTGCGCGCGCCGACATGCTCGAACATGCCGACCGAGACGATGCGGTCGAACTGGCCGTTGAGGTGGCGATAGTCGATCAGCTCGAACCGGACATGCCCGTCTACGCCCGCCATTTCGGCGCGGCGCCGCGCGACCTTGAGCTGCTCCTCCGACAGGGTTATGCCGCACACGTCGGCGCCGGTGGTGCGGTGGATATAGAGCGCCATCCCGCCCCAGCCGCAGCCGATGTCGAGCACCTTCATCCCCGGCTCGATCGCAAGCTTGGCAACGATATGCGCCTTCTTGTCGACCTGTGCCTGCTCGAGGCTGTTGGCCGTATCGGTGAAATAGGCGCAGCTATATTGCCGGTCGACGTCGAGGAAGAGGTCGTAGAGCCGGTCCGACAGGTCGTAGTGATGCGCGACGTTGCGCTTGGCGCGCCGCGCCATGTTCACCCGGTCGATGCGGAATCGCACGGCGTCGATCGCGCGCTTCATTGGGCTGGCGTCGAGATTGCCCAGCCCCGCCTCCCAGCGGTTGTTTGCGGTGGCAAGGTTGAGAAAGTCGCGAATGTCGCCGCGTTCGATGACGAGGCGCCCGTCCATGAACGCCTCCGCCGCGCCGAGGCTGGGGTCGGCGAGCAACTGGCGCAGCGCACGGCCGTCGGTGAAGCGGATGGCGACGTGGCCAAGCTCGGCGTCGGGCGCGCCATAGGTGGCGGTCCGCCCGCCGGGAAAGGTGACGGTGAGCTGCCCGCGACGGATCGCGCGGTGGAGGAAGCGATCGATGAGCGACATGCGCGTCCGGTAGCGGACAAAGCGGGGCGAGAATATGACGAACTGAGAGAAGTGGCTTGATCGGGCTGTCGGCGGCCGGATCTTGTCGGCCGGTCCGCCACCCTAGCGCCGCCGCCGGTTTTCGACTATACCGCGCGCCATGCACACAGCCCCGGCCGCCCCCATGCCCATTCCCGGGCACATCGACCCCGTGCCCGTGACCCGCGCCGTTTTCGAGCGGCCCGACGGCCGCGTCGATCTGGTCGGGCTCGACAAGCCCGCGATCCGCGCTGCGCTCGAGGCGGCGGGGATGGAGCCGAAGCAGGCCAAGCTGCGCGCCAAGCAGCTCTGGCACTGGATCTACAATCGCGGCGTCACCGACTTCACGCTGATGACCGACATCGCCAAGGCGCAGCATCCGTGGCTGGCCGAGCATTTCGTCGTCGGCCGCCCCGACGTGAAGGAGGCCCAGGTGTCGGAGGACGGCACGCGCAAGTGGCTGCTCACCTCGCCCGACGGGCAGGATTACGAGATGGTGTTCATCCCCGACGCCGATCGGGGGACTTTGTGCGTGTCGAGCCAGGTGGGCTGCACGCTCAATTGCCGTTTCTGCCACACCGGCACGATGCGGCTGGTGCGCAACCTGACCGCGGGCGAGATCGTCGGACAGGTCATGCTGGCGCGCGACGCGCTCGGCGAATGGCCGTCCAGCCCTGAGGGGCGGCTGCTCACCAACATCGTCATGATGGGGATGGGCGAGCCGCTTTATAATTTCGATGCGGTGCGTGATGGCTTGAAGATCGTGATGGACGGCGACGGGCTTGCGCTGTCGAAGCGGCGGATCACGCTGTCGACCAGCGGCGTCGTGCCGATGATGGCGCGCGCGGGCGAGGAGATCGGCGTGAACCTCGCCGTCTCGCTCCATGCCGTGACCAAGGACGTGCGCGACGAGATCGTGCCGCTGAACAAGAAGTACGGGATCGAGGAGCTGTTGCAGGCGTGTGCCGACTATCCCGGCGCCAACAACGCGCGGCGGATCACGTTCGAATATGTGATGCTGAAGGACAAGAACGACAGCGACGCCGATGCGCGCGAGCTCGTCCGGCTGCTGCGGCACTACAAGCTGCCGGCCAAGGTGAACCTTATTCCGTTCAACCCCTGGCCGGGCGCGGATTACGAGTGCTCGACGCCGGAGCGGATCCGCTCTTTCTCGAACATCGTGTTCGAGGGCGGCATTTCGGCGCCGGTGCGCACCCCGCGGGGGCGCGACATCGACGCGGCCTGCGGACAGCTCAAGACCGCGGCGGAGAAGAAGAGCCGCGCCGAGCTCGACCGGCTGGCAGCCGAGAAGCAGGCGGCGCTGGGCTAAGTTTAGCGACCCGCGCCCCAATATCCGTCACCCCGGACTTGATCCGGGGGCCCGCTTCTTCTTTTGAGGCGGTCATAAGAAGGAAGTAGCGGGATCCCGGATCGAGTCCGGGATGACGTGGTCTCAAGCATTCCCGCTCAGATCGTCGAGGTCGAGGCTGCCGCCCGGCTCCAGGTCGGTCGGCGCGCGGCACGCGGCGAGGAGGTGATCGATATCGCCCGCGGTTAGCCCGCTTTCGCTGTCCAGCACCCGCTCGGGCGGGGCATCGCCGCGGAATGCCTGAAGGCGGATACGAGCCTGATCCAGTGCGTCGTTCATCGTCGATCCCTTCATCGTCCGCGCCAGAAGCGAACGGGCATGCCGCTCGTTCCCGCATCGGGCACGACGGACCGTTCCCGCGCGATTGACTCTTAAATCTACATATGTTGATATTGACGACGGCGGGCGGCTGGCCCGTGCCACGAAAGGTCGTCGTCATGCTGCATCGTCCGCTTCTCGCCCTTTCGCTCGTCGCGCTCACCGCCGCCGCGCCGGCACCCGAGCGTGCGTCGCCGTTCCTCGGCACCTGGGAACTCGACCTGTCGCGGATGCCCTCGACCTATGGCCCGGCGCCCAAGCGTGTCACCTATCGCTTCGAGGCGATCGACGGGGCGAAGTGGCGGACGGTGGTCGATGTGACCGCCCCCGACGACAGCGTGCGCCACATGGTCGTCGATTACGTACGCGACGGATCGGCGGCGCCCGGCACCGCCGACACGAGCGAGGCCGACAGCGCCGCCTTCCTGTCGCCCACGCTCGACACATTGGTCATGAGCCTTGCCAAGAACCGGACGCTGGGCTCAGTCCGGGTGTACCACGTTGCCGCGGACGGCCGCACGATGACCGAGACGGCGGGATCGGTGAACGGCGACGGCGCGCCGTTCGTGCGCATGTTCCACTACAAGCGGCTGCGTTGAGCCGTAAGTCTCTGGTTCGCAACCTGTCCTTTACCCGGCCGCTGCATCGTTGGCGGCATGGTTCAGAATCTTCGCCCGGTCCCCGTCGTCGTTGCGGCAATCCTGCTGGGTACGGTCGTCGGTGTCGGGTCGTTGGCGATCGTGCCGGTGGGGCGATCCGCGCTGGTCCGGCAGGCCGGCAGGGTCGCGGTCATGACCGGCTTTGCCCGTCAGCGCGAGCCTCAAATCGGGGATACTTGGGGCGGGTGCGACGATGCCCGCAAAGCAGGCTCCGCACCGATCTACAGGGGCGAACCCGGATACCGCACCGACATGGATGGCGACCATGACGGCATCGCTTGTGAACCGTATCGCTGATCGCGCGGACTGTATCCGGCGGACCGGGTATTCATTCTAGCGGGCACCGTTCGGATCGTCCTCGCGATTCGCGCCGCGCTTGCACCGACGCCCGACTTGCTCGCGAAGCAAGCTGGACAGCCGCCGCCCGGCCCGCGAAAGGGGCGTCATGCTCGACCCCGCCACGATCGCGCTTGCCGCCGCTGCCGGGATGCTGGGCGGCGCGATGAATGCGCTGGCCGGCGGGGGCACGTTCGCGACGATGCCCGCGCTGATCGCGATCGGCCTGCCGAGCCCGATCGCCAACGCCAGCTCGAACGTCGCGTTGCAGCCGGGGGCGATCGCCAGCGCCTGGACCTATCGCCGCGGGCTCGGCCCGATCGGCGGGGTGGGGGTGCGCACGCTCGCGGGCATCACCTTCATGGCGGGCCTTGCCGGGAGCCTGCTCCTCGTCGTTACGCCCAGCCGGGTGTTCGACATCGTCATCCCGTGGCTGCTCCTCCTCGCGACGATCGCCATTGCGTTCGGTAAGCGCGCGGCTGAGGCTTTGCAGCGCCATGCCGCGCCCGGCCCGCGTGCGCTGGTTGCGGCTCAGGTGCTGCTCGGCGTCTATGGCGGCTATTTCGGCGGCGGCGTCGGGCTGATGCTGACCGCGACCTGGGGGCTGCTCGCGGGAGAGCCGCCGCACCGGCTGATGGCGCCGCGCACGCTGATGCTGGCGATGGCGAATGCCGCGGCGGCGGTGGTCTTCGTCACCTTCGGCATGGTCCGCTGGGACGCGTGCGTGCCGATGCTGGCGGGTGCGCTGGTCGGCGGCTGGGCGGGCGCGCATCTGGGCAAGCGATTGTCGCCGGGGCTGGTACGCGGATGGACGCTGATCGTCACCACCGTCACGACGGCCGTGTTCTTCGTGCGCGCTTACGGGTAGGATGAGCCCATGTGGATCGCCAAGCACAAGCTCGCCACGCGGCTGTGGCACTGGATCAACGCGCTGACGATTTTCGTCCTGCTCGGCTCGGGGCTGATGATCCTCAACGCGCATCCCAATCTCTATTGGGGCCAGTACGGTGCGAACTTCGACCAGCCCTGGTTCAAGGTGGCCTATGTGTTCGAGGGCGGGCGCGTGCCCGGCTGGCTGACGATCCCGTCGACCTACAACCTCGCGCTCGCGCGGCGCTGGCACCTGACGTTCGCGCTGGTGCTGGGGTTCGGCCTACTCTTCTTCATGGTCGCAAGCCTGCTCAACCGGCATTTCCAGCGCGATCTTCGCCTGCGCCGTGCCGAGCTCGCACCCGCGCATCTGGCGCATGACGTGCGCGAGCATCTGGCGCTGCGCTTCCACGATCCCAAGGCGCCGGGGTCGTTCAACACGCTTCAGAAGCTGAGCTATGTCGGGGTGATCTTCCTCGCGATCCCGCTCGTCATCGCCACCGGCCTCACCATGTCGCCGGGGATCAACGCGGCGGCGCCGTGGTTGCTCGACCTGTTCGGCGGGCGCCAGTCGGCGCGCTCGATCCATTTCATCGCGGCGATGGCGCTGGCACTCTTCATCGTCGTCCACCTCGCGCTCGTCATCCTCGCCGGGCCGGTCAACGAGGTGCGGTCGATGATTACCGGGCGCTGGCGCGTGTCGGCGGAGGACGCGGCATGAGCCTGCTCACGCGCCGCACGCTGATCGGCGGTCTCGCCGCCGGTGCTAGCAGCCTGCTCGCCGGCTGTGATGCGGCGGGGCAGAACGAGCATGTCCGTAGCCTCATCTTCAAGGGTGCCGACTGGAACCAGTGGACGCAACGCGCGCTGACCGACCGCAACGCCCTCGCGCGCGAGTTCCGGCCCGACCAGATGTCGCCGGTGTTCCGCACCAACGGTACCCGCGATCCCGGCACGCCCGACTATGCCGCCCACGCCGCCGCCGGCTTCGCCGATTGGCGCGTGCGCGTCGACGGGCTGGTCGCCCGGCCACAGGCATTCAGCGTCGCACAACTCCTGTCGATGCCGCAGCGCGCGCAGATCACCCGGCACGATTGTGTCGAGGGGTGGAGCGCGATCGGCAAGTGGCAGGGACCGCGGCTCGCCACGCTGCTCGACGCCGCGGGGCTGAAGACCAGCGCGCGCTACCTCGTCTTCCACTGTGCGGATCGATACGCGGGCGGGCGCCCCTATTACGAATCGATCGACCTGATTGACGGCTTTCACCCGCAGACCATCCTGGCGCTCGGGCTCAACGACCGCCGCCTCGATGTCGGGCACGGCGCGCCCGTCCGCCTGCGCGTCGAGCGGCAGCTGGGCTATAAGCAGGCAAAATATGTCGAGCGGATCGAGGCGGTCGCCGACCTCAAGCCGCTGTATGGCGGCAAGGGCGGGCTGTGGGAGGATATCGCCGGTTACGAATGGTATGCCGGCATCTGACCGCCGCACGCCCTTGTCGCGGGGGCGCGACTTCCGATATGCGGCCTTACCGCTTTGCTGGAGGATTGTTTGCTCACCCTGATCGACATCGCTCGCATTCTTTTGAGCGTCCTGTGGTGGATCCTGATCGTCCAGATCGTGCTGTCCTGGCTGATCGCGTTCAACGTCATCAACACGTCGAACGATTTCGTGCGCTCGGTCTGGAACGGCCTCAACACCCTGACCGAGCCGCTGTATCGGCCGATCCGGCGGATCCTGCCCGATTTCGGCGCCCTCGACCTGTCGCCGATGGTGGTGTTCGTGGCCGTGCTGATCCTCGACCGCGTGCTCGCCGGGCTGGCGGCGAACATCGCATCGGGCGGCGCCGTTCCGCTCTGACCGGCGGGGTGGCGGCGCGGCGCCTGAGGGGCTAGGGGAGCGCGCATGACAGCCGAACTGATCGACGGAAAGAAGGCGGCCGAGCGGCTGCGCGGCCAAGTCGCCGAACTCGCGTCGGCGTTCGCCGCTGACACGGGGCGCAAGCCCGGCCTTGCCGTGGTGCTGGTGGGGGAGGATCCCGCCTCCTCCGTCTATGTCCGGTCGAAGGGCAAGGCGACGGTCGCCGCGGGCATGGAAAGCTTCGAGCATCGCCTGCCCGCCGACACCGACCAGGACGATCTGATCGCGCTGGTCGACCGGCTCAATGCCGATCCGGCGGTCGACGGCATCCTCGTGCAATTGCCGCTGCCCGAGGGCCTCGATGCCCAGGCGGTGCTGACGCGGATCGACCCGGACAAGGACGTGGACGGCTTTCACCCCGTCAATGCCGGCCGGCTGGCGACGGGGCTGGGCGGCTTCGTGCCCTGCACGCCCTATGGCTGCCTGATGCTGCTCAAGAGGCAGTTGGGCGAGCTGTCGGGGCTGAACGCGGTGGTGATCGGCCGGTCGAACATCGTCGGCAAGCCGATGGCCGCACTGCTGACCGCCGCCGACTGTACCGTCACGATCGCACATTCGCGCACGAAGAATCTGCCGTATCACTTGGCACACGCCGATATCGTCGTCGCCGCGGTCGGCCGTCCCGGCTTCGTGCGCGGCGAATGGCTGAAGCCCGGCGCGACGGTGATCGACGTCGGCATCAACCGCACCGCAGACGGCCTTGTCGGCGACGTCGAGTTCGAGAGCGCAGCCTCGATCGCGGGGGCGATCACGCCGGTGCCGGGCGGGGTGGGGCCGATGACGATCGCCTGCCTCCTGCGCAACACGCTCGTCGCCGCGCACTGGCGCGAGGGGATCGCGCTGGCGGCCGACGCGATCTGATGCTCGAACTCTACATCTCGGCGCTCGCCACCTTCTTCGTCATCATCGACCCGCCGGGCTGCGCGCCGATCTATGCCGGGCTGACGACGGGCGCGACGCCGGTGCAGCGCCGGTCGATGGCGATCCGCGCGGTGCTGATCGCGGGCGGTATCCTGATCGGCTTTGCGCTGTTCGGCGAGGATCTGCTGCGCTCGCTCCACGTCAGCCTCGACGCGTTCAAGATCGCCGGCGGCATCATGCTGTTCCTGATCGCGCTCGAAATGGTGTTCGAGAAGCGCACCCAGCGGCGCGAGGACCGGGCGCAGAAGATCATCGAGACGCCCGAGGTTGAGGATGTTGCCGCCTTCCCGATGGCGATGCCGATGATCGCCGGCCCCGGCTCGATCGCGTCGGTGATGCTGATGATGAGCCGGACGCAGGGGCTTGCGGCCTCGCTCGTCGTGCTGGCGGCATTGTTCACGATCCTGCTCGTCACGCTCGCCGCGCTGATCGCCGCCGGGCCGATGATGCGGCTGCTCGGCACCCGGATCGAAGCGGTCATCACCCGGCTGCTCGGCGTGCTGCTTGCGGCGCTCGCCACGCAGTTCATCCTCGACGGGCTCGCCGCAACGGTGCTTTAAGCCGGACGCGGCTTTCGCTAAGGCGCGGGGATCATGCATCGTCCCGCGCTCTCCGTCGTCATTCCCTGCTATAACGAGGCCGAGTGCCTCGAGGCGCTGCACGCGCGCGTTTCCGCCGCGGCCCATGCAGCGGTGGGGGCGGATCACGAGATCGTCCTCGTCAACGACGGGTCGCGCGACGCGTCGTGGGACGTGATGCAGCGGCTGTCGGCGGCCGACCCCCGGCTGGTCGCGGTCAATCTGTCGCGCAATCACGGGCATCAGCTCGCGCTGACCGCGGGGCTCGACCTGTGCAGCGGTGCGCAGATCCTCATCATCGACGCCGATCTTCAGGATCCGCCCGAATTGCTGGCCGAAATGCGCGCGGTGATGGCGGCGGAGGGGGCCGACGTCGTCTATGCCGTCCGCCGCAAGCGGGAGGGCGAGACCTTCTTCAAGAAGGTGACGGCCGCCGCCTTCTACCGCGTGCTCGATCGCGTCACCGACACGCCGATCCCGCTCGACACCGGCGACTTCCGCCTGATGAGCCGCCGCGCGCTCGATGCGCTGCTGTCCTTGCCCGAACAGGCGCGTTTCATCCGCGGCATGGTCGCCTGGGTCGGGTTCCGGCAGGTGCCGTTCCTCTACGACCGGCACGAGCGTCATGCGGGCGAAACCAAGTACCCGCTGTCGAAGATGCTGCGCTTTGCTTTCGACGCCGTCACCGGCTTCTCGACCGCGCCGCTTCGCTGGGCGAGCCATATCGGCATCGCGCTGTTCTTCCTGTCGTTCCTGCTCCTGATCTACATCGCCGTCGGGTTCTTCACCGGGTCGGCGGTGCAGGGCTGGACGTCGCTGATGCTCATCACGGTGTTCCTGGGCGCGGTGCAGATGCTCGTGCTCGGCATGATCGGCGAGTATCTGGGCCGGCTATACGTCGAATCGAAGCGGCGGCCGCTCTACCTCGTCGCCGATGTGGCCGGGCCGGTGCAGGGGCGCGCGACGCTCGGCTACCGGGCGGGGCAGGGGGCGATGGGCGAGCCGCCCGCCGCCTGATCTCTATTCGGCGCTAGAGGTGCCGCCGCGGACGGGTACCGCCATCAGCCGCGCGGTCAACGCACGGAAATTGGCAAGGTCGCGGCCGGAAAGTTGCGAGGTCGTGGTGAAACTGACCGAGGTCGGGTTGATCGGCGCACCGTTCCGCCACAGCTCGTAGTGGAGGTGCGGGCCGGTCGACAAGCCGGTCGAGCCGACATAGCCGATCACCTCGCCGCGGCTCACTCGCTCGCCGCCGCGCACTGCGATCCGGCTCATATGGCCGTAGCCCGTCGCCAGCCCGCCGCCATGGACGAGCTTGACGAAATTGCCATAGCCGCCGTGCCGGCCGGCGAACGCGACGATGCCGTCGGTCGCCGCGCGAATCGGGCTGCCATAGGGGGCGGCGAAATACATGCCCATGTGCAGGCGGCGGAAGCCGAGGACGGGGTGGACGCGCCAGCCGAAGCCCGAGGAAATGCGCGCGGCGACGGGCATCGCCATCATGCCCTTCTTCTCGCCGACGCCCTTGGGATCGAACCAGTCGGTGCGCCCGCCATCCTCCCAGCGGACGAGCTGAGTGCGCCGATCGCCCTCGCCGACCGCGGCGTAGAGGAGCTTGCCCTGCCGCACCTCGCCGGTGGCGGCACGTTCCTGCTCGACGATCAGGTCATACTGGTCGTTGGCGCCGAGACGCGACATCGGCACCTTGGTCGCGATCTGGCGAATGAACGCCTCGACCGCCTTGGCCGGGGCGCCCGCCGCGCGGGCGGAACGATAGAGGCTGGTGCCGACGCGCCCGCGGATGCGCAGCGGCGTCGAATCGATCGCGATCGGCATCGGCCGAATCGCGAAAGTGCCGCCATCGCGCGTCACCTCGAGCGCGAGGTCGAAGCGCGCGCGAAAGGCGAGATGCTCGAGCGGGCGGGGCACGTCGCGGCTGGGCCGGCGGCCGAGCGTCAGGTCGATGCGCGTGCCGGGCCGGATATCGCCGAGCGATACCTGTTCGGCGACGAGCGCGGCGGCGCGATCCGCTTCCCCCTCGCCGACGCCGCTGCGGCGCAGCGTCCGGGCCAGCGCGTCGCCGCCGGGCAGCGTGGCGGACAGGTCGAGCGTCGGTCGCTCGGGCGTGTCGGTCAGCGGGCGGACGGCACCCGTCGCACCGATCCGCCGGCCGCTGGTCGCGCCGAAAGCGAGCGGCGCGATCGACTGCGAGGCGATCTCGTCGCGATCGGTGGTGGAGAGGGGCGCGTTGCCGACCGCATGGAGCGGCCGGTCGAAACCGGGCGCCAGCGCCAGCGTGCCCGCGCACAGCGCCAGACAGGTGGCGGCCCCGCGCCACCAGGTCGGCGAGCCGATATCGGCGCCCAGATCGATGAACAGGTCTAGACCTCGAACCCGCTCGACCAGCAATTCGGCGCGGCTCTGCGGCGGCAGCGCGAGCGCGTTCGCACGGCCGAAGCCGCGCGTGCCGGTGCCCGATCCGTCGAGCCAGTGCTGGTCGTCGTTGAGAAACAAGTCCGGTCGGCCCCCGCCGCTGGCCGCCCGCACCGGCCATGTGCCAGCGGGGTGTAGCGGCATGATCCTAAAGTCAAATTAACCCGCTAGCCGCCGTGCCCGCGCTGCGCCGAAGCGACGCGGGCGGGCGACGAGCGACTCGCGGACGCTCGCCTCAGGTCGATTTCATGTTCGACGCGACGTTGTTGAACGTCTTCTTGAGGTTGTTGCCGAGGCCCTGCATCGCGGCGATCGCCGCGACGGCGATCAGCGCCGCGATCAGGCCGTATTCGATCGCCGTCGCCGCGCGCGTCTCGCGCAGCAGCGTCAAAACGTGATTCACCATGTTGCACTCCCGGTGACAAAGAAAGGGCGGCGGAACCCGTGGCTCCGCCGCCCTCGCTGGGAAATCAATCGATCAGGAAGCGATCAGGTCGACTTCATGTTCGACGCGACGTTGTTGAACGTCTTGGTCAGGTTGTTGCCCAGGCCCTGCATCGCGGCGATCGCCGCAACGGCGATCAGCGCGGCGATCAGGCCGTACTCGATTGCGGTCGCGCCCTTCTTGTCGGCGAAAATCTTGCGAATCTTCTGCATTCCGGTCTCCATCGGTCCAAACTTCAAACACCCGGCTGTCCGAGAGCCCCCGGAACCAGCCATTTCGGAATAGGGGGGAGGCGGTTGAGAATTCGTTTAAGCGGGGCGGGCTGATCTATTTTATTTTGTTTCCGCGGGACCCGCAGCCGATGCTGCGACGAACCGTCAGCGCATCACTTCGTCGACGCGCGTGTTGACGTTGTTCCACATGCCCGACGTGACGTTGGCCACTGCCATGATCGCGGCGATGATCGCGATGACCACCAGCGCGACGATCAGGCCATACTCGACCGCCGTCGCGCCCCGCCGGTCGGCGAGAAGGCGTTGCGTCAGTCGGTGCAATCGCGGCATCATGTCCCCCTTGGCCAATCGCGCCGCAAATTTAGTCCTCGGGAGTTAAGGAAATGCCATCGGACCCTCCGATGCCGATGCTGCTCGTCGTCGCGGCCGCGCTGGTCGATGCCGACGGGCGCGTGCTGGTCCAGCGGCGCCCGGCGGGCACGTCGATGGCGGGGCTGTGGGAGTTTCCCGGCGGCAAGGTCGAACCCGGCGAGACGCCGGAAGCGGCCCTGATCCGCGAACTGGGCGAGGAACTGGGCATCGACGTGGAGGCCGCCTGCCTCGCGCCCGCGGTGTTCGCCAGCGAGCCACTGGACGGCCGGCACCTGCTCCTGCTCCTCTACGCCTGCCGCAAGTGGAAGGGCGTGGCCGAGGCGCGGCACGCGACCGAACTCAAATGGGTTCGCCCGGTCGAGCTTCACCGGTTGGAGATGCCGCCCGCGGACAGGCCGCTGATCGGCCTGCTCGAGGCGCTGCTTTGACGGTTCAGGTCGCGCGGTGCGCGGCGGCGAGGTGATCGAGGATCGCGACGTGGAGCGGCCGCTCGAACGCGACGCCGATTTCGCCGGGACGCGCCCAGCGGACTTCGCACTTGATCGAGCGGAGCTGGTCGACGGTCAGGTACAGCGTCTGGCCGGCATGGAACCGGCGATAGGTGGCGATCCGCGCGCCCGTCGACGAGATGTCGAGCAGCTCGATCCCGTGCTGTCCTGCATAGGGCTCGGACAGCCGGCCCTCGGCGTGCAGCGTCAGGCGCAGATTGGCACGTTGTTCGTGCGCGTCGAGCGGCTGTGCGGACATAGGCGGCGTTCGATCCCTTCTGGTGCCGATATACGCCCGAAAGTATGAGCGAATGCTTACCGCTGTGCCGCCGCGACCACGGTCTCGACCGCGAAAGACCAGCCTTTCAGCCGTTTTTCGCGTTCGTCGGGTGCGATCGTCGGGCGGAACCGCTCCGCTTTGCCGCGCATCGCCGCCGCCGTTTCCAGTCCGTCGAACCAGCCGCAGCCGACGCCCGCCAGCATCGCCGCGCCGAGCGCCGTCGTCTCCGCAAAGGCCGGGCGCTCGACCTCAAGGTCCAGCATGTCGGCCAGGTCCTGCGCCATCCAGTCGTTGGCGACCATGCCGCCGTCGATGCGCAGGCACGCCCAGGGTGCGCCATCGGCGGCGAACGCGGTCTGGAGATCGTGCGTCTGGTGCGCCATCGATTCGAGGCAGGCGCGGACGATGTGCGCACGCGTCGTCGAAAAGCTCATGCCGGTGACCGCCGCGCGCGCCTCCGCCTCCCACCATGGCGCGCCGATGCCCGCGAGGGCGGGGACGCAATAGACGCCGCCATTGTCGTCGACCGACCGTGCCAGCGCCTCGCTCTCGTCGGCCGTCTCGATCAGCCCGATCGAATCGCGCAGCCACTGCATCAGGCTGCCGGCGACGAACACCGACCCCTCGAGCGCATAGGCGCGCCGGCCGTCCAGTTGCCAGAGCACGGTGGACAGCAGCCGATGGCGCGAGGCGGGGGGCGAGGCGCCGCAGTTGGCGAGCACGAACGCGCCGGTGCCATAGGTCGCCTTGACCTCTCCGCGCTTCAGGCACGCCTGTCCGATCGTGGCCGCCTGCTGGTCGCCGGCGAGGCCGCAGATCGGGATGCATCCGCCGAACGCATCGGTGGAGCCGAACTCGCCGGCATTGTCGACGATCTCGGCGAGGCTCGCTCTCGGCACGCCGAACAGGTCGACCAGCCCGTCGTCCCACCGACCCGTGCCGAGGCCCATCAGCAGCGTGCGCGAGGCATTGCTGGCATCGGTCAGGTGCGCGCCCGTCAGCTTCCACACCAGCCAGCTTTCGACTGTACCGATCGCCAGGTCGTCCCCGGCCTCCCTCAATTGCGGCCAGTGTTCGAGCGCCCAGGCGATCTTGGTACCAGAGAAATAGGGATCGAGGAGGAGGCCGGTGCGCGCCTGCACCCCCGCTTCCTCGCCCCGCTCGCGAAGGTCGCGGCACATGGCGGCGCTGCGCCGGTCCTGCCACACGATCGCGGGGGCGAGCGGCTCCCCGGTCCGCTTCGACCAGAAGACCGCCGTCTCTCGCTGGTTGGCGATGCCGATCGCAGCGATCCGGTTCGCGTCGCCCGCGCGATCGACGACGGCGCGGCCACAGGCAAGCGTGCGATCCCAGATCTGGCCGGCGTCGTGCTCGACCCAGCCGGCGCGCGGATAATGCTGGTCGAGCGCGGCGCTCTCGCTGTCCCGGCACTGGCCCTCGCGATCGAACAGCATCGCGCGGGTCGAGGTGGTGCCCTCGTCGAGGACGAGGATGAAGTCGCTCATGGGCTTAGGACTATGCCGATTCGCGGGCCGTCGCCAAGGGGCGCGCGATTCGCTAAGGCGGCGGCGTGAGCGAATTTCCCAGCCCCGAAGAGCGGCACCCGCCGCTGCCGCCGATGCCCGAACCCTCGCCCGAGCATGTCGAGGAGCTGCGGCGCGACCGCCTGCTCGCCGCGCTGACGCTGATGGGCGGGGTGGGACTGTTCCTCGCACTGCCCTTTGCGCTGAAGGCGGGGTCGGAGTTCTTCCTGCCGCTGACCGCCGCGATCGTCATCGCCATAGCGCTCGTCCCCGCGCTCGAATGGCTCGAGCGGCGCGGGCTGCCCGCTGCCCTCTCGGCGTTCATCTGCGTCGTCGTTTTCCTAGGCGTCGCCAATGCCGCGCTCGCCTCGATCGTCGTGCCGGCGTGGCAATGGGTGCGGCTGCTGCCCGAGCGGATCGAGCAGATCCAGTCGAACGTGAAGCCGCTGATCGACTTCTATTCCAACGCAGAGCGGTTCGTGAACCGGACGATCGAGAACTTCGCCGCGGTGCCGGCGCGGGAGGTGCCGCAGGCGGTTTCGGCACAGCCGCCCACGGGCCTGCTCGACCTGGTCGGCACGTCGGCACCGTCGGCGCTGATCGAGATGTTCTTCGCGATTCTCGTCATCTATTTCTTCCTGTCGGGCTGGACGCGCCTTCGCCGCGCGGCGATCACCAGCCGGACCAGCTTCGGCGGCGCGCTGGCCACCGCGCGCGTCATCCAGGACGTGGTCGACGACACCTCCGCCTATCTCGGCACGATCACCGTCATCAACATCGCGCTGGGGCTGATCGTCGCGGGCGCGCTCTATCTGATCGGGATGCCGACACCGCTGATGTGGGGCGGCATCGTTACGCTCCTCAACTACATCCCCTATTTTGGGCCGGTCATCGCCGCGGCTTTGCTCGCGCTCGGCGGGCTGATGACATATGACCAGCTCTGGTGGGCGCTCTTGCCGTCGCTCATCATGGTGGGCGCGCACCTTGTTGAGGCGAACGCGATTACGCCGTTCGTCGTCGGCCACCGCCTGACGATCAGCCCGATCCTCATTCTCGTCTCGCTGAGCTTCTGGGGCTGGGTGTGGGGGACGACGGGCGCGCTGCTCGCGGTGCCGCTGCTCATCATCTTCCAGACGATCCTGAATGCCGCCGGAAAGCCCGATATCGCGGGCTTTCTGTTCGAGCACGGCACCCTCGTCAGCCGCCCTGCGCCCCGCCATCCGGCATTTCGCAAAAAGGATGGAGAGGCGAGTTGACAGGGGGTAGGGTGCCGTCTAAAGGCCGCGTCCTCGCAAGGGCATTGCGGGTGTAGCTCAGTTGGTTAGAGCGCCGGCCTGTCACGCCGGAGGTCGCGGGTTCGAGCCCCGTCACTCGCGCCACCCTTGGCGAGGATAACGAAGCCCGGTCATGCAAATGGCCGGGCTTCGCTGCGTCTGGGGCGGTTCGATCGCTTCAAGCCACTCCTTGGCAGGGAGGGGTTGGGGTGGGTCGGCCGCCTGTGCCAGCCGGTCCGATCCTCACGCGCCCACCCACCCCCAACCCCTCCCTGCCAGGGAGGGGAGAATGCGTTGGGAGCCGATCAGGCCCGCCAGCGGCCGGTCTCCATCCAGCGGAGCAGCGGCTTGAGCGGCATGATCCACACGATCCCCGTCACCACATAGACGAGCGCCTGCGCCAGCGGATGCAGCGTGCCGATCGCGGACGAGAAGCTGGCGATCAGCACCGCCCAGAGCACGATCAGCACGACGATGAGAAGCGCGCCGGCGGGCTTTCGCCAGGAGGGGTTCACTGGGGCGTGGTCCTTTCGAGAAATCCGGTTTCGGTGACGATGCCGGCAAGCGGCCGGTCCCACGGGTCGACGGGCAGCGCCGCCACGCGCTGTACGTCCCACGCGATGCCGATCGGCCATGCATCGGGCAAGGCCGCGAGCGCCCGGTCGTAATGCCCCGCGCCCTGTCCCAACCGGTTGCACGCATCGTCGAAGCCGACCAGCGGGACGAGGAGGATGTCGGGGCGGACGACCGGCGCGTCGGCATGCGGCTGGCGCAGGCCGAACGGGCCGGTCTCGATCGCTTCGCCCTCGGAAAAGGCGTGAAAGGCGATCGTCGCCTCTCGCGAGGTCGTGCGCGGCAGCGCAAGGGTGCAGCCCGCCTCGATTGCCGCGCGGGCGAGGAGCAGCGGATCGGCCTCCGACCCGAGCGGCAGGTAGCTGGCGACGATCAGGCCGGGCCGCAGCCGCCCGAGGAAGGCGGCGGGCGGAGCGATCGGCGGCGGGTCGCCCGCGACGAACGCATCGCGCGCCGCGCGGAGCCGGGCACGCAATGCCCGCTTGTCGGGGCTGGGGGGCGGGGCGGGGTTCAAGGTGGCGGGACCGCCATGGCCGTTTGCTGGAAAATCCTCTGACGCCCAAACGTCAGGTGGGAACCATGTGCGTCGGACCAGGGTCCGGGCAGGGACAGCTCCCTAGGATGAAATTATCGCCTCAGGGATGTTCGCTAAAGCTCGTACCGGGCAGTGCCCGCCGCCATGCAATCTAGGCGCTCGCGGGCTCTTCCTCAAGAGCCGCCGCGACCGCCTCGAGCCTATCGGCCAGCTTGTCGATCAGGTGGGGAGGCACGCCGGTGGCCGGCGAGCGCTCGAGGTCGGCGACCTGATCGGCGAGCATCAGCGCAATGTAGAGCAAGGTACGCTCGTGACTCAGCCCGCCCGAGGCACGCGTCGCCATCGGCGACAATGATTCGAGCCGCTGGATCAGCGAGCGCAGATTGGGCTCCTCCCCCTCGCGGCAGCCGACGGTATAGGCGCGGCCGGCGATCTCGAAACTCACCTGTGCCATCAGCCCTGCCCCTCTCGCGCGATCAGTTCGTCGAGGGCGGCGACCGCTTCCTCCATCCGCGCGCGCAGCGTCGCGTGGCGGCGCGCGAGCGAATCGGCGACGAAGGCGCGGCTTGCGGCTGCTTTCTCGATCCGCGCGACCGCGGCCTCGATCCGCGCCACGGCGGGATGGTGTTCGGGAGCCTCCATGGCGAATCAATAGCATCGGGGGACCGGCGGGCAAGCGGCGATACGTCCCCCATGCGCCGGGCCGGTTGACGCAGGCGGGCGAGCGCCCCAAAGGCTCGCCGGAGCCGTGCGCCGCACCCACCGATCAGGCGCGCGTGAGGGGAGTGCCGATGACCGTTTCGGATCAGGATTGCGCCAACGCGATCCGCGCGCTGTCGATGGATGCGGTCGAGGCCGCCAATTCGGGGCACCCCGGCATGCCGATGGGCATGGCCGACGTCGCGACCGTGCTGTGGCAGCGCTATCTGAAGTTCGACGCCGCCGACCCGCACTGGCCCGACCGCGACCGGTTCATCCTTTCGGCCGGTCACGGCTCGATGCTGATCTATTCGCTCCTGCACCTTACCGGGTTCGAACGGCCGACGATCGAGGATATCAAGGCGTTTCGCCAGCTCGGCAGCCCGTGCGCGGGCCATCCCGAGAATTTCGAGCTCGCCGGGATCGAGGCGACGACCGGCCCGCTGGGGCAGGGGCTTGCGATGGCGGTCGGCTTCGCGCTGGCCGAGCGGCACCTCAATGCGCAGTTCGGCGACGAGCTGGTCGATCACCGCACATGGGTGATCGCCGGTGACGGATGTCTGATGGAAGGCATCAACCACGAGGCGATCGGGCTTGCCGGGCACCTGAAGCTCGGGCGGCTCAAGGTCCTGTGGGACGACAACCGCATTACCATCGACGGCGCGGTGTCGAAGTCGTCGAGCGAGGACATTCCGGCCCGCTACCGCGCGACCGGCTGGCATGTCGTCGAGTGCGACGGCCACGACTTCGCCGATATCGCCCGCGCGCTGGACGAGGCGACGGCGAGTGACCTGCCGACGCTGGTCCGCTGCCGCACGACGATCGGCAAGGGCGCGCCGACCAAGGCGGGCACCTCGGGCAGCCACGGCTCGCCCCTTGGCGCCAAGGAGATCGAGGGCGCGCGCGCGGCACTGGGCTGGACGCACGCGCCGTTCGTGGTCCCCGACGACATTCGCGCGGTGTGGCTCGACGCCGGCAAGCGCGGGGCCGGCGAGCATGAGGCGTGGAACACGCGCCTCGCCGCCCACGCCGACGCGGCCGAGTTCACGCGCCGGATGAAGGGCGAGCTGCCCGTGGGCGACCCCACCGGCGAGTATATCCAGACGCTGCTCGCTGACCCGAAGAAGGTCGCGACGCGCAAGGCTTCGGAAATGGCGCTCGAGGCGCTGACCGCGGCGATCCCCGAGATGGTCGGCGGCTCGGCCGACCTGACCGGCTCGAACAACACCAAGACCAAGTCGACCGGGCCGCTCGATGCCGAGAATTACGGCGGCCGCTACGTCTCCTACGGCATCCGCGAGTTCGGCATGGCGGCGGCGATGAACGGCATGGCGCTGCACGGCGGCGTGATCCCCTATGGCGGCACCTTCCTCGTCTTCTCCGACTATGCGCGCGGCGCGATCCGGCTGTCGGCGCTCCAGAATGCGCGCGTCGTCTATGTGATGACGCACGATTCGATCGGGCTGGGCGAGGATGGCCCGACGCACCAGCCGATCGAGCATCTGACCAGCCTGCGCCTCATCCCCAATCTCGACGTCTATCGCCCGTGCGATACGGTCGAGACGGCGGAATGCTGGGCACTGGCGCTTGCAAAACAGGATGGGCCGTCGGTGCTGGCGCTGAGTCGCCAGAACCTGCCGCAGCTTCGCCAGGAGGCCGGGATGCTCTCGTCGCGCGGCGCTTATCGCCTGCGTGCCGCCGATGCGCCGCGCCGCGTCATCCTGATCGCGACGGGTTCGGAGGTCGAGATCGCGGTCGGCGTGCGCGACGCGCTTGAAGCCGAGGGGATCGGTGCCGATGTGGTGTCGATGCCGTCATGGGAGCGGTTCGAGGCGCAGCCCGCCGACTATCGAGACGACGTGCTGCCCGATGTCGACCCGCGCCAGATCCTGCGCGTGTCGATCGAGGCGGGCACGACGCTCGGCTGGGAGCGCTACACGATGGTCCACGGGCTTCGCTTCGGCATCGACGGCTGGGGTGCCTCGGCGCCGATCGAGGCCGTCTACGACAAGTTCGGGCTGACCGTGCCCAAGATCACCGCGGCCGTTCGCGAACGGCTCAACGCTCAGGAGAAGTAAGGCCATGACCAAGGTTGCGATCAACGGTTTCGGGCGCATCGGCCGCCTCGTGGCGCGCGCGATCCTCGAGCGGCCAGATTGCGGGCTCGAGCTCGTCACGATCAACGACCTGGCCGACGCCAAGTCGAACGCGTGGCTGTTCAGCCGCGATTCGGTGCATGGCCGCTATCCGGGCGAGGTGTCGGCCGAGGGCAACGACCTGATCGTCGACGGCAAGCGGATCAAGGTCACTGCCGAGCGCGACCCCGCCAACCTGCCGCATGCCGAGAACGGCGTCGAGCTGGTGCTCGAATGCACCGGCTTCTTCACCGACAAGGCATCGTGCGAGAAGCACATCGCCGCGGGCGCGAAGAAGGTGCTGATCTCGGCGCCGGGCAAGAATGTCGACCTCACGGTGGTCTATGGCGTCAACCACGACAAGCTGACTGCCGAGCACACGATCGTCTCGAACGCGTCGTGCACGACCAACTGCCTCGCCCCCGTCGCCAAGGTGCTCAATGACGCGATCGGGATCGAGCGCGGCCTGATGACCACGGTTCACGCCTATACCAACGACCAGAAGATCCTCGACCAGATCCACCCCGACCTGCGCCGTGCGCGTGCCGCAGCCATGTCGATGATCCCGACGACGACGGGCGCCGCCCGCGCGGTGTCCGAAGTGCTGCCCGAGCTCAAGGGCAAGCTCGACGGCTCGGCGATCCGCGTGCCGGTGCCGGACGGCTCGCTGATCGACCTCACCTTCACCCCCGCGCGCGATACGAGCGTCGAGGAGGTCAACTCGATCCTCAAGGCCGCGGCCGAGGGGCCGATGAAGGGCGTGCTCGAGTTCAGCGCCGACCCGCTGGTCTCGATCGACATCGTCCACACCCCCTTCAGCTCGACCGTCGACAGCCTCGAGACCGCGGTGATCGACGGCAAGCTCGTCCGCGTCGTCAGCTGGTACGACAACGAGTGGGGCTTCTCGAACCGCATGGTCGACACCGCGACCGCGATGGCGAAGCTGATCTGAGCATGAAGGGCGTGGTGACGGGACGCCTCGGCGGCATCGCGCGCCACGCCCGCTCGCGCGGCCCCATCGAGGTGATCGACCATGTGTCGGTCAGCGTCGAGGGCGGCCTCGCGGGCGATTTCCGCGGGGCGGTGAAGCCCGGCGGGCGCGGCCGGCGACAGGTGTCGCTGATCGAGGCGAAGGACTGGGACTGGGCTATGAATGCGCTCGGCCACAGCCTGCCCTGGTGGCACCGCCGCGCCAATCTGCTCGTCGAGCATCTCGACCTGCCGCAGGTGCCGGGCACGCAGCTTCGCATCGGCCACGTGGTGCTCGAGATCACGCAGGAATGCGATCCGTGCAGCCGCATGGAAGAAGTGGCCGAGGGGCTCAAGGCGGCGCTGACCCCCGACTGGCGCGGCGGCGCGCTGGCCAAGGTGATCGCGGGCGGCGACATCGCGGTCGGCGATGCGATCGAAATCATCGAAGAATAAGGGAACAGGCGATGGCACGCAGCTTCAAGACGCTCGACGACATGGGCGACCTCACGGGCAAGCGCGTGCTGGTGCGCGAGGACCTGAATGTGCCGATGGCCGACGGCAAGGTGAGCGACGACACCCGCCTGCGCGCTGCCGTGCCCACGGTGAGCGAGCTGTCCGACCGCGGCGCGATCGTCCTCGTCCTCGCGCATTTCGGCCGGCCGAAGGGCAAGCCCGATCCCACCCTGTCGCTGTCCTTGGTGACGCAGCCGCTGGCCGAGGTGCTGGGCCGCGAAGTGCGCTTCGTCGACTGGGACTCGGCCCCCGATGCGGTCGCGATGCTCCAGCCGGGCGACATCGCGCTGCTCGAGAACACGCGCTTTCATGCCGGCGAGGAGAAGAACGAGGGCGATGTGATCGACATGATCGCCGCGCTCGGCGACTTCTTCGTCAACGACGCCTTTCCCGCCGCGCACCGCGCGCACGCCTCGACCGAGGGGCTGGCGCACAAGCTGCCCGCGTTCGCCGGGCGCCAGATGGAGGCCGAACTCGACGCGCTCGAAAAGGCGCTGGGCGCGCCCGAGCATCCCGTCGCCGCGGTGGTCGGCGGCGCGAAGGTCTCGACCAAGCTCGACGTGCTCAAGCACCTGGTCGGCCGCGTCGATCACCTCATCATCGGCGGCGGCATGGCCAACACCTTCCTCGCCGCGCGCGGGGTGGATGTGGGCAAGAGCCTGGCCGAGCACGATCTCGTCCCCACTGCAGAAGCGATCTTCGACGCGGCGGAGAAGGCGAACTGCACGATCCACCTGCCCTACGACGTGGTGGTGTCGAAGGAGTTCGCCGCCAATCCGCCAAGCTTGCGTACCTGCAACGTCCACGAGGTTGCCGCCGACGAGATGATCCTCGACGTCGGCCCCGCCGCGACCGAGGCGCTGGGCGACGTGCTCAAGACCTGCCGCACGCTGGTCTGGAACGGCCCGCTCGGCGCGTTCGAGACGCCGCCGTTCGACGCCGCGACGATGGCTCTGGCCCGCACCGCAGCTGCACTGACGCGCGAGGGGTCGCTGGTGTCGGTCGCGGGCGGCGGCGATACCGTCGCGGCGCTCAATCAGGCGGGCGTGTCGGGCGACATGACGTTCGTGTCGAC
The DNA here is from genome assembly GCA_913775795.1 of uncultured Sphingomonas sp. Taxonomy (GTDB): domain Bacteria; phylum Pseudomonadota; class Alphaproteobacteria; order Sphingomonadales; family Sphingomonadaceae; genus Sphingomonas. The sequence continues at coordinate 10,341 of CAJYLT010000029.1, read as the reverse complement.
CGCCGGCGGCGCGTTCCTAGAATGGATGGAAGGCAAGGAACTGCCCGGCGTGGCGGCGCTGTCGGCCTGATCCTCCCGTCATCCCAGCGAAAGCTGGGATCGGCTAGTGGCTCACGCGAGCGATCCCAGCTTTCGTTGGGATGACGCGAGAGGCCTTACCGCTTCTCCACCAGCGCCAGCAGCGCGGTCGCGGCGGCGGTCTCGGCCTCCTGCTTCGACGCGCCTTCGCCCTCGGCACTGGCGAAGGTGCCGAGCTTCACCGACACCTTGAACCGCGGCGCGTGGTGCGGGCCGGATCGGTCTAGAATCGCATATTCGGGGGATCGCCGCTGGTTGGCGGCCGCCCATTCCTGAAGCGCGGACTTGGGGTGGCGGGGCGCAGCGCCCTGATCGTCGATCCGCTTGCCCCACGCCTCGCGCACGAACGCCGCGGTCCGGTCGAACCCGCGCTCGAGGAACAGCGCGCCGATCAGCGCCTCCATCACATCGCCGAGCACATTGTCGCTCCTCGCCGCGCCATCCTCGCGCGCCTGCTTGCCGAGGCGCAGGTGCTGCGGCACGCCAATCGACCGCGCCACGTCGGCACAGACCGGCCCGGTGACGAGCGCGTTAAGCCGGCGCGACAACTTCCCCTCGGGCTCCGCCGGGTAGCGCGAATAGAGCCACTCGGCGATGGCGAGGCCGAGCACCCGGTCGCCCAGATATTCGAGCCGCTCGTAATTCTCCGCCGCCTGGCTGCCATGCGTGAGGGCACGCGCGAACCGATCGGGCGCCTCGACCCCGCCGAACGTCGCGGTCAGCCAATCCTCAAGCTGCGACATGATCTCAGTAAAGCTCGCCGATGCGGCTCCAGCGCGTCGCGCCGGGCCAGGTCCAGGGTTTCAGCCACGACGCGTTGCCGTCGGTCGACCAGAAGTTGACCACCGCTTTTCCTTCCAGATTCTCCATCGGAACATAGCCGATCGCGTCGGGGAAGCGGCTGTCCTTCGAATCGTCGCGATTGTCGCCCATCATGAAGACGTGGCCGGCGGGCACGCGGTAGATGCCGGTATCGTCACCGACGCTGAACCCCTGATCGAGGATGCGATAGCGCACCCCGTTCGGCAGCGTCTCCTCGAACTGCGGATAGCGGCAGACGGGGGTGCCATCGCTCGCCTGCCCCTGGAAATAGGGATCGCAGGGGCTGTTCGGCGTGATCGGCAGGACGAAGTCGGCGATCCGCTGCTTCGGGACCGCCTTGCCATTCAGGAACAGCGTGCCGCCGCGCATCTGGATGGTGTCGCCGGGCAGGCCGATGACGCGCTTGATCCAGTCCTCGTCATTCGTCGGCGGCGCCTTGAACACCACCACGTCGCCGCGCGCCGGCGTCGAGGGAAACAGGCGGCCGGGGATCAGCGGCAGGCTCATTGGCAGCGAGTGGCGCGAATAGCCGTAGTTCCACTTGGTCACGAACAGATAGTCGCCGATCAGCGTGCGCGGCAGCATCGAGCCCGACGGAATGACGAACGGCGACAGGATGAAGCTGCGCACGACGAACACGATCGCGGCAAGCTTGACGAGGAAGATCAGCGTTTCCTGCCACTCGGGGCGCCGGGGGCGCGCCGCGGCACGCGCGGGTCGTAGAGCCATTCGTCCGACGTGCCGGGGTGTATTGCCCACGTCAAGCGGTCAGACGGGTCAGGCGATCATGCGGTGCCCATCACCTGCACCGCGAACCGCTCCATCTCCTCGGCCTGCGGGCTCATCTGGAGGAGCAGGAGGTCGAGGCCCGCGTCCTCATATTCGGCGATGCGCTCCTTCACCTGCTCGGGTGTGCCGACGAGATTGGGGCGCAGACCCCGGTTCGAGACCGAATATTCCTGGAGCTTCATCTCGCGCTCGAGCTGCGTACCCGACAGCCACTGGTCGAAATTGGCATAGCCCGCGGGGAGTTCGGTGACCGTGGTGATCCGCTCCAGCTCCCGCTTCGCCTCTGCCTCGCTGTCGCGGATGATCGCATAGGCGGCCATGCCGAAGGTCATCGGGGTGCCGCCCACGCCCTCGCGCCGGGCGCGCATGTCGGCGATCTTGGGGGCGATCGCCTCGACCGGATCGCCGTGCATGACATAGGCGTCGCACTGCGCGGCGATCATCGTCTTGGCCGCCTCGCTCTCGCCGCCGGCGTAAACGATGGGCTTGGCGATCGGCTTGGGTGCGCAGATCGCCCCCTCCGTGCGATAGAAATGGCCGTCATAGTCGAAGCGGTCCTGCGACCAGAGCCCATGCACTACGTCCAGCCACTCGGCCGTACGCGCATAGCGGTCGTCATGCTGGTCGAATTGCAGGCCGTATTGCCGCGCCTCGTCCGCCCACCAGCTCGAGACGACGTTGAGCGACAGGCGGCCGTTCGCGATCCGGTCGATATTCGCCGCGGCCTTGGCGAACAGCGCGGGGTGGTGGAAATTGGGGCGGACGGCGACCATCAGCTCCAGCCGCTCGGTCACGGCGGCCAGCGCCGCGGCAGTCGACCACGCATCGAGCGCGGGCTGGTCGATATCCTTGATATCGTTCAAGTTGAGCTCGGCGATGAGCGTCAGGTCATAGCCCCAGCGTTCGGCATCTTGTGTCAGCCGCTTCGCATAATTCCACGACGCCTCCATCCCCTCGTCGGGGACGTTGCGCAGCCAGCCGCCGAAGACGGGCATCCAGAAACCGTATCTCATGCCTTCGTCTCCGCAATGATGGTTTCGAGCCAGTCGACCAGCCGTTCGTGCGGGTCCCAGCCGAGCACATCGAGCGGATTGGCGACGAAGTTGGAGAGCGCGTTGATGTCGTAGAAGCGGGGCGTGCCGTCGCGGTCGTCGATCATCACCTCGACCCCGCCGACGTCGATGTTCGCGGCCCGCACGATCGCCTCCGCCGCCGCGATCAGGTCGGGGGCGGGATCGACCGCCTTCATCATGATCGCCGGCTTGCCGGGGACGGCACAGGCATCGGCGGGGCACAGGTCGAAGCTGCCGCCGCCATCGACCTCGATCGCATAGAGGAACCGTCCGCCCAGCGTCTCGATCCGGGTAATGCTGCCGCCGCGGGCGGGCACATATTCCTGGACCATTAGCACGCGGTCGATGCTGTCGGGGGTGGTCCCGTCCGCGACCGACGTCGCCAGCGCCTCGGCATCGTCATAGCGGACGATCCCCGCGCCCGAGCCGCCGATATTCGCCTTGACTACGATCGGGAAGCGCAGCCCCTCGGCAGCGGCGACGAGATCGGCGGCGCGGTGGACGATGCGGGTGGCGGGCACGGCGAGGCCGAGGCCGGCGATCAGCGACAGCTGGCGCGCCTTCGACGCGTCGATCGCCAGCGCATCGGTGCCGTTCAGCACCCGTGCCCCGCGGGCCTGCCAGTGCGCGAGCGCGGCGGCGGTGAAGAAGATCGGATGTTCGGGCGCGCGAAGGAAGCTCGACATCGCGACGCGATTGAGGACGACGCGGGCGGGCGGCTCGGTGCCTGCCGGATCGAACGACAGGCCATCGGCGTGAATCGCGCGCCAGTCGATCCCGCGGGCGTCGAGCGCGGCAAAGGTCGCCGCGAACCAGGCGGGGTGTTCGTAGATCAGGGCAAGGTCGGTCATCGCCCCGGTCTAGCCCAGATCGTCGGTCGCCAAAGGCAAATCCCGCTTGGCCCGGCCAAAGCCCGTGTTCGCGCCAAGCCGGGCTTTAGCGCGCCAAGGACGATCTGTTCTCCCATCGGCGCAGGGGGTAATTACATCCGGGGGATGACGGATCAGGTTCTTCCGGCGGCGCGGTGGCGCCTGCCTTCGTTCGGCGTGCAGGTCGCGATCGGCATGGTCGTCGGCGTCGCGCTCGGCCTGCTGGCGCGGGAAGCGGGCGTCGCCTCACTGGGCGAGGCGCTGCACACCATCGGCGGCCTGTTCGTGCAGTTGCTCAAGGCGCTGGTCTCGCCGCTGGTCTTCACCGCGATCGTCGCCTCGGTCGCGGCGCTGCGCGAGTTGGAGAACGCCGCGAAGCTGGTGGTGCGCACGCTCCTTTGGTTCGCGATCACCGCGCTGATCGCGGTGTCGATAGGGCTGGTGCTCGGCCTCGCGCTTCAGCCCGGGCTGCGCAGCGGCGTCGACGCTGCTGCGGCGGCAGTGCCCGCGACGAGCGGGAGCTGGCTCGATTTCCTGAAGGGCCTCGTCCCCGTCAATTTCCTCGGGATCGGTGCCGACACGGTGATCGCCGACGGGAAGGCGAAGACGAGCGTCGGATTCAACGTCCTCCAGATCATCGTCGCGGCGATCGCGATCGGTGCGGCAGCGGTGCGGGTCGGCGACAAGGGCGAGGCGTTCCTGTCGTTCAACGCCTCGGCGCTCGCGATCTTTCGCCGGCTGCTGTCCTGGGTCATCCGGCTGACGCCGATCGGCACCGCCGCGCTGATCGGCGATGCGATCGTGCGCTATGGCTGGGGGACTTTGGGCTCGCTCGGCAGCTTCGCGCTGGCGGTCTATCTGGGGCTCGGGCTGGTGCTGTTCGTCGTCTATCCGGCGCTGCTGGCGGTGAACGGCGTGTCGCCGGGCCGCTTCTTGTCGCGGGCATGGCCAGCGATCCAGCTCGGCTTCGTCTCCCGCTCCTCGATCGCGACGCTGCCGGTGACGCAGGCGGCGGCGGAGCGGATCGGCGTGCCGCCCGCCTATGCCGCCTTCGCCGTACCGCTGGGCGCGACGACGAAGATGGACGGGTGCGCGGCGATCTATCCCGCGGTCGCGGCGCTGTTCGTCGCGCAATTCTACGGCATTCACCTCGGGCCGGCGGAGCTGGTGCTGGTGGCGCTCGTCTCGGTGCTCGGATCGGCGGCGACGGCGGGGCTGACGGGGGCGACGGTGATGCTGACGCTGACGCTGTCGACTTTGGGCCTGCCGCTCGAAGGGGCGGGGCTGCTGCTCGCGATCGACCCGATCATCGACATGGGACGGACGGCGGTGAACGTCGCCGGGCAGATCGTCGTGCCGACGATCGTCGCGAAGCGGGCGGGGATCCTGGTAGCGAGAGAGGAACCCGTGCCCGCCTAACGCCCGTGCAGGCGGTCGTTCAGGTCGTCTGCCTCGCCCAGCGGCAGGACGCTTGCGGTCGGCTGCGCGACGACGCTGCCCGGGGCCACGTCGTCCAGCAGCCAGACATTGCCGCCGATCACCGAGCCGCGCCCGATCGTCACCCGGCCAAGGATCGTCGTGCCGGCATAGATCGTCACGTCGTCCTCGACGATCGGATGCCGCGCCAGCCGCTGGCGCGGGCCGTCCGCCGACAGGCCGAGCGGCGCGCGAGCGCCGAGCGTGACGTGCTGATAGAGGCGCACCCGCGCTCCCACGATCGCGGTTTCGCCGATGACGACGCCGGTGCCGTGGTCGATGAAGAAGCTCCCCCCGATCGTCGCGCCCGGATGAATATCGATGCCGGTGCGCGCATTGGCGAGTTCGGAAACCACGCGCGCGACGATTGGCGCGCCGAGGCGATAGAGCGCGTTGGCGATCCGGTGATGCAGGATCGCGGCGGCACCGGGGTAGCAGATCAGCACCTCGTCGATGCTGCGCGCCGCCGGGTCGCCGATCAGCGCGGCGGCGAGGTCGGCATCGAGCAGGCGGCGGATATCCGGCAGTTCCTCGGCGAACAGCGCGGCGATCTGTGCCGGCAATTCGGGGTCGAAGGCGTCGGTGGCCTCGTCCTGCCAATAGGCGAGCTCGACGCGCGCCTGTTCCTCGACGATCGCCAGCGCCCCGGCCAGTCGGTCGGTGACGAAGCCGTCCTCCGCCGCCGGATCGCCGCGCCAGCCGCCAAGGCGGACGGGGTAGAGCGCGTGCGACACCGCCTCGACCAGCGCGGCGACGCGTGTGCGATCGGGGAAACGGTGCGGATAGGCGTCGCCGCGCGCCGCCCGGCGGATCGAAGCGAGCGCCTCGACGATGTGCGCGGGAGCCACGGTCATGCGAGCGCGGTTTCGCGGGCGAGGCGCGCGATCTCGCCATAACGCTGCCCGCTGGCGGGCACGATGTCGGCGAGGAACAGCGCGTCGCGCACCGCCGCCAGCGCCGGGTCGCGCGCGACGGCGATCAGCGCCTCGCGCAGCGCCGCGCGGATCGCGGGCGGCGTGCAGCGCGCCGTGACGAAGGGGAGGGCGGGGACCGATATCGTGTCGGCGAGGACGCGGACGCGCGCCACCGCCTCCGGCTCGTAGCGGCGGAGCGCCGCGAACGTCACGGCGTCGATCGCCGCCACGTCGGCCTTGCCGCCCGCCACTGCCGCGACGCTCGCGCGGTGCGAGCCCGTGACCCTCACGTCCGAAAACGGAAGACCGCCGAACGCCGCGCGCAGCAGGTTCGCGCCAGTGTTCGACAGGGGCGCGTTGATCGCCGCCACCTGTCCGCGAAGGTCGGCCAGGTCCGCCGCGTCGTCATCGGCATGGACGATGATCCGGCTCAGATGGCGGCCGGGCGCACACCCCGTAACCGCATAGCTCGGCACGGCGACGACGGTCAGGTCGAGTTCGGGATCGGCGACCAGCGGCAGCCCGCATGCTTGCGCGAGGAGGAGGTCGGGGTCGCGCCAGACCGCCTCGACCGTCCGATGATCCAGCGCATCCGGCGCGTCGATCCCAGCGTTGCGCAGGTGGCCGGCGATCGCCGCCCACAGCGCTGCGTTTGCCCAGCCCTGCGCCGGGTGGTCGTACATGCCGAGCGAGGCGACGGTCATGCCCCGCGCCCCGGATGCGTCAGCCGGTCGTGCGGGCGAAAGGCGAAGCGGCGCACGATCTCGCCATAGCTGCGATGCGGCCGCCCCGCCTGCGCGGTCAGCCGGTCGCGATGCGCGCGGTGATAGGCGGGCAGCCGGTACCAGGCGAGCGCCGGTCGGTCGTGATGCGCGGTATGCAGGTGATTGTTGAGATAGAGCAGGCCGAGCAGCCCGCCGCGCTCCACCGTCGCGGCGCGGGCGGGACCGGGCAGGTCGGCGCGGTGCTCCGCGAATGAGCGTAGCAGCGACAGTGACGTGCCGGGCCAGACGACGAGAAACACGTAGCGGAGCGTGCCGAATCCCGTACCCTCCAGCAGCGCGACGATCCCCGCGACCGCGAGCAGATGCGGCGCCCAGTCGCGCAGGACCGCGCCCGGCACCTTTCGCACCCGCGCCGCCTCGTCCCGGAGCAGCGACAGGACGCACAGCGGCGGCCCGAACACCAGCCGCCCGATCAGTGTCGCCTGAAGCCATGCGGCCCAGTGCCAGCCCGACCCCTCGGCGACATATCGCGATTCGGGATCGTGGTGCGGGTGGGTGATGTGGGCGCTGCGATGATGCGCCTCGTGACTGTTGCGATAGATGGCATAGGGCAGCCAGGGCGACAGCGGCACCGCCCCGACCAGGGCGTTGATCCGCTTCGATCCGGTCGGGTGGCCGTGGATCGTCTCGTGCTGGAGCGAGCCGTGCCACGCGATCAGCCACGCCCCCGCCGCAGCGAGGGTCGGCATCGGCAACGCGGCATGCGCCACGACCAGCGCGGTCCAGCCGCCATAGATGGCGAATGCGAGGAGGAGGGTGGGCCACTCGATCGAGCGGCGACCGGCATCGTGCGTCGCTACAGGCATCATGCCCATACCCTACACATTTGATATGAATTTAGCCCGCAGATTTTGTCCGGGGGCCTGAAAGCACGGCTTCGTCCACGCGCGACGCTCTACCGCGGCATGGCGGGTTCGAAAGCGGCCGGTCGCTGCGCTTCGCGTCGCTACGTTATCGCGGCTTATGGTGAAGGAAGAAAATGGTGCTGCCGGTGAGGATTGAACTCACGACCTCAGCCTTACCAAGGATGCGCTCTACCACTGAGCTACGGCAGCACCGGGTCCGTCCCGTGGGGCGGATCAGGGCCGCGCCTATGAGTGGGCCCCGGATGATTGTCAACCCGCGTGTCTTCGATCTATCGAGATGAAATGGAACGCGAGGACGATCGAGCGGCGCGGTTGGCGGAAGCGCTGCGCGCCAATCTGCGCCGGCGAAAGGCGCAGGCGCGGGAACAGGCGGCGCCGCCGGGCGAACCAGCGACGCCGCCCGTGCCCGACAAGGCTTAGTTGCCGTTGACCAGCGCGTTCTTCTGCGCGTCGGTCAACTCGTGCGCGTCGACGTCTGAATCGTCGATGGCGTCGGCGCGATCCTCGGCATTTTCCTTGATCTGGTCGACCTCGGCCTCGCTCGCCCCGTTCATCGCGGCAGCCTCGGCCTGCGCCTCGCCCTGCTGCTTCGCGCGGTCGGCGAGCGCGTCGTCGCCATTGCCGCCGCAGGCGGCCAGCGGCGCGGCGGCGAGGACGAGGAGGGCGGGGGTCAGGAAACGCTTCATCTGTCTATCTCCGATTCGGGACCGAAACGGCCCGGGCGGGCGCTCAACACGCCGACCGGGCCGCGGTTCCGTCAGACGCCGGCTTCGACCGCCTTCGACCGCTCGGCAAAGCTCTTGCGCAGCTTCTTGAGCTTGGGCGGGATGACCGCGAGGCAATAGGGATTGCGCTGCCCCTCGCCGTCCCAATAGCCCTGGTGATAGTCCTCGGCCGGATACCAGCGGTCGGCGTGCTCGATCGTGGTGACGATCGGGTTCGGCCATTCGCCGGCGTTCCGCTCGATCGCGGCGCGCGCCTCGGCTTCCTGCTCGGGCGAGTGCGGGAAGATCGCCGAGCGATACTGCGTACCCACGTCGTTGCCCTGGCGGTTGAGCGTCGTCGGGTCGTGCGTCGCGAAGAAAATGTCGAGCAGGTCGCCATAGCTGACCTGATCGGCATCGAAGGTGACGCGAATCGCCTCGGCATGGCCGGTCGTGCCGCTGCACACCGCCTTATAGGTCGGGTTCTCGGTCGAGCCGCCGATATAGACGCTCTCGACCCCGGTCACGCCGATCACGTCATTGAACACCGCCTCAGTGCACCAGAAACACCCACCGGCGAGCGTTGCCACTTCCTCACGCATGTCTTTCGTCTCCTGAATGACCCCAGAGATAGGTTGGCCGTGGCGCGATCCAAAGGGGGCGGGTATGGCGGGCGCAACGAAAGCGGGCAGGGGCGGGTACGATGCGTGACGGTTGCGTGATGGTGACGGGCGGGGCGGGCTATATCGGCAGTCATGCGGTGCTGGCGCTGCTCGACGCGGGCTGGCGCGTGGTGGTGGTCGACAACCTCGTCACCGGGTTCGACTGGGCGGTGGACACCCGCGCCACGCTGGTCGTCGGCGACATTCGCGATGCCGCCAAGGTTCGCGGCGCGATCGCCGAGCATGGCGTCACCGCGATCATGCATTTCGCCGGATCGGTGGTGGTGCCCGAGTCTGTCGAGAACCCGCTCAAATACTATGCCAACAATACCGCCGCCTCACGCGACCTGATCGAAAGCGCGGTGGCGGCAGGGGTGCGTCACTTCATCTTCAGCTCGACCGCCGCGACCTACGGCATCCCCGACAAGGTGCCGGTGGGCGAGGATGCGGCCAAGGCGCCGATCAACCCCTATGGCATGTCGAAGCTGATGACCGAGGCGATGCTCGCCGACGTCGCCGCCGCGCACCCGTTCAACTATGCGGCATTGCGCTACTTCAACGTGGCGGGCGCCGATCCCAAAGGGCGCAGCGGCCAGTCGACCGCGGGTGCCACCCACCTCATCAAGGTGGCGGTGGAGGCGGCGACCGGCAAACGCGGCCATGTCTCGGTTTTCGGTACCGATTTCGCGACGCCCGACGGCACCGGCGTGCGCGATTACATCCATGTCAGCGACCTTGCCGCCGCGCATGTCGACGCGCTCGACCTGCTGATCGCCGAGCCCGACCAGAGCCGGACGTTCAACGTCGGCTATGGCCGCGGCTATTCGGTGCTCGAAGTGCTGAATGCGGTCGATCGCGTCACCAACGTCTCGATCGAGCGGCGGCTGGAGGGGCGGCGCGCGGGCGATCCCGACGCGCTGGTCGCCGACAATGGCGCGATCCTGTCCGCGCTGCCGTGGCGGCCGCGGCATGACGACCTCGACGGCATCGTTCGCGATGCGCTGGCGTGGGAGCGCAAGCTCGCCGAGCGGGGGTAGAAAACACGCCGCCCGCCCATGCCCGAGGGAACGAGGGCAAGGGCGGACGGCGGCCCCCTTTAGATCTGGAAGCGCAGCGTCGCGCGGATGTCGCGGCCGGCGAGCGGGGCGAAATCCTTGAGGAAGCTGGCGTGGCGGCGCGCCTCGACATCGAACAGGTTGTTCGCCGACAGCGTCAGGCTGGTCGCGTTGCCGCGGCCGAACGGCTTGAACGCGAGCGAGGCGTTGACCATCGTGTAGCCGTTGGTCGGCAGCTCGAAATCGGT
>CAJYLT010000028.1 GCA_913775795.1 uncultured Sphingomonas sp. | reverse complement strand
GCCTCTACAGCATGGACGGCGATCGCGCGCCGCTGGCCGAGCTCGCCGAGATCGCCCGCCGGCACGACGCAATGCTGCTGGTGGACGAGGCGCACGCGACCGGCGTCTTCGGTCCCGGTGGGCGCGGCCTTGCCCATGGCCTTGCGCCCGAACGCACCATCGCGCTGCACACCTGCGGCAAGGCACTGGGGGCGGAGGGCGCGCTGCTGACCGGCCCTGCAATCATGCGCGATTTCATCGTCAATCGCGGGCGCGGCTTCATCTTTTCGACCGCCCCCTCGCCGCTGATGGCGGCGGTGGTGCGCGAGAGCCTGCGCATCCTCGCCGACGAGCCCGAGCGGCGCGGGGCGCTCTGGCAGCGGATCGCCGCGGCCGAGGCGGCGCTGGGGATCGCGACGGGCTCTCCGATCCTGCCGCTGATCCTCGGCGACGATGCGCGGACAATGGAAGTGGCGGCGCGCGTGCAGGCTGCCGGGTTCGACGTGCGCGGCATCCGCCCGCCGACCGTGCCGCTGGGCACCGCACGGCTGCGCATCTCGATCACCAACAATGCCGGGCTCGCCGACATCGACGCGCTCGGTGCGCTCCTGAAGGAGATACTGTGAGCCGTTTCGTCATCGCCGGCACCGACACCGGTATCGGCAAGACCGTCTTCGCCGCTGCACTCACCGGCGTGATCGGCGCGACCTATTGGAAGCCCGTCCAGTCGGGCCTCGACGAGGGCACCGACACCGCCAGCGTCGCCGAGCTGTCGGGTGCCACGCCCGACCGCCTGCTGTCCGAGGCCTATCGCCTCATCACGCCGTGTTCGCCGCATCGCGCTGCCGAGATCGACGGGGTGACGATCGACCCGGCCCGGCTGACGCCGCCGCCCGCCGATCCGCTGGTGGTCGAACTGGCCGGCGGCCTCATGGTGCCGCTGACGCGCGAGCTGCTGACGATCGACCTCGTTGCCACTTGGGGCCTGCCCGTGATCCTCGTCGCGCGCACCGCGCTCGGCACGATCAACCACAGCCTGTTGTCGATCGAGGCGATGCGCAGCCGCGGCATCGCGATCCACGGGCTCGCCTTCGTCGGCGACGCCGTGCCCGACAGCGAGGAAACGATCGCAGCGATGGGCCGCGTCCGCCGCCTCGGCCGGCTGGACATGGTAGCGCCGCTCAACCGCGATACGCTCGCCGCCGCTTTCGCGCGGGGGTTCGACCGGGCGGAATTCGCATGACGAGGACGCGCATCTGGCACCCGTTCACCCAGCATGGCCTCAGCGAGCCGATCCCCAACATCGTCCGGACCGGGGGCGCGTATCTCTGGACCGACCGGGGCGAGCGGCTGATCGACGCGATTTCGAGCTGGTGGGTGACGACGCACGGCCACGCCCATCCGCGCATCGCCGCCGCGATCGCCGATGCGGCGGCGACGACCGACCAGATCATCTTCGCCGGCCACGCGCATCCACAGGCCGAAGCAGTGGCCGAGGGCCTCGCCGCGCTGTTCCCGCCGGAACTCGCGCACGTCTTCTTCTCCGACTCCGGCTCAACCGCGGTCGAGGTCGCGCTCAAGATGGCGCTCGGCTTCTGGGCGGCGCGGGGCGAGGCGCGGCACCGCATCCTCGTGCTGGAGGGGAGCTATCACGGCGACACGATCGGGGCGATGTCGGTCGGTGCGCGCGGCGTGTTCAACGCACCCTATGCACCACTCCTGTTCGACGTGGGCACGATCCCCTTCCCCGGCGACAACGACGCGCTGGCGGCGCTGGAGGCGGCCTGCCGCCAGAGTCCCGCCGCGCTGATCGTCGAGCCGCTGGTGCTCGGCGCGGGGGGCATGCGGATGTACGCGCCCGACCGGCTCGCGGCGATGGCGGCGATCTGTGCCCGCCACGGCGTCCTGTGCATCGCCGACGAAGTGATGACCGGCTGGGGCCGCACCGGCACGCTTACCGCCTGCGAGCAGGCGGGCGTTGTCCCCGACATCATGTGCCTGTCCAAAGGGCTGACCGGCGGCAGCCTCCCCCTGGCCGTCACGCTTTCGACCGAGGCGATCTACGACGCGCACTATTCACCCGACCGCGCGCGCATGTTCTTCCATTCGTCGAGCTATACCGCCAACCCGATCGCCTGCGCCGCCGCCGCCGCGAACCTGGCGATCTGGCGCGAGGAGCCGGTGCTTGACCGGATCGCCGCGCTGTCGGCGATGCAGGCTGGGTGGATCGAGCGCGCCGCCCGCTGGCCCGGCGTCGCCAATCCCCGCCACCTCGGCACCATCGCCGCGTTCGAGGTCGAGGACAGCCGCCCCGGCTATCTCTCGACGCTCGGCCCGTCGATCAAGGCGGCATGCGCGGCGGCGGGGGTGCTGCTGCGCCCGCTCGGCAACACGGTCTATGTCATGCCGCCCTATTGCGTGACCGCCGACGATCTGGCGCAAGTCTATGGCGCGATCGAACCCGCGATCACCGCCTGAACGCGCAAAAACCCCACGCAACGATCTTGCGCGGCGCTCGATTTGGGTTTAGGCGCGCAACCCTCAACGGCGGTCGTAGCTCAGTTGGTTAGAGCATCGGTTTGTGGTACAGAGGGTCGCGGGTTCAAGTCCCGTCGTCCGCCCCATCCTTCCCCATCCCCTCGCGATCGGCGGATTTGTCACGTGCTTACCGACTGGGGCTTTCCCGACTTTGACGACCATGAGGGCGTCCACCTGTTCACCGATCCGGCGACCGGCCTTCAGGCGGTCATCGCGGTCCATTCGACGACGCTCGGGCCGGCGGCCGGCGGCGTGCGCTTCTGGCATTATGCCGATCCGCGCGCGGCGATTACCGATGCGCTGCGCCTCTCGCGCGGCATGAGCTTCAAGAATGCGATGGCCGACCTGCCGATGGGCGGGGGCAAGGGCGTGATCCTGGCCGACGCCAACCGGACCAAGACCGAGGACATGCTGAAGGCGTTCGGCCGCGCGGTCGACTCGCTTGGCGGGCGCTACGTCACGGCCGAGGATGTGGGCATTTCCGAGGCCAACCTCATCACCATCGCGGGCGAGACGCGCTATGCCTCCGGCCTGCCGGTCAAGGCGTCGGGCGGCGCCGGCGGCGATCCGGGTCCGTTCACCGCGCGCGGCGTCTATCTGGGCGTGCGCGCGGCGGCGAAGCGCGCGCTCGGCACCGACGACATGCGCGGCGTCCATGTCGCGATCCAGGGTCTGGGCAGCGTCGGCGGCGGCCTTGCCCGCCTGCTGGCGAAGGACGGCGCGCGCTTGACGCTCGCCGACGTGAACCGCGACCGCGCGGCGGCGATGGCCGAGGAACTGGGCGGCGTCGTGGCCGATCCCGACACGATCCTCGCGACCGAAGCCGACATCGTCAGCCCCAATGCGCTCGGCGCGATCCTGACCGAGGCGTCGATCGCGGCGCTGCGCTGCAAGGCGGTGGCGGGCGGCGCCAACAACCAGCTCGCGACCCGGGCCGAGGGGCAGGCGATCCACGATCGCGGCATCCTCTATGCCCCCGATTACGTCATCAACGCCGGCGGCATCATCAATGTGGGCCTGGAGTATCTCGGCCAGGGCGACCGCGCCGAAGTCGATGCCCGCATCGATCGCATCCCCGAGCGGCTGGAGGCCGTCTGGGCCGAAAGCGAGCGGACCGACACCCCGGCGGCACAGGTCGCCGACGCTCAGGCGATACGCCTGATTGGGCGCGGCTGACGATGACGAAGCGCGAGCGCGGCTGATGGGCTGGTTCGCGCTTGCCGCCATCGCGGCCGTTTCGCTCGGGCTGATGCTGCTGCTGAAGCTGCCGAAGACCGTGATCGGCTTTGCCGGTGCGGCGCTGATGCTGGGCGCGACGGGCTATGCGCTACAGGGTCATCCCACCCTGCCCGCCTCGCCCGCCAATCCCGAAAAGCCCGTCGACGTCGCCGACGAGGAGCTTGTGAAGATGCGCCAGCAGATGTTCGGCCGCTTCCAGTACAGCGACAGCTATTTCTTCATCGCCGACGCGCTGTCGCGTTCGGGTGACGAGCGCGCCGCGGCACAGGCGATGCTGGGCGGTGTCCGCTCCGCCCCGGACAGCCTGCCGCTCTGGACCGGCTTCGCCTTCGCGACGGCGGGTGCGGACGGCGCCATGTCGCCGACCGCGCGCATGGCGTTCCGCCGCGCGCACATGCTCAATCCGCAGCATCCCGGCCCCTATTTCTATGAGGGGCTGGCACAGATTCGCGCGGGCAACCTCGCCGCCGCACGACCGCTCTGGATCCAGGCGCTGCGCGTCTCGCCGCCCGATGCGCCGTGGCGGGAGAATATCGCCCTGCGCCTCGTGCTGCTCGACCGCTTCGTCGCGATGCAGGCGAGCGGACAGGGGATGCCGCGCTAGCCGCGCCCAAGCCGTACGGCTTCGGCCGCGTCGATCAGCCCCTCGCGCGCCATCGAGCGGGCCGCCGAATCGAGCCTCGGCGCATTGAGGAAGGCATGGCGCGCCAGCAGCGCGGCATCCGCGCCGTCATTGACCAGCCGCGCCATCGCCGGGTCGAACGCGATGAGCTCGAACACCCCGATCGCGCCCACCGTCCCCCGCCCGTCGCACGCGGTGCAGCCGACGCTTTCATGAATCACCGCCCCCGGATCGAAACCGAGCAACGCGGCGATGCGGTTGCTCGCCTGCACCGGGCGGCGGCAGGCGTGGCACAGCCGCTGCGCCAACCGCTGGGCCGTCACCGCGCGCAGTTGCGCCGCCAGCGCCAGCCGATCGACCTTCAGCGCGCGCAGTTGCTCGAACGCGGCGATCGCATCGGGCGCCTCGATCCGCGCCAGGACCCGCCGGCCACTGGCCGCGACCTGAAAGGCGAGCGCCGCCGCGCCGCGATCGGCGAGATCGCCGAGCGCGATGATATCGGGATCCAGCGACAATGCCTGCTCGATCGCCGCCTGTCCGTGAACACCCGCGATGGTCAGCGCGCCGGGCAGTGCCAGGTCCACCGCCACGACACTACGCGTGCGCGCCTCGCCGCCGAGGAGCGCGGCAATCGTCGATCGCCGGCCCGATCCGCGCGGGCCCGCGACGACGATCAGTCCGCCCGGCCGCTCGGTCATCCGGAAGATCGTCCGCGCCTGTGCCGGGACCATGCCGAGCGCCGCCAATCCTTCGGCCAGATGGCCCGGCCGCTCGGCACGCAGGCGAAGCGCCAATCGCTCGCCATCGGCATGACTCGCCACCTGCCAGTCACCGAGGCGATCGGTACCGTTGCCGGCGACCGCCCACGCCGCGGCGCGCAGCCCGCCGGGTTCGAGCCGCGCGGGCACCCATTGCCGCAACCGCCCGTCGACACGAAGCCGCACGCGCACCGCATCGACGTCGAGGTCGAGATGCACGTCGCTCGCCCCCTGCGCCTGCGCGTCGGCCGCAAGGGCCTGTATCGCCGCTTCGCTGCTCATACCGGCCCCTTTTCGTCGGTCATGACCGCGATGCGACGCGAACGTTACGCTTTCATGGCACGCTTCCCGCCGCGCGATCGCTCTGGCAGGAAAGCGCGATGACCACTCTCGGCTCGGGCCACCCCAGCGAACCCGTCATCGCCCATATCGCCGCGCGGCCCGGCGTGCAGAAGCTGCCCAGTCCGAAGCTGACGCTTTTCGTGGCGAAGGGATTTCTCGATCCCGCGCATTGCGACGAGCTGATCGCGCTGATCGATCGCCACCGCCGACCCTCGACGATCGCCGACGCCAATGGCGACGCCGCCTTTCGGACCAGCGAGACCTGCGACCTCGATCCCGCCGAGCCGGCGGTGGCACGTCTTGAAGCGGCGATCCTCGACTTTTGCGGGCTCGACCCCGCCCATGGCGAGCCGATCCAGGGCCAACGCTATGCCGTGGGACAGGAGTTCAAGGCGCACACCGACTATTTCGAGCCGCAGGGCGCCGATTTCGCGAAATTCTGTTCGGTTGCGGGCAACCGCACCTGGACGGTGATGCTCTATCTGAACGAACCGGCGGCGGGCGGCGCGACGCGGTTCAAGGTCGTCGACAAGCTGGTCCAGCCCGAAACGGGCAAGCTGCTCGCCTGGAACAACCTGCGCCCCGACGGCACGCCCAACCCCGCGACGCTGCACCACGGGATGAAGGTGCGCAGCGGCACCAAATACGTCATCACCAAATGGTTTCGCGAACGCCCCTGGGGCTGGTGAAACGAGAAAGGGCCTCCGGCATTTTTGCCGAAAGCCCGATCCCCCTCTTACCGATGTTGGCGATCAGAGCCCGACGCTGACGCCGAAGCTGAAGACGCGGCCCAGATTGTACGTGTTGACGTCGGCGCGGCTGCCGTTGTCGAAGGTCTGGAACTCCTGATAGCGCGTCTTGGTCAGGTTGCGCGCCTCGAACTTCAGCTCGACCTGATGGTCGTCGCCGCTGCCGATAGGGATCCCCTGACGCCACACCACGTCGAAGCGCCAGCCCGGCTTTTCGCGGATGTCGGGCAGACGGACGCCGTTGACGATCGCACCGCGGTTGGTGATCCGCTCACTGGCGTAGTTCACCAGCAGCGTCACCTGGCTCAGCATCTCGGTATCCTCGAGGCCGAACTGCGCGTTGACGAGGTGGTTGGACTGGCCGACCAGCGGGCTGCCGTCGACGAACAGCTGGTTCGCGGGGATCAGCGGGCCGGTGACGTTGATCGGATTGACGACCGGCTGATCCTGCGCGTCGAGCTGCGACTTGGTGTAGGTATAGTTGGCGATCAGCACCGCGCGCTTCGTCGCGAACGGGCCGCCCAGCGTGTCGAGCGGGAAATACTTCACCAGCTCGACCTCGCCGCCATAGAGCTTGGCGCCCGGCGCGTTCGAGAAGCTGGTGAGCAGCGACGAGCTGCCCGCGCCCGGCGAACCGAAGGCCTCGATCGGGTTGTCGATCCGCTTGTAGAAGCCCGCGGCGGTCAGGCGCTGGTCCCGCGCGAAAAACCACTCGGCCCGCGCCTCCAGATTGTAGAGCTCGCTGTCGGTCAGGCGCGGGTTGCCGATGAACTGGCGGTTCGATTCGAAGTCGAGATAGATCTGCGGCGCCAGCTCGCGGAACTGCGGCCGAGCGATCGTCTTCGACGCGTGCAGGCGAAGCTGCATGTTCTCGGCGAAGTTCCAGGTGATCGTCGAGGCGGGCAGCCAGTACCCGTTGTTGAGGCTGGTGCCCGTCACGCCGGTGCCGGTCGGCAGCACGCGCTGCTCGGCATCCTCGTAGCGGACGCCGATCTGTGCGCGCAGCCCGTCGAGGATCTCGCTCTCGAGCTGGACATAGCCGGCATGGGTGCGCAGCGATGCGGTATACGCCGCCGCCCCCTGCGAGGTGGATTCGTTCTGCAAAACGATATTGGCGAGCTGAACGTTATAGTCGCTCAGCAGATAGTCCGGGCGAAGCTGCTGCTGCGCGAGGCTGAGGCCGTTCTGCGCCTGATAGCGGAACTGATAGCGGTACGAGCTGCGGTCCGCATCCGAATAGGCATAGCCCGCCTGGATCGTCACCGGCCGGTCGAGGTCGAGCTTGTAGCCGAGATCGACGCCGCCCGACCACAGATCCTCGTTCAGTTCGCTGAACGCGATCTGCGCCAGCGACTGGTTGGCGAGATTGTTGATATAATCCCGAACCTGCGGCGAATAGAGGTAGGTGAAGGTCCGCTCGTACGGCGAATTGCGCTGCGTGTTGGCGTACGCGCCGCGCAGATCGACGCTCAATTCACCGAACTTCAGTTCCGCCACGCCCTGCGTCGTGAACAACTGCCGCTCGAACCAGTTGGTGTTCTGGTTCAGGAGGTCCAGATTGTTCTGGTCGGTCCCCTTGCCGAGGATCGTCTGCTTCAGCGTGTCGTGAATGTAGAGGTTGGTCCAGCGGATGCGGTTGCGGCCGAACTCCGCACCGACGCCGAACAGGCCGTTGACCAGCGCGCGGTGGTCGGTCGCGACGTTGCGGAAGTCGCTGACCAGCGTGCCGGTCTGGTCGATCGCCACCTGCTGGATCGCGTCGCGCGTGCGCCAGGTGTTCGAGATGCCGCCGCCGGCGATCAGGCCGATGCGCCCGGTGCCGACATCGAACGACGTGCCTGCGCTCGCTTCGCCGGAAAAGTTCGCCGGGATATTCCGGTTTTCGAACACGAGCGAGGTTTCGGCGTTGGTGAGCTGCGTCACCTGCGCCGCGGTCACACCGGTGCCGTTGATGCCGGCATCCTTGATGAAGCCGGGGATCGTCCGCTCGCCGCTGTCGTAGCCCAGCCAGTCGTGCGAGCCTCCGTCATAGGTATAGCCGAGCTCCGCGGTCGTCGCGGTGTCGAACCCGACCGAGCCGCCGATCTGAAGGAAGCTCTCCTTCGGCGTCGCCTTGGTCGTCAGGTTGATGACGCCGCCGCCGAATTCGCCCGGATAATTGGCCGAGAAGCTCTTCTGGACGAGGCTGGAGGCGATGACGTTGGTCGGGAAAATGTCGAGCGGCACCACGCGGCGCAGCGGCTCGGGGCTGGGCAGCGGCGAGCCGTTGAGGAGCGACGAGGAATAGCGATCGCCAAGGCCGCGGACGAACACGAAGCCGTTGCCGACGACGCTGAGGCCCGTCACGCGGCCGAGGGCGCCGGCGATGTCGCCCTCGCCCGTGCGCGCGATATCCTCCGACGACAGGACCGAGACCACCTGTGCGGTGTTGCGGATGACGTTCGGGATGTTGCGGCCGATGACGACGATGTCCTCGCCCGCATCGTCGCCGGCGCCGGGGGCCGAAACCTCGACGTCCTGATCCGCTGCGCCGCCGGCACCGGGGCCGGTGTCGGGCGGCGTGCCCTCCTGCGGCTGGCCGGCGGTCGGAGCGACCACCTGGCCGGCGGGCGTGCCCGTCGTCGTCTGCGCCAGCGCGGCAGGCGCGACCAGCGTCGTGGTGAGGAGGAGCAGGCTGCCGAAAGCCACAGGCTTTTTCATGTTGTCGTTCCGCAATCAGGGCGTCGCCGGGCGACTGAAGACCGGCAACCGGGCACGACGGGGATGGCGGCCCCTTTCACCGCCATCCCCGCTGGTTGGGTGCGCTTTACTGTCAGGTGGTCGGCACGGCCGTGCAGGCGCCGCTCGTCGAACCGAAATTGCCGCGGTTCGAGTTGCAGGTCCAACCCTGGTACCAAGTGTCCCCCGAGCCGTTGATCGCACCGATGTACGACGTCTGGACGAAGAAGCCCGTACCCGCCGGGTTGAGCGTCGCGGCATTGAACGGCGTCACCGCCGCCGCGCCGGTGCCCGGCAGATAGGTCGAGGTATAGGCGTTGGCCGCGGTGCCGTTGGTGGTGTTGTTGGTGCCCGCGGTGAACAGCGCCGCCTGCTCGGCATTGGTGACGGTCACGCCGTTCTGCGTCGATTCGGCCGAGACCGAGCCGCATGCGAAATAGACCGAGTTGAAGACCGGCGGGCCGGCCTCGTCGATCGCCGAATTGGCGGCGCGGATCGTCGACTTGCCGCCATTGTCGGTGGTGCTGGCGACGGTGTTGATGCACGCCTGCGGCGTGGTCATGATGCCGTTGACGAAGGTGAAGTCGGCGCCGCCGCGGATGCGGATGCCCGCGTTCGTCGCGGTCGAGGTGTGGATGAAGGTGAAGTTCGAGATCCGGCCGTTCTGACGCGGCAGCGCGTCCTCGGCACCGTTCGAATCGATCTCCATCATGTAGTTGTCGGTCTGGGTGTTGTTCGGCTTCTGGATGCCGATCGCGAACTGGATGAAGCCCTTCCAACCCACATCGGTGTCGAAGCTGTCGTCATCGGCGCCGGTCACCACGAAGTAGCGCGCATTGTGCGTGCCGCCGAAGATCTCGATGCCGTCGTCCGAGCTGTTGTGGATCTGGATATACTCGAGCCGCGTGCCCGAGCCGACGCCGCCGGTGGTCAGGCCCTGAAGCTCGTTGTTCGGCGTGATGACCGTGCCAGAATAGCGGATCTGGACATAGCGCATGATGCCCGAATTGTCGCCCGCGGCATTGCCGCCGTAGAGCGCGTTGCCCGTACCCTCGACGACGTTCTCGCAGTTCGCGGCGCCGCCCGAGACGCCCGACAGGTTGCAGTTCGACACCGGCGCGCGGCCGGCGAGGATGACGCCGCCCCACAGGCCCTGCGACTCGTCGGTGACGTTGCCCGTCAGGTTCTGCTGCGCGGTGAAGATGATCGGCGCGTTGGCAAGGCCATCGGCATTGATCGTCGACCCGCGATTGACGACGAGGAAGTCGTTGTCGGCGTTGGTCGTGTTGGCATAGACGATGACGCCCGGCTCGATCGTCAGGTTCGCCTGCGCGCCGCCGGTGCCCGAGCCGCCACGATCGACGCCCACGTCGACGCGGCCGTTGATCTCGTACGCGGTACCCGCCCGGCGCGGCAGCGTCAGGTTGCCCGAGACGAGGCTGGGAATGCGGCAGCTGCGGAAATTGCCGACGGTGCCGACATTGGTCGTGCCGGTGGGGCAGTCGGCGGCAGGCGTGCCCGCGGTCGAGCTGGGCGTCGGCGTCGGGGTCGGCGCAGGCGTCGGGGCCGGCGACGGAACGATGATCGTGCCTTCACCCGGCGAGGCGACGCTCGACGCGCCGTCACAGGCCGCAAGGGTCGCACCCGCGCAGCTCGTCAGCAGGATAAGGCTAAGGCGTTTGAAGTCGGCCATGAAGATCTCCGTTCCGGCAATTCCGGGTTGACGAGGAAGGGGCGCATGCCCCCCGATCGACTCGGCTGTCCCCCTGTCGACCTCCACGCCCGGCTAGTGGCCGGACGTGACGTACGGATGCGGTTTCGAAGACGGTTCGGTTGCGGCCATGTGACGGAATGGTGACGGTTGTGACAAAGCGGTGACGGGCGCTGTGTGGCGCACACGAAAAAGGGGCCGGCGGTCGCCCCGCCGGCCCCTTCGTCACTTCGGTCGACCCGATCAGGCGATCAGAGCTCGCCCTCGAGCCAGGCCTTCAGCCGGCCCTTGGGCTCGGCGCCGACCTTCGTCGCGGCGGGTTCGCCGTTCTTGAACAGGATCATCGTCGGAATGCCGCGCACGCCGTACTTGCCCGGCGCCTCGGGATTCTCGTCGATGTTGAGCTTGGTGATCGTCACCTGCTCGCCCAGTTCGTCGGAAAGTTCCTCCAGGCTCGGGCCGATCATCTTGCACGGGCCGCACCACTCGGCCCAGAAATCGACGAGGACGGGCTTGTCGGCGCCGAGGACATCGGTGGCGAAGCTCTGGTCGGTGACGGCCTTGGTCGGCATGATTCTAAACTCCTTGGTTGGCGCCCAATCTATGTGGCCGCCCTTCCAGGCTCAAGCGCGCGAGGGCAAGCTTTGCTCCGTCGGCGCGAAGCCGGGCTTGAGCGCGGCCAGCGTCTCGGCCGGCATTTCGATCAGCCGCGGCCCGGCGGTGTAGAGCAAAGCTGCCTCGATCGGGCGGTCGGGGAAGATGACGGCGAGCGCCGCGGCATAGGCGGCCATCTGGCGTGCATGATGCGGCGGCACCTCGCCCGCGTCGGCGGGCACGCGGCGGCCGGTCTTGAAATCGATCAGGCGGACGCGATCCGCCTCTACCAGCAGGCGGTCGACGGTGCCGGCGATCACCTGTCCGCCGACGACCGCGGCGATCGGCGCCTCGGCCAGCGCATCGGCGCCGAACAGGTCGGCGAAGTCGGGATGGTCGACGATCGACAGCGCGCGATCGACCAGCCCCTCGCCCAGCTTGTTGCCCGCGAGCCAGGCCTCACCCGCCGCACGTCGATGCTCGGGCGGCAGCGCGGGCAGCCGCTCGAGCAGGCCGTGGACCAAACGACCGCGCTCGGCCGCGTCCTGCATCGCCGGGCCGGCAGGCGGCGGGTCGGCCACCTCGTCCTCGCCCAGCGACGATGGCGCGAGCGGACGCGGCGGGCGCGCTTCCTCGGGCGCGGGGCGGCGTGTCCAGTCGGGAAGGCCGTATGCCGCCGCCGTCTCCGCCGCTTGCGCGATCGCGGGCGCGGGCGGCCGGTCGTCGGCCAGCACCCGCGTCTCGCCCGGCGGGACGTTAAGTGCATCCATCGCCATCATGCTTGCGCAATACCAGCTGAGCGGCGGCGGCTCGCCCTTCGCGCGTTCGGACAGGCTGCCAGCGATCACCAGTTGCTCCTCCGCGCGCGTCGCGGCGACGTAGAAGAGCCGCCAATGCTCCTCCAGCTCGCGCCGGTCGCTATCGGCGACCACGTCGTCGAGCGGTCCGCCGCGCTCGGCGGTGCGCGGGCGAAAGACGGGGATCGGCGGCTGGTCGGCGTCCGCCTGCCAGTCGAACAGGTCGCGGCGGTTCTGCGTCGGGTCCGCCGTCGCGTCGGCAAGGATGACGAGCGGCGCCTGCAATCCCTTGGCCCCGTGCGCGGTCATCACCCGCACGGCGGCTTGCGGGCGCGAGCTGTCGCGCACGATCTCGACATCGCCGCGGTCGAACCAGTCGAGGAAGCGTTGCAGCGATGGCGTCGACGTCGTCTCGAACGCCAGCGCCGCGTTGAGCAGTTCCTCGATCGGATCGCGCGCCTCCGCTCCCAGCCGGCGCAGCAGCTTGCGCCGCCCGTCGAGCGGCCCCGACAGGATCTCCTCGAGGAACTGGTAGGGCGTCGTGATGTCGGCGCGCGACAGCATCGCGCGCAGTGGCGCCAGGCGCTCCTCCGACAGCGTCTGCGTCAGGTGCCGCCACAGGCTGCCATGCTCGCGCGGCGCGGCGTGCATCAACTCGTCCTGCGTCCAGCCGATCAGCGGCGACACGAGCAGCGCGGCGAGCGACAGGTCGTCCTCCGGCTGCAAGACGAAGCGCACCGCGGCGAGCAGATCCTGCACCGCCAGCGGCGCATTCAACCGCAACCGGTCGACGCCCGCGACCGGCACACCCTCGGCATACAGGCGCGCGACGATCAGCGACGCGAGGTCGCCACGCCGCTTGACGAGGATCATCACGTCTTCGGGCCTGAGCGCCCGCCCCTTGCTCTCCAGCATCAGGCCGCCGTTCAGCCAGTCGCGCACGGCGCGTGCGATCCGCACCGCCTGTTCGCGGACGGCATCGTCGATCCACGCTTCCTCGTCCGTTTCGCTGCCACCTGCGATCACCGGCGGCCACAGCTCGACCGTGCCGGGGCCGGGCACCTCGCTGGCATGCGCCTGCATCGCGTCGATCGCGCCGAGGCCCGGCTCCCCCGCCGCGGCCACGGCGGCATCGACGAACTCCAGGATCGGCCGTGTCGACCGGAAGGAATGCGTCAGCGACAGGCGCTGGAACGGCAGGCCGCGTTCCTCCTCCGGCCAGTCGTCCGCCCCCTCCACCTCCGCAGCGCGACCGGCGAAATGCCCCTCCGCCCAGCGGAAGTTGATCGGGTCGGTGCCCTGGAAGCCGAAGATCGCCTGTTTGAAATCGCCAACGGTGAACAGCGTGCGGGTCGAGGGCGCATGCACACCGCGCCCAACGAAAAACTCGCCTGCCAGCGCGGTCACGATCCGCCACTGGTTGAGGTTGGTGTCCTGCGCCTCGTCGATCAGGACGTGCTCGGTGCCCTGATCGAGCTTGTAGCGCACCCATTCGCCGATGCCCGGCTGTTCCAGCAGCCGCACCGTCACGCCGATCAGATCGTCGAAATCGACAGCCCCGGTCCGCCGCTTCGCCGCGGCATAGGCGCGCGCATAGTCTCGGCCCACCTCCAGCGCGTCGGCCAGCAGATCGGCATAAGCGGCCCGCGCGGTGAGCGAGAGCAGGTCGAGGCAGTGCTGCCCCAGCGCGGCGGCCAGCTCGGCATAATCGGGTTCGGCATCGATCAGCTTCTTCGATGCCTTGCGCGGTTCGTTCTTCCCCGTCAGCACCACGCCGGCAAGGTCGCCAAGCGTCGCGGCCCGCTCCGCCGGTGCCGCCGCGAGCCAGCGGTTGAGCGTTTCGGCATGCCCTACCCCAGTCGCCGCACCCCAGGCGGTGTTCGCCGCTGCCAGCCGCTCGACCAGGTCGGTGTCGATACAGTCGCAGCCCTCGGCCAAGGCCTCGCCGATATCCCCCTGCGGCAGGTCGAGCGCGCGCCGCAGCCACGGCCCGATCCCAATCGGCAGCGCCTCCAGCGCGTGCAGCGAGCGTGCGCAGGCGAGCAGGAAGCTTTCCGCCCCGCCCTCACCCAGTCGCAGCGACAGCGCGCCGATCGTTTCGATCGGCCGTTCGCGGCCCTCGCGCTCGGCATCGGTCAGCAAGGTCGCCAGCGTCTCGCGCGCCAGCACCGCCTCTTCGCGTGCCTCCAGTGGACGGAAGCCGGGCGTCAGCCCCGCTTCGACGGGAAACGCCGCGAGCAGGCTCTGGCAGAACCCATGGATCGTCTGAATGCGCAGGCCACCACCCGGCGCATCGAGCCCGCCTGCAAACAGCGTTCGCGCCCGCGCCTGCAAATCCGGCGTACCCTTCTCGCCCAGCGCTTCCAGATCGGCGTACAGCTGCGGCGCCGGCATGCGCACCCAGGCGGCGAGCCGGTTGTTGATCCGCTGCGCCATCTCCGCCGCGCCCGCCTTGGTGAAGGTCAGGCACAGGATCGCCGACGGATCGGTGCCCCGCAGCAACAGGCGAAACACGCGCGCGGCGAGCACCTGCGTCTTGCCCGTGCCCGCCGACGCGGACAGCCAGACGTGCGCGTGCGGATCGCTCGCCGCCGCCTGCGCGCCCTTCAGCCGCGGCAGGGTCGCCAGCTCAGTCCCGGCCATACCATTCGTCCCGGCGCATCAGTTGGTCATATTCGGCATAAGGCGCATATTCCGGCACCAGCTTCGCGGTAAACGGCGCATCGCCGGTCAACCACGTGCCGGCCGCGTCCACGAAATTGCTGACCGCGATCGTGGTGAATTCGGTCGTGGCGATCTTGTCGCGCTTGCCCTCGGCGTCGACCGGCGTTTCGATGTAGCCGAACTGATCCTTCTTCTTGCCGAGCGACCAATATTCGAAGCCGCCGGCCTTTCCCTTCACCTCCTGAAACCCGCCCCGCTCCGCGATCGCGCCGAGCAGCCCGAGTTGCAGGCTGTACCCCGCGCGCACCGCGGCGGCGGAGG
>CAJYLT010000027.1 GCA_913775795.1 uncultured Sphingomonas sp. | reverse complement strand
TATCAGGAAAAGCTGCTCGGCATGGGCCTGCCCGGCGATCCCGCCTGGGTCGAGGCGATGCTGCGCGCCGCCGCCGCCGATGCCGCGCGCGGTTGGCTGCTGTTCGTGGGGGGCGAGGCGGTGGCCTATCTCTACTGCCCGATCGACCGTGGCACCGTCGTCTACGAATATGTCGGCCATGACGGACGCTTCGATGCGCTGTCGCCGGGGACGGTGCTGATGGCCGCGGCGCTGCGTGACCTGATGGACGAGGGCACCCATGCCCGCTTCGACTTCACCGAAGGGGAGGGGCAGCACAAGCGCCAGTTCGCGACCGGCCATGTCGAGGCGTGCGACCTGTTCCTGCTGCGCCCGACGATCGCCAATCGCGCGGCGATGGTGGCGCTCAACGGGTTCGACCGCGCGGTTGCCTTCGCGAAGCGGCGGCTCAGGCCCTGAACAGGAAGAACGCCCCGCCGGCGATGAGGGCGAAGCCGATCAGGTGGTTGGGCGTGATCTTCTGCCCCAGATACAGGATGGAGAAGATCGCGAAGACGGTGAGGGTGATGACCTCCTGCATCCCCTTCAGTTGCGCCGCCGAATAGACGCCGCTGCCGATCCGGTTGGCGGGGACGGCCAGCGTGTATTCGGGAAGCGCGATCAGCCAGCTGACGAGGATCACCGCCCAAAGCGCCGCGCCCTTGTGCTTCAGGTGGCCGTACCAGGCGAAGGTCATAAAGATGTTGGAGCCGATCAGCATGACGATCGGCAGGAAGCGCGACGTTTCCAGGTTCATGCGGCCATCCCTCGATGCGCGACGATTTCGACGATCACGTCGCCGGGCTGAATCGCCGCGGCTTCGGGATCGAAGAAGCCGAACGGTTTGCCCCCGCGATAGATGCGCACGCCGAGCCCGGTACGGATTGAGGACAAGGGCTGGCCGATCTCGTCGGGCTTCGCCGTCCGCTCAGCGAGTTGGACGCGGCCGTCGTAGCTCGCGAGGTCCATCATGTAATCGGCGACATGGCTGCCGCTGCACGAGCTTGCCAGCAGGAGCCCGGCGAAGCTGACGGGGTTGATGACCGTCGTCGCGCCAGCGGCGCGCGCGGGTACCTCGTTATCCTCGGCCTTGACGATGACGCTGATCGGCAGGTCGGGGGCGAGGTGGCGGGCGGTCAGGGTGATGAGGATCGAGGTATCGTCGCGCCCCGCCGCGACGATCAGCGAGCAGGCGTCGGCGAGCCTGAGGTCGATGAGCGTGCGGTCGCGCGTCGCGTCGCCGACCATGATCGCGCAGCCCAGTGCCTCGGCCACCGCCAGCCGCTCGGCCGAGCCGTCGACAACGACGATCGTCGCGGCATCGCGCCCGCGGGCGATGAGTTCGTCGACCGCTTCGGAGCCGGTCTGACCGAAGCCGGCGACGACGATATGGCCGGTCAGTTCGCGCTGGATGCGTGCCATGCGCCACTTCTCCCATGTGCGCTTCAGAACGAAGTCGTAGGTCGTGCCGATGAAGAGCAGCACGACGAAGACGCGGATCGGCGTGACGATCAGCGCGTCGAACAATCGCGCCCGCTCGGTCACCGGGGCGATGTCGCCGTATCCGGTCGTGGTGATCGAGATAAAGGTGAAATAGACGACGTCGACGAAGCTGATCCGCCCGTCGTAATTGTCGCGAAGCCCGTCGCGGTCGAGCCAGTGGACGCCGATCGCGATGGCAAGCAGGCCGAGGACCGCGGTGACGCGCCAGCCGATCGAGAGCCAGATCGGCAGTTGCGACTTGCGTTTCAGCGTATTGGGGGCGAGCCGCCCCCTCATCGCCGCGGCAGGCGGGTCAGCGGATCGACGGGGGTGCGGCCGTCGCGGATTTCGAAATGCAGCTCGGGCTGGTTGGCGGCGCCAGTGTCGCCCGACAGCGCGATCGTCTGGCCGCGCTTCACCGCCTGTCCGCGCTGGACGAGGAGTTGGCCGGCGTGGCCGTAGACGCTGGTCAGGCGGCTGCCGTGCTTCAGGATGACGAGGCCGCCGAGCGAGGGAATGTCGCTGCCGGCATAGGCGACGACGCCGTCGGCGGCGGCAGTGACCGGGGTTTGCAGAGGCACGGCGATCTTGATGCCGTCGTTGCGCTCGCCGCTGGCGCCGGGACCGAAGCGGCGGAGGATGCGGCCGCCCGCGACGGGCCACTGGAAGCCGCCGGTGATCCGCGTCGGTTCGGCGACCGCGGCGGTCGAGGGGAGCACGCGCTTTGTCGTCGCGACGGGTTTGGCGGGCGCGGCATTCTCGGCGATCGCGGGCTGACTGCCGGTGACGAGGTCGTCGATGTCGAGGCGGAAGGCGGCGGCGCGCTCCGCCCGGCTGGGGCCGCGCGCGGCATCGCCGGGGATCAGCACGCGCTGGCCGGTGCGCAGGATATAGGGTTCGGTCAGGCGATTGGCATCGACGATCCGCGACCACTCGATGCCATAGGCGCGGGCGATGGCAATGCCCGTCTGCCCCTCTCGCACCAGATGCCAGCGCCCACCGGGAATCGACAGGCGCTGGCCCGCGAAGATCGTGTAGGGCGCGGCGAGATCGTTCTCGCGCGCGATCGCCTCGCTGGCCGCGCCGGTGCGCTCGGCGATGCGGCGGAGGTTGTCGCCGGGCTGGACGGTGTAGGTCGATGACGGGATCGTCCGTGCATCCGGGCTGACCGGCCGCGCGACCCAGGCGGGGGGCGGCGCGGGGAGCGTGCGGACGCTCTCGTCCACGTCGCGGCGGACGGGCTCCTCGACCTGTCTCGGCGCGGGCGGTGGGGGCGGGGCGGCATAGTCGTCTCGCCCGCCGGGGATCAGGCACCCGCCGAGCAACAGCGCCGGCAGTACCGCGCTCGTGCCGCGCCCCAATGCCCCCATCTCGATCCCCCCTCAGTCGCGATACGCTGCGATCAGCCTATTCATCGACTCCGCGTGCGTCAGGTCAAGATGCAGCGGCGTCACCGCGACGAAACCGTCCTGCACCGCCTCCAGATCGGTGGCGTGCGCGGGCGTCGGAACGCCCACCGCGCCGAGGCCGAACCAGTGATATTCGTACCCGCGCGGATCGCGGTTGGTGACGATCTGAAGCCGGCCGTAATCGCGCAGCCCCTGCGCCACGACGCGCACGCCCTTCACCTGATCGGCGGGCAGCGCAGGGAAGTTCACGTTGACCAGTGTGCGCGGTGCCCAGTCGAGGTCGATCAGCGGCGCCAGCACCTTTGCCCCCCATGCAATCGCCGCGTCGAACGGCACGGTGTCGCCCATCCCCTGCCGCGCATAAACCTGGCTGAGCGCGATCGAGCGGACACCCGCCAGCGCCCCCTCCATCGCCGCCGACACGGTGCCCGAATAGGTCACGTCCTCGGCCAGGTTCGCACCGCGGTTGACGCCCGACAGGACGAGGTCGGGGGGCGTGTCCTTCATCAGCTTGGCGAGCGCCATCATCACCGCGTCGGTCGGCGTGCCGCTGACGGCGAAGCGCTTCTCGCCGAACCGGCGGACGCGCAGGGGGCGGGTGAGCGTCAGCGAATGGCCCGCGCCCGACTGCTCGTCGGCGGGGGCGACGACCCACACATCGTCGCTGAACTGCGCGGCGATGTCCTCCAGCACCTTGAGGCCGGGGGCGTGATAGCCGTCGTCGTTGGTGACGAGGATGCGCATCAGCGGGTCGCCAGCCGCTCGATGCCGCCCATGTACGGCCGCAGCACCTCGGGCACGGTCACGCTGCCGTCGGCCTCCTGATAATTCTCGATCACCGCCACCAAGGTTCGGCCGACTGCGAGGCCGGAGCCGTTGAGCGTGTGGACGAACTCGGTCTTCTTTTGCTCGCCGGCGATGCGGTAGCGGGTGTTCATCCGCCGCGCCTGGAACGCGCCGGTGTTCGAGCAGGAGCTGATCTCGCGCCACGCGCCCTGGCCGGGCAGCCAGACTTCGAGGTCGTAGGTCTTGCGCGCGCCGAAGCCCATGTCGCCGGTGCAGAGCAGGAGCTTGCGATAGGGCAGGTTCAGGCGTTCGAGGATCGTTTCGGCCGCGCGGGTCATGCGGTCGTGCTCGGCCTCGCTGTCCTCGGGCCGGACGATGCTGACGAGCTCGCACTTCTCGAACTGGTGCTGGCGGATGAAGCCGCGCGTGTCGCGCCCCGCCGCGCCCGCCTCGGACCGGAAGCAAAGCGTGAGCGCGGTGAGGCGGAGCGGCAGGACGCTTTCGTCGAGCAGCTCGCCCATGACGCTGGCGGTGAGGGAGACTTCGCTGGTGGGGATCAGCCAGCGCTGGTCGGTGGTGCCGAAGCTGTCCTCGGCAAACTTGGGCAGCTTGTCGGTGCCGTACATCGCCTCGTCGCGGACGAGGACGGGCGGGTTGCATTCCTCATAGCCATGCTCGCGCGTCTGGACGTCGAGCATGAACTGGCCGAGCGCGCGGTGGAGGCGGGCCATGTCGCCGCGCAGGAAGGTGAAGCGCGCGCCCGACAGCCGCGCGCCGGTCTCGAAATCCATGCCGAGTGCGGGGGCGAGGTCGGCGTGCTCCTTCGGCGCGAAGTCGAAGTCGCGCGGGGTGCCCCAGCGGGCGACTTCCTGATTGTCTTCCTCGCCGCCGCCCATCGGCACGTCGTCGGCGGGCAGGTTGGGGATGACTTCCAGCGCGGCCTTCAATCGGCCGGCGACCTCGCGCTCCTCGACTTCCAGTTCGGGCAGGCGGGTCTTGAGCGTGGCGACCTCTGCCTTCAGCGCGTCGGCGGCGGCGGTGTCGCCCTTGGCCATCGCCGCGCCGATCGCCTTCGACGCTTCGTTGCGGCGCGCCTGGCCGACCTGAAGCTCGGTCACGAGGGCGCGGCGGCGCTCGTCCAGCGCGACGAGGTCGGCGGCCTGCGGCGACAGGCCGCGGCGGGCGAGGGCGGCGTCGAAGGCGGCGGGGTCGTCGCGGATCAGGCGGATGTCGTGCATGGCCCGCGCTATGGCCCGGCACCGCCCTCTCGCGCAACCCGCGTGGTGGGCGGGCGTTGACCCTGTCCAACAACGATAAGGAGAAACGCGATGCAGGTCCCGCACGATGCCGTCGTGGTGGTCGCCGATGGGCGCAAGATGCTCTTCCTGCGCAATGAGGGCGATGCCGAGCACCCCAACCTGATCGTCGAGCGCAAGCGCGAGCAGGACAACCCCTCGGACGGCGACCAGAAGACCGACCGGCCGGGTCGCGCGGCCTCGTCAGGGACGGGAACCGCGGGCAGCGCGTTCAGCGAGGTCGACTTCCATCAGCTTGAAGAAGACCGCTTCGCCGCCGAGACCGCGGAGCTGTTGAAGAAGCGGGCGCTTCGCAACGATTTCGAATCGCTCATCATCGTCGCGCCGCCCAAGACGCTCGGCGAGCTGCGCAAGCATTACCACAAGGAGGTCGAGCAGCGGCTGAAGGGCGAGCTCGACAAGGACCTGACTGGCCACCCGGTCGATCAGATCGAAAAGGCGCTGAGCGCAGCCTGAGGCCCAAAAGAAAGCCCCTCCCGTTGGCGGGAGGGGCAGGGAGTGTTCTTGAAGGCGGGCCGGGCGATCGGCCCGCCGAAATCGTGTCAGGCGGCGGCCTTGCGCTTCTTGAAGCGGCCGCGTGCGACGAGCGCGGCGGCGCCGGCACCGAAGAGCAGGAGCATCGGCGGCGCGGGCACCGGCGTCGGCGGCGTGCCGCCCGACGAGCCGGACGAGCTGGCGCTCGATGCCGAGGACGCGCTGGAGGCCGAGCTGGCGCTCGAT
Organism: uncultured Sphingomonas sp.; assembly: GCA_913775795.1. GTDB lineage: Bacteria > Pseudomonadota > Alphaproteobacteria > Sphingomonadales > Sphingomonadaceae > Sphingomonas. The sequence continues at coordinate 17,938 of CAJYLT010000027.1, read as the reverse complement.
GCCGACGATCCGCTGGAGCCCGACGAGGTGCTCGACCAGCCGCCAGAGGTCGACCAGCCGCTCGATCCGCTCGACCCCGACGAAGCCGAGGACGCGCTGGAGGCCGAGCTGGCGCTCGATGCGCTGGAACCCGAGGACCCGCTGGAACCCGAGGACCCGCTCGAACCCGAGGACCCGCTGGAGCCCGAGGACCCGCTCGACCCCGAAGAACCGCTGGAACCCGAGGACCCGCTCGAAGCCGAGCTGGCGCTCGATGCCGACGAGGCGCTGGAGGCGGAGGAGCCGCTGCTGCCGCTCGACCCGCTGGAACCGCTCGAGCCCGGATGATCGGGCTTGTCGGGATAATGCGGGTGGCCCGGCTTTCCAGGCTTGCCCGGCTTGTCGCCGCCCGACGAGGACGAGGATGCCGACGAAGCGCTGGACGCGGAGGATGCGGACGAGGCCGAGCTTGCCGACGAACCGCCCGACGAGGTCGAGGAAATGACGATCGAGCCGCCACCGCCGCCACCCGCGAACCCGCCGCCGAAGAAGCCCCCGCCGAACCCGCCGCCGAACCCGCCCGAGCCGCCGACGAAGACCGGCCCGCCGCCGCCGCCGCCCGAGATCACGGGCTGCGCATCGAAGGCGGGGGGCACGGGGATCGGCGCACCCTGCGTCGTGACCGTCACGGTCTGCGGCTGGCACTGCGCCGTCTTGGTGATGGTGCGGCGGACGAGCTTCTTGCCCGACCCGGCATAGGCGCGCTGGGCGGCCACGCGTTTTTCGACGACGCGCTTGGTCACGACGCGCTCGGCACGTACCGTTTCGGCGACATGGACCGCGCCGCCGCCGACGATGGCGCCGCCACAGGTACAGGCGCAAAGTTTTGCCAGGGCCATCTTTACCGACATACCGTCATCTCTTCTCGCTACCGACAACCGGCGGGCCGATCATCGGGTGAAGCAGCCACCTGCCGCCGATGAGCCCACAGTGCAGAACAAAGAATTAAGTTCAACGACGTTAACCCTGTTCACGGCGTCCCGGTGCAGGATTCTGCACGGCCCGCCGCGGGGATTATGGTTAACGTCCGCATACGGGACACAATGCGCCGATATTACCGGGTGATCGGCGCGGGTTACGGTGAAGGGTCCGTTCACGCCGGCGCAAGCCCGTCGCGGCTACGCCTCGATTCGCCGATGGGCAGATCGGATTTTGCGCACTTGTAGCGACCCTTAGCCGCTTCTATAGGCGCAGCCCAAGGCAAGAGGTCCCGGGCGTAAGCGGCATGGGGGTGTCGCACCGGCTCCCGGTCGTGGAGAGTGGCATGGCGACTGCGTTGGATCGATATGAGAGCGCTGCGGTTCCGGCGGCGAATGACCTGATGGGCGGCTATCGGCCGAGCGCCGACGAACCGTTCATGAACGAAAAGCAGCAGGCCTATTTCCGGGCCAAGCTGCTCGCCTGGAAGGAAGCGATCCTGCGAGAGGCGCAGGTGACGCTGGGCCAGCTCCAGATCGATTCGCTGCGCGAAGCCGACCTGACTGACCGTGCGTCGAGCGAGACCGACTGGTCGATCGAGCTGCGCACCCGCGACCGCCAGCGCAAGCTCATTTCCAAGATCGAGGCGGCGCTGCGCCGCATCGACGAGGGCGAATACGGCTATTGCGAAGTGAGCGGCGAACCGATCAGCCTCGCCCGGCTGGAAGCGCGGCCGATCGCGACGATGACCGTCGAGGCGCAGGAGCGGCACGAGCGCAACGAGAAGGTTTCGCGCGAGGAATAAGCCGCGGCCGTGCGCCGCCGGATTAACGCTTTCGATACCCGGCGGCGCGCAAATGTCCGGGCGACCCGTACCCTTTGCCGAGCCTGCCATGGACCGTTCGCCTGACCGTCCCGTCGCCGATGCAGCTGCCCTGTTGAGCGGCCACGGACGACACGCGTCCCGCGACAGCCTGCTCCTGACCGCCAAGCTGCGCATCGGCGACCACGCGGCGGACGTGCGCATCCGCAACCTGTCGGCGGGCGGCCTGATGGCCGAATATCCGCGGGCGGTGTCGCTGGGCGAGCGGCTGGAGATCGACGTGCGCGGGGTCGGACCGGTGGCGGGCCGGATCGCGTGGGCGACCGACGGGCGCATCGGCATCGCGTTCGACGAGCCGATCGACCCGATGCTGGCGCGAAAGCCCGTGGCGACGCGCAAGCCGGGCGACGAGAACAAGGGATGGCTGCACGTCTATCCGGCAGCGACGCCGCCGCGCCTCAAGCGCTGAGCGGTTCCGGGGCGGCTCGTTTCGTCCGCCCGGTCGATAATCATGGCTAGATTGTGCAAGTAGCCGCGCCGCCCCTAGCGGCGCGGCAGGTCGCGCGATCAGCTCGCGGCGATCTCTTCCTTCACGCGGAGCTTTCGACGCTTCAGGTCGGCCAACAGCGCCTGGTCGGGAAGCGGCCGCTTGACCTCTGCCGAGATGCGGCGATCGAGGGTGGCGTGCTTGGCTTCCAGTGCGGTCAGGTGCGAGGTCTGCATTGCTGCGGTCTCCTTGGCTCTGGTTTGGGGGAAGCGGAGTAAACCACCGATCGCCCCGGTTGTCGCGATCCAATCGGCGTGCGACACGCCGGTTCGAGCGATTTTTCGCGCCCGGCGGTTCGTCGCATGGCCGAGCCGGGGCAGGATGGGGACGAAGCGCCGATGGACGACGCCGAACTGGGCCGCCGACTCGAGCTGTTGCGCATCGAGCACCGCGATCTCGACGACTCGATCACGGCGCTGCGAGAGGCGGGCAGCGTCGACCAGCTCCAGCTCGCCCGGCTGAAGAAACGGAAGCTCAGGCTCCGCGACGAAATCGCGATGATCGAGGACGAGCTGATCCCCGACATCATCGCTTGAAGGGCTGGCGATCACGGGCCGAGCGCCAGTTAGGGACATTGCGCGTTTCTGACCCGAATCGGACATTTTCTCGGACGCGCAGCTATGGCATCGAGGGCGAATGCAGGGGGAAGCCGCCGTCCGTTTCGAACGCCGTCTGATCGACTCGCTCTATACCGAGGCGATGGTGCTGGCCGACGAGGCGCGTGACTATTTCGACGAATCCGGGCGCGCCGATCGCGACGGCCTCGCGCCGCTGACGCGCGTCGCCTTTTCGTGCGAGTCGCTCAAGATCACGACGCGGCTGATGCACGTCATCGCCTGGCTTTTGACGCAGCGGGCGGTGATGGCGGGGGAGCTGTCGCTGGGCGACGCGCTCGACGGCTCGCGCCGGCTGGGCGACGCGCCGGCGAGCGAGGGCGGGGTGATAGAGACGCTGCCGTCGCGCGCGCAGACGCTCGTCGCCTCCAGCAGCCGCCTGCATGCGCGAGTCGCGCAACTCGACCGCGCGCAGGCCGGGGCGATGCCCCCGGCCAGTCCCGCGCGGATGATGTTCGAACGGCTGTCGAGCGCGTTCTAGGCGATCGGATCACGGGCGTAGACGTTCGCCCGTGGACCGACATATCGTGTAATTACGGAGGGATAGGCGGGTCGCCTATTCATGACTTGGCAAGGACGATCCAGCAAATACGGTCGTCGAAAGGACCAGGTCGTGAAGAGATTTTCTAGGGATACGAGGGCCGCGACTGCGATCGAATACGGCCTGATCGCCGCGTTGATTGCGGTTGCGGCCATTGCAGCGATGCAAGGTCTTGGCAATTCGCTCAAGGCGACGTTCGACAACGTGGCGTCGAACATGAAGTCGACGTGACATACCTGTTCCGTCCGAGTTGCTGCATTCGGAAGCCGGCTTCGCTATCGCGGCGTTGCGAACCCGACCCGGAGCGACGATGACGATCACCCTCTACGGCATTCCCAACTGCGACCACGTTGTCACGCCCGTATGCAGAAAAAGCGGAGGCGTAGCGTTCGTCTGATTTCTTGTGGTAAGCCGACATTGATTGGATAGTATGCGAATATGCTTTCAATGCTCCTGATTGTGGCGACCGCAGCTCAAGTTCCACTCGCTGAAGAGCCGAAGCGCGACAGCCTCGTTGCTCAATATCGTTTGGTCATGAAGCGATGGGACAAGGATCGGGATGAACGGCTGAGTTTCCGCGAGATCGATTACATGGTCGACAAGGGCTTGCGAAGCCCGCAGCCAATGTCTGCTGATGATGAAATATCGTTTAAGGAGAGGATGCGCCGCTTCTATCGAGATCAAGATATCAATCATGATCGTTTTGTGGATGCTGGTGAGTTACAGCAGGGCGCATTGACCGCCTTTTCGTGCGTCGACGCGGATCGAGACGGGCGCGCCTCAACTGGCGAAATGCAGCAGGGCGCTTCGCGTTGCCTGTCGCGATAACCCAGGGCTCACGGTCGCAATGGGTCGGTTGCTGACTCACCACTTTTTGCGCATTAAAGTCGTGCTGTTGCGTTAGCCACAACGAGGTAATGGTGACGTTAACCATATATGGCATCGTCAACTGCGACACCGTTAAGAAGGCGCGGGCGTGGCTCGATGCCGAAGGGATCGCGTACGACTTCCACGACTACAAGAAGGCGGGCGCCGATCCCGACCGCCTGTGCGGCTGGGTCGAGCGGGTCGGGTGGGAGCCGCTCGTCAACCGCGCGGGGACGACGTTTCGCAAGCTGTCCGAGAACGAGCGCGCGATCGCCGATGCCGATGCGGCGGTCGCGTTGATGGCGGCGCATCCGTCGCTCATCAAGCGGCCGGTGGCCGAGCATGACGGCGGGCTGCTGGTCGGGTTCAAGCCCGACGAATGGCAGGCGGCGCTAGCCTAGCGCGCATCCTCGGCCGGAAGCCCGCGGATCTCGCGCTCCAGCACCGATCCCTTGGTCTTTTCGGGGACGTTGTGGTTCTCGGCCGACGGGTCCTTCGCCCAAAGCTGTTCGCCGGTCAGGCCGATCACCGTCACCCGGCCGGCATTGAGCGGGATCAGCGACAGCGTGAAGCTGCGCGGCTTTTTCATGAGCTTGCGATCCTCGACGACGGTGAGGCCCGCCCGGCGGGCGACCTCCGCCACGAAATGCACGCAGTTGCGCTTGTTGAGGCTCCAGCGGCTGTCGTTCCACTCGGCGGCCTGGTCGACGATCGCATGATATTGCGCGTCGCTGATCTCGAGCTCGAACTGCGCGGTGCTGGCGCGCATGTATTGCCGGGCGGTGATGTCGACATGCGCGGGGACCGCCGCGAACAGCGCGATCGGCGTGACGCTGTTCAGCGTGAAGCCGTAGCTGGTGTCGACCGGGGCGCCGGTGGCGTCGAGCGTGCCCTTCAGCGTCACGAACGCATGGGGGAAGTATTTGCCCGAATCGCGCGACCAGAAGAACAGCCGTACCTTCGCCTCGGCCGCGACCGGGACGAGGGACAGGAGCAGTGCGAGCGCCAGACCGATCGTTTTCGCAAGTCGAGCCACGGACGCGTCCCCATACCAAAGCTGTACCATCCGCTACGATGGGCTATTCTTCATCCGTACGTCGCCCCGCCGGGCGCTGCAATCGGATAGGGCGGGGGTACGCGGACGGGCGCTGGGAGCGGGGGAGGACCGAGTGGCAAGCTATATCCGACAGGCGCCGCCGCGCTGGCTGACGATCGTCGCGGTGCTGCTCCTGCTGTTCGGCGCGGCCGGGTTGGTCGCCTTTTACGGCGACGTGACGATGAACGAATCGCGGCTGGCGGCGATGCCGGCCTGGGATCGTGCGTTCTTCGCGACGCGGCCGGGCTGGTTTATCTGGGTTTACGGCGCGGCGGTGTGGGCGGGCTTCTTCGGCGCGGTGGCGCTGCTGCTCCGCCGCGGGATCGCGCGGCCGCTCTACATCGTCTCGCTGGTCGCGGTGATCGTTCAGTTCGGCTGGGTGTTCGCCGCGACCGACCTGATCGCGGTCAAGGGGGCCGCGACGGTGGTGCCGTTTCCCGTCGTGATCGTCGCGGTGACACTTCTCGGCATCTGGCTGTCGACGCGCGGCATCCGGCGGGGCTGGCTTCGGTAAGCGGGCTTTCCACGCGGGCGCCGCGGGGGTAGAGCGCGCGCCCATGTCCACGACGTTCACGCTCGATACGGCGACGAGCCGCGCCAACCCGACGCCCGCGCCGATGCGACGGCTGACGGTGCCCGCGATCCAGCGGCGCAAGGGCGGCGAGCCGATCGTGATGCTGACGGCGTACACGGCGCGGATGGCGCAGCTGCTCGACGCGCATTGCGACATGCTGCTGGTCGGCGACAGCCTGGGCCAGGTGATCTACGGCCTGCCGTCCACCCTCTCGGTCACGCTCGACATGATGATCGCGCACGGCGCGGCGGTGGTGCGCGGCAGCTATCACGCGGTGGTCGTCATCGACATGCCCTTCGGCAGCTACGAGGCCTCGCCCCAGGCGGCGTTCGCGAGCGCGGCTCGGGTCATGGCGGAAACCGGCGCGGCGGCGGTGAAGCTCGAGGGGGGCGAGGCGATGGCCGAGACCGTCGCCTTCCTGACCCGCCGCGGCATCCCGGTCGTCGGCCATGTCGGCCTGACGCCGCAGGCGGTAAACGCGCTCGGCGGATACGGCGCGCGCGGGAAGAGCGACGCCGAGCAGGCGAAGATCCTCGCCGATGCAAAGGCGATCGCCGATGCCGGCGCCTTCGCGCTGGTGGTCGAGGGGGTGGTCGAACCGCTGGCAAAGGCGATCACCGCCGCGGTCGGCTGTCCGGTCATCGGCATCGGCGCGTCCGCCGACTGCGACGGGCAGGTGCTGGTGACCGAGGACATGCTCGGCCTGTTCGACCGTACCGCGCGCTTCGTGAAGAAGTATGACGACATGGCCGGCCGCATTTCCGCCGCGGTGGAGACGTACGCGGGCGAGGTTCGATCGCGGGCGTTTCCGGGGCCGGACCAACTCTATCCGGCCGAGGTGGCGAAGAAATAAGCCTTCCTATCTTCTCGTTACCCCGGATCAGGCCGGGAGTGACGCAAATCTTCCCCCATTTCGTTTCACGCGCGTCGCCGCTAAGGTCCGCCGCCGCACGATCCCACGGAGTTTCACTTGGCGCTTACCCCCGAGAACAATGCGGTCTTCATGCGCGAGGTCGACGAGGAGCTGCGCCGTGAGCGGCTGACCAGCTTCTGGACGCGCTACGGCCGGTGGCTGATCGTCGCGATCGTGATCGCGCTCGTCGCGCTGGGTGGCTGGTTCTACTGGCAGCATCGCCAGGGGGTGAAGGCGGGCGAAGAGGGCGTCGCCTATGCCAAGGCGCTTGAGGATCTGGGCGCCAACAAGCCGACCGCGGCGAAGGCGGCGCTTGCCGAACTCGCCAAGAGCGACAGCGAGGGCTATGCGGCGATGGCCCGCTTCGTCGAGGGCGACGTGGCGCTTCAGGCCAACGACCTCAAGGGCGCCGCCGCCAAGTTCGCCGCGATCGCCGCCGACGCCAAGCTTGAGCAGCCCTATCGCGACCTGGCGCTGATCCGCCAGACCGCGGCCGAATACGACACGCTCCCGCCCGCCAAGGTGGTCGAGCGGCTCGGCGGCCTGGCGACTAAGGACAGCCCGTGGTTCGGCAGCGCCGGCGAGATGGTCGGCGTCGCCTATATCCGCATGAACAAGCGGGCAGAGGCGGGCCGCCTGTTCGGCGAGATCGCCGGCACCGAAAGCGTGCCGCAGACCATCCGTCAACGCGCGGTTCAGCTCGCGGGCGTACTCGGCGTCGATGCCGTGACCCAGGACCAGGAAAAGAAGAAAGCCGAATGAACAAGAAGCTGACGCTGCCGCTCGCGGCGCTGGCGCTGACCGCCCTTGGCGGCTGCGGCATCTTCAAGGGCGGCGACAAGAAGACGCCCGTCGTCGGCAATCGCGTGCCGATCCTCGTCGCCGAGAGCGGCACCGACGTCGATCCGGCGCTGGCCGGGCAGGACGTGCTGCTGCCCGCCGCCGCGGCCAACGATAGCTGGAGCCAGCCCGGCGGCAGCGCGTCGAAGGCGATGGGCCATCTGGCGCTTGCCGACCAGCCGACCCGCGCGTGGAGCGTGAAGATCCCCGGCGGCAACACTCGCGTCCGGCTGGGCGCAGCGCCCGTCGTCGCGGGCGGTCGCCTCTACGTCGTCGATGTCGAGGGTGTGGTGCACGCCTTCGACGCGGCCACCGGCGCGGCCGTGTGGAAGTCGCCCACTGCCAAGGGCGAGGACAAGCAGCCCGCCCGCTTCGGCGGCGGCGTCAGCGTCGAGGGCGACCGGGTATTCGCGACCAATGGCCTTGGCGAAGTGGTGGCGTTCAACGCGGCTGACGGGGCCGAGCTGTGGCGCGCGAAGCCGGGCGGTCCGCTGCGCGGCGCGCCGGGCGTGGGACTGGGCGATATCTTCGTCCTTAGTCAGGACAATCAGCTGTTCGCGCTCAATGCGGCGGACGGCAAGACCGTCTGGACCCAGTCGGGCAGCCTCGAGGCGCAGGGCGTGTTCGGCGTCGCCGCGCCGGCGATCGCGCAGGGGACGGTCGTGGCCGGCTTCAGCTCGGGCGAATTGAATGCCTATCGCTACGAAAACGGCCGCACGCTCTGGGGCGACAGTCTGTCGCGCACCAGCATGTCGACCTCGGTCTCGGCGCTGGCCGACATCGATGCCGAGCCGGTGATCGACCAGGGCCGCGTGTTCGCGGTCGGGCAGGGCGGCCGCATGGTCAGCCTCGAGATCGTCAGCGGCCAGCGGATCTGGGAACAGAATATCGCCGGCATCTCGACCCCGTGGCTGGCGGGCGAGTGGCTGTTCGTGGTCGACAGCGAGGCGCGGCTGTTCGCGATGGCGCGCGGCACCGGCCGTGTCCGCTGGATCGGCAACCTCGGTCGCTGGCGCAACGAGAAGAAGAAAAAGGGTCCGATCGGCTGGGTCGGCCCGGTGCTGGCGGGCAACCGCCTGTGGGCATTGAGCTCGCAGGGGACGATCGCCGCGGTCAATCCCGCCGACGGCAGCGTCGCCGCGCGGATCGAGACCAAGGGCAGCTTCACCCTGCCGCCGGTGGTCGCCAACTCGACGCTCTACACGCTTAGCGACGAGGGCGAGCTCAGCGCCTATCGTTAAACGCCTGTCGCATCCCCGCCGGATGCGCTAGGACAAGTGATCTGTGCTCCCGCGAAAGCGGGAGCCTAGAGCCGCAGGCGATCCGCTTGTGACCCTGGGCTCCCGCCTTCGCGGGAGCACTCGTTTTTGACCGAAAGCCACTCATGCCGCTTCCCACCGTCGCCATCATCGGGCGCCCCAATGTCGGCAAGTCGACGCTGTTCAACCGGCTGGTCGGCAAGAAGCTGGCGCTGGTCGACGATCAGCCGGGCGTGACGCGCGACCGGCGCGAGGCGGATGCGACGCTGCTCGGCTGCGACTTTCGCGTCATCGACACCGCCGGCTTCGAGGACGAGGATGCGGCGACGCTGCCCGGCCGCATGCGCCAGCAGACCGAGGCGGCGCTGCGCGAGGCGGACGTGGCGCTGTTCCTAGTCGATGCGCGGCAGGGCCTGACCCCGCTGGACGAGGAAGTCGCCCGCTGGCTGCGCGTGGCCGATGTGCCCGTCATCCTCGCCGCCAACAAGGCCGAGGGGCGGCTGGCCGAGTCGAGCATCTACGAGGCGATGGCGCTGGGGTTCGAGGACCCGATCGCGCTGTCGGCCGAGCATGGCGAGGGGATCGCCGACCTGTTCGATGCGCTGCGCCCGTTCATCGACCGCCCCGACCTTGAGGCGGAGATCGAGGACCCCGAGAGCCCGGACGCGCCGTTGAAGCTTGCCATCGTCGGGCGCCCGAATGCCGGCAAGTCGACGCTCATCAACACGCTGCTCGGCGAAAACCGGCTCATCACCGGGCCGGAGGCGGGGATCACCCGCGATTCGATCGCGATCGACTGGGAATGGCAGGGGCGGCGCGTCCGCCTGATCGACACCGCGGGGATGCGCAAGCGCGCCAAGGTGCAGGAAAAGCTCGAAAAGCTGTCGGTTGCCGATGCGCTGCGCGCGATCGACTTCGCCGAGGTCGTCGTCATCCTGCTCGACGCCACCAAGGGGCTGGAGGGACAGGACCTCAAGATCGCCGACAAGGTGATTTCGGAAGGGCGCGCGATCATGATCGTCCTGAACAAATGGGACGTGGCCGAGAATGCGTCGTACCTCTTCAACGGCGTCAAGCAGGCGCTGGACGACGGGTTGGCGCAGGTGAAGGGCGTGCCGCTGCTCACCACGTCGGGTGCGACCGGCAAGGGCCTCGACACGATGCTCAAGGTCGCGTTCGAGACGCGCGAGGCGTGGAGCCGGCGCGTGTCGACCGGCGCGCTCAATCGCTGGTTCGAGCGTGCGATTGAGACGAACCCGCCGCCCGCGCCCGGCGGCAAGCGGATCAAGCCGCGCTACATCACCCAGAACACGACGCGCCCGCCGACCTTCGTCCTGTTCGGGACGCGCGTCGATCTGCTGCCCGAAAGCTACAAGCGCTACCTCGTCAACAGCCTGCGCCGCGAGTTCGACTTCGGCGCGGTTCCGGTGCGGCTCAACCTGCGCGCGCCGAAGAACCCGTTCGATCCGTGACGCGGGCCGATGCGCGGGGGCTGAAATGTCCGTGGCCGGCGCTCCGCGCGGCGCGGGCGCTGCGCGAGGCGGGGGCGGTCGAGATCCTCGCCGACGATCCCGCCGCCGCGCGCGAGCTGGCGGCGCTGGCTGCGGCGCAAGGGCTTGGTTTCGAAGCGATTGCCCCCTTCACATTCCGCATCGGCGCGCCCCGATCGTAACACCTCCTTTACCGCGCGGGGGGTAGATCGAAGGCCAACGAGCCCGTGGTCGCGGGGGTAGGAGGCGCGAAGATGACGACATCGGTCGACGACCGATCGCTGGTGAACTGGCCGAGCTATACGCAGGCGCGTAGCGAGCTGGGCGCCAATTTCGTGCGCATTCTCGGCTATTTCCGCGAGGACGGGCTGAAATCGGTCGACGCGATCGAGGCGGCGATGCGCGCACGCTCGGCCGCGGGGCTGGTGGTGCCGGCGCACACGCTGAAGGGCGAATCGCGTCAGTTCGGCGCCGATCCGCTCGCCGATCTGGCCGAGACGATCGAGGTCGCGGCGCGCGACTGCGTCGAGCGGCACGACGCGCCCGACTTCATCTTGGAGCAAGTGGTGCAGCTTCGCCCGCTGTTCGAAAAGACGCTGACGCTGCTGGAGCGCGAGGCGAACCCGCTGGTGATGCGCAAGCCCGGCGGCGGGTTCGGGCGACGGCTGGCGGTCTGAAGCCGTCCGACCCTCTTCCTGAATGGCGCCCCGGCCGACACCGGGGCGCCTTTTTATTGTATCAGAGGACCTCGAACAGCCCGGCCGCGCCCATGCCGCCGCCGACGCACATCGTCACGACGACGTACTTCGCGCCGCGGCGCTTGCCCTCGATCAGCGCATGGCCGGTCATCCGCGCGCCCGACATGCCATAGGGGTGGCCGATCGAGATCGCGCCGCCGTTGACGTTGAGCAGGTCGTTCGGGATGCCGAGCTTGTCGCGGCAATAGAGCACCTGCACCGCGAACGCCTCGTTGAGTTCCCAGAGGCCGATATCGTCCATCTTGAGGTTGAAGCGCTCGAGCAGCTTGGGGATCGCATAGACGGGGCCGATGCCCATCTCGTCGGGCTCGGTCCCCGCCACCGCCATGCCGACATAGCGGCCGAGCGGGGTGAGGCCGTGGCGCGCCGCGACGCTCTCCTCCATCAGCACGCTGGCCGACGAGCCGTCCGAAAGCTGGCTGGCATTGCCCGCGGTGATGACGCCGCCCGGCAGCACCGCCTGAAGCGACGCCAGACCCTCGGCCGAGGTGTCGGGACGGTTGCCCTCGTCCTTCGACAGCGTGACTTCCTTCTGGGACACTTCCTTCGTCGCCTTGTCGACGACGTTCATCGTCGCGGTCACGGGGACGATCTCGTCGTCGAACTTGCCCGCGGCCTGCGCGGCGGCAGTGCGCTGCTGCGACTGGAGGCCGTATTCGTCCTGCGCCTCGCGGCTGATGCCGTAACGCTTGGCGACCGTCTCGGCGGTCTGGAGCATCGGCATGTACACGTCCTTGTGCATCGCCAGGAGCTCGGGATCGGGGGCGATGCGCATCTGCGGCGTCTGGACGAGGCTGATCGATTCGACGCCGCCGCCGACGACGACGTCCATGTTGTCGACGACGATCTGCTTGGCGGCGGTCGCGATCGCCATCAGGCCGGAGGCGCACTGGCGATCGACGGTCATGCCCGCGACGCTGACGGGCAAGCCGGCGCGCAGCAGGATCTGGCGCGCGACGTTGGTCGACTGGTGCCCCTGCTGAAGCGCGGCGCCGATGATGACGTCGTCGACCTGTGCGCCCTCGATCCCGGCGCGCTGCACCGCGGCCTCGACCGCCTTGGCGCCCAGCGACTGCGCGGGCAGGTTGTTGAACGCACCGCGATAGGCGCGGCCGATCGGCGTACGGGCGGTGGAGACGATGACGGCGGAGCGCATGGGCTTTCCTCTTTTGCTCCCCTCCCTGACAAGGGAGGGGCTGGGGGTGGGTAGGTGGCGAGGGAGCGTTCCGGCCGCGGCCGACCCACCCCCGACCCCTCCCTGTCAGTGAGGGGAGGTCAGGTAAAAATCTGGCTGATCCATTCGGCGATGAGCGCGGGCTTGTCCTCGCCCTCGATCTCGACGGTGAATTCGGTGGTCTGCTGCCACTGGCCCGGCCGCTTTTCGGCCAAGTCGAGAAGCTTGAAATGGCCGCGCACGCGTCTCCCCGAGCGGACGGGCGTCAGGAAGCGGACGCGGTTGCCGCCGTAATTGACCCCCATCTTCGCGTCGGCGATCGCCAGCCCCTCGGTCCGCTCGGCCAGCAGCGGCATCAGCGAGAGGGTCAGGAACCCGTGGGCGATCGTGCCGCCGAACGGCGTCTGCGCAGCGCGGACGGGGTCGATATGGATGAACTGGCGGTCGCCGGTCGCCTCGGCAAAGGCGTCGATCATCGCCTGATCCACGCGCACCCAGTCGGACGTGCGGACCGTCCCGACCTCTTTGGCGCGTTCTTGGATGGCGACGGGCATTCCCTCTCCGCAGGCTTTGGCGCATATCGCGCGCCATCATCTAGTGGCGAGGCGGGCGTGCTCGCAAGCCCAAAGAAACCGGAAACACGAAAATGCAGATGGCCCTAACGTCACCCGCCCGAGATGCGCTGGCAAAGCTGCACCGCGCGAGCGAACCCGATGTTCTAAAACCGCTGCTCGACCGCGCGCGGCTGTCGCCTGATTCGCGCGAGCGGGTGCTGGGCCATGCCGCCGGGCTGATCGCCGACCTGCGCGCCGCGCAGACCAAGGGGTGGGTGAACCAGTTCCTGCAGGAATATCGCCTCAACTCGTCGGAGGGCGTCGCGCTCCTGAGCCTCGCCGAGGCGTTCCTTCGCGTGCCCGATCCCGAGACCGCCGACCTCTTGATCGCCGACAAGCTGGGCGATGCGGACTGGCGCGCGCACACCGGCAAGTCGAACTCGGCGCTGGTCAATTCGGCGACCTGGGGGCTGGTCGTCGGCCGCGCGCTGGTGGGCGAGGGGGCGGCGGGTGCGCTCAAGCGCCTCATCGCCCGCGCGGGCGAGCCGTTCGTGCGCCAGGCCGTGGGCGCGGCGATGCGGATGATGGGCGAAGTCTTCGTGATGGGGCGCACCATCGAGGAAGCCGCCAAGCGGATGAAGAAGCCCGAGAACCGCGGCTTCACGGCGAGCTTCGACATGCTGGGCGAGGCGGCGCGGACCAGGGCCGATGCCGAGCGTTATTTCGAGGCATATGTCGGCGCCATCCGCGCGGTCGGCAGCGATCCGGCGGCGGGCCATTCGGTCAGCGTCAAGCTGTCGGCGCTTCACCCCCGCTACGAAGTCGGCCAGTGGGACACGTGCGTCCCCGAACTCACCGACATGCTGGCGCAGCTCGCGACCGAGGCGGCAGGGCGCGGCATCGCGCTGACCGTCGATGCCGAGGAGAGCGAGCGGCTTGAAATGAGCCTCGAGATCATCGGCGCGGTGGCAAGGCGTCCCGAGCTGTCGGGCTGGGACGGCTACGGCATGGCGGTGCAGGCCTATGGCAAGCGCGCCCGCGCGGTGATCCGCTGGGCCGATGCGCTCGGCCGGGTGATGAACGTCCGGCTGGTCAAGGGCGCGTACTGGGACAGCGAGATCAAGCGGACGCAGGTCGAGGGGTTGTCCGACTATCCGCTGTTCACGCGCAAGGCGGCGACCGACGTCTCCTATCTCGCCTGCGCGCGCGACATGCTCGATGCGGTGCATATCCGCCCGGCGTTCGCCAGCCACAATGCGCTGACCGTCGCCACCATCCTCGAATGGGCCGGGAAGTCGCGCGACTTCGAATTCCAGCGGCTGCACGGCATGGGCGAGGGGCTGTACGAGCGGCTGGTGCGCGAGGAGGGCTATCACTGCCGCATCTATGCGCCGGTGGGCGGGCACCGCGACCTGCTCGCCTATCTGGTCCGACGGCTGCTGGAGAACGGTGCCAACTCCAGCTTCGTCCACCAGCTCGCCGACGAGCATCTGACCGACGAGGAACTGCTCGCCGATCCGGTCGAGAAGATCGCCGAGGTGGGCGGGACGCGTCACCCCTCGATTCCGCTGCCCAAGGACCTGTTCGGCGCATGGGGCAACAGCGGCGGCATCGACCTGTTCGACCGCGCGATCCTGAAGGCGACGAGCGACGCCATCGCCGCCGCGCCGGTGCCGCATGTGGGCACGGCGGCGGGCAGCGACGTGAGCCTCGCCATCGCCAAGGCGCAGGCGGCGTTCCCCGCGTGGAACGCGCGCCCCGTGGAGGAGCGTGCCGCGATCCTCGAACGCTATGCCGACCTGCTCGAAGCCAATCGCGTTGAGCTGATGGCCTACGCGGTGAAGGAGGCGTTCAAGACGATCCCCGACGCGCTGGGCGAAATCCGCGAGGCGGCCGATTTCTGTCGCTACTACGCGATGCAGGCGCGGGGCATCCTCGCGCCGCGCGTGCTGCCGGGGCCGACGGGTGAGCGCAACGAGCTGCGCATGGGCGGGCGCGGCACCTGGGCGACGATCGCGCCGTGGAATTTCCCGCTGGCGATCTTCACCGGCCAGAATGTCGCGGCGCTGGTGACGGGCAACACCGTCGTCGCCAAGCCCGCGCCGCAGACGCCGGGCATCGCCGCCCGCGCGGTCGAACTGGCGCACGAGGCGGGGGTGCCGGCCGACGCGCTGATCCTCGTCACCGGCGGGCCGGAGGTCGGCGCGGCACTGACGGTCGATCCGCGCATCGCCGGCGTGGCCTTCACCGGGTCGACGCCCACCGCGAAGAAGATCGCGCGCTCTTTGCTGGAGGGCGACGACCGCGCGATCGTGCCGCTGATCGCCGAGACCGGCGGCGTCAACGCGATGATCGTCGATTCGACCGCACTGCCCGAACAGGTGGTGGCCGATATGGTGACCAGCGCCTTTCGCTCGGCGGGGCAGCGTTGCTCGGCACTGCGGCTGCTGATCCTGCAGGAGGAGATCGCCGAACCGATCCTCGAGATGCTGAAGGGCGCGATGCAGCTGCTGCGCGTCGGCGACCCCGCCGATCCGCGCACCGATGTCGGGCCGGTGATCGACGATGCGGCGTACGAAAAGCTGATGGCGTATCGCGAGAGCGTGCGCGGCCGCTGGATCGGGACGATTGACGTGCCCGCCGAGGGCCGCTTCGTGCCGCCGACCGCGATCCGTATCGATCGGATCGAGGAGCTGAACGCCGAATGGTTCGGGCCGCTGCTCCACGTCGCCACTTGGCCCGCGGGCGAGCTCACCAAGACGATCGAGCGGGTAAATGCCAAGCGCTTCGGCCTGACGATGGGCCTGCACAGCCGCATCGCCCGCTCGGCCGAGATCGCCGAGGCGAGGGCGCATGTCGGCAACCTCTACATCAACCGCTCGATGATCGGCGCGGTGGTCGGCAGCCAGCCGTTCGGCGGCGAGGGACTGTCGGGGACGGGGCCGAAGGCAGGCGGGCCGAATTACCTGCCGCGTTTCTGCGCCGAGCGGGCGGTGTCGGTGGATACGACCAGCGCCGGCGGCAATGCGTCGCTGCTTAGTTTGGACGAAGGTGGGATTTGAGCCTCGGGCCGTACCCCGGCGGAGGCCGGGGTACGGCCGAGAGGGCGGCGGGGCATCCCTTTCGTCACCCCGGACTTGTTCCGGGGTCCACCTTGCCGCTCGTGTTACGGCTCGAGCTTCTAGCCGGCCCGCAAGCCGTCAGGTGGACCCCGGAACGAGTCCGGGGTGACGCGTAGGGCGCTTACCCCTCGCCGCGGCGGCCCAGCAGCCGCAGGCGCAGCGCGTTGAGCTTGATGAACCCTGCCGCGTCGCGCTGGTCGTATGCGCCGGCATCGTCCTCGAACGTCACGACCTTCTCGCTGTAGAGCGTGTTCGGCGACTTGCGCCCGACGACGTACACCCCGCCCTTGTAGAGCTTCAGCCGCACCGTGCCCGCGACCTTTTCCTGGCTGTGGTCGATCGCCGCCTGCAGCATCTCGCGCTCGGGCGCGAACCAGAAGCCGTTGTAGATGAGCTCGGCATAGCGCGGCATCAGCTCGTCCTTCAGATGCGCGGCGCCGCGGTCGAGCGTGATCTGCTCGATGCCCCGATGGGCGAGCGCATAGATGGTCCCGCCCGGCGTCTCGTACATGCCCCGCGACTTCATGCCGATGAAGCGGTTCTCGACCAGGTCGAGCCGGCCGATGCCGTGCTTGCGGCCCAGCTCGTTGAGCGCGGCCAGCAGCGTGGCGGGGCTCATCGCCTCGCCATTCAGCGCCACGCCGTCGCCGCGCTCGAAATCGAGGGTGATGAACTCGGGAACGTCGGGCGCGTCCTCGGGGTTCACGGTGCGCGAATAGACGTAATCGGGCACCTCGTCCCACGGATCCTCGAGCACCTTGCCCTCGGACGAGGTGTGGAGGAGGTTGGCGTCGGTCGAGAACGGGCTCTCGCCGCGCTTGTCCTTGGGCACGGGGATCTGGTGCGCCTCGGCAAAGGCGATGAGTGCGGTGCGGCTGGTCAGGTCCCATTCGCGCCACGGGGCGATGACCTTGATATCGGGGTTGAGCGCATAGGCCGACAGCTCGAACCGCACCTGGTCGTTGCCCTTGCCCGTGGCGCCGTGCGCGACCGCGTCGGCGCCCACTTCGGCGGCGATCTCGATCAGCCGCTTGGAAATGAGCGGGCGCGCGATCGACGTGCCGAGCAGGTACAGCCCCTCGTACAGCGCATTGGCGCGCATCATGGGGAAGACGAAGTCGCGCACGAACTCCTCGCGCAGGTCGTCGATATAGATGTGCTCGGGCCGCACGCCCATCAGCTCGGCCTTGGCGCGCGCAGGTTCCAGCTCCTCGCCCTGGCCGAGGTCGGCGGTGAAGGTCACGACCTCGCAGTTATAGGTCTGCTGGAGCCATTTCAGGATCACGCTGGTGTCGAGGCCGCCGCAATAGGCGAGGACGACGCGCTTGATCGGATCGGACATGGGGGCAGGCTCCGCAACGTTCAGGGATCGGTGGTGCCCCGAGAGAGACTCGAACTCCCGACCTGCGGTTTAGGAAACCGTTGCTCTGTCCTGCTGAGCTATCGGGGCACGCGCTGAATCCCTAGGTTTCTGCGGACTAGCGGTCAATCGCGAACGCGCGAAACGCGCGGAGAGCAACGGTTTGAGTCGGCACAGTAGGGGGCACAGTCTGTTCGCTTTCCGTACCGGCGTACGCTCTTGGCTTCAGAGGCGCGACGCCGCTGCCTTCGCGATCGATGCCTCGGCAGGGGTTCAGCACCGGCACGCGACGAGGTGGCACAAAAAGGGGCACAGTGCGGAGGGGGCGGGGGCCGGTATATTTAGGGGGGGTCGGGAAAACCCTGACATTGACGACAATGGCGGATTTCTGCTGGTTTCAGGGCTGACATTTAGGCTGACATTACCCTGACCAGATCATATGAGATAAC
>CAJYLT010000026.1 GCA_913775795.1 uncultured Sphingomonas sp. | reverse complement strand
CGGCGAAGTAGAGCGGGACGATGGGGATGTCCTCGAGCTGGATGTATTGCCACACATCGAGCTCGGTCCAGTTCGAGATGGGGAAGACGCGGATCGACTCCCCCTTGGCCTTGCGCGTGTTGTAGAGATTCCAGAGCTCGGGCCGCTGGTTCTTGGGGTCCCAGCGATGATTGGCGGAGCGGAAGCTGAACACGCGCTCCTTTGCCCGGCTCTTCTCCTCGTCGCGGCGTGCACCACCGAAGGCTGCGTCGAAGCCGTGAAGGTCGAGCGCCTGCTTCAGCCCCTCCGTCTTCCACATGTCGGTGTGGAGCGGGCCGTGGTCGAACGGGTTGATCCCGCGCGCCTTCGCCTCCGGGTTTTGGTAGACCAGCAGTTCCATCCCGGTCTCTCGCGCGATCCGGTCGCGAAGCTCATACATCGCCCGGAACTTCCACGTCGTATCGACGTGGAGCAGCGGGAAGGGCGGCGGCGCGGGGTAGAAGGCCTTGCGCGCAAGGTGGACCATGACCGCCGAATCCTTGCCCACCGAATAGAGCATCACCGGCTTCTCGCACTCGGCAACCACCTCGCGCAGGATATGGATGCTCTCGGCTTCGAGCCGCTGGAGGTGATTGAGGTCGGTCATGGCACGCTTCTCTGCCCACTGGCTTGCACGCGAGCCTCCCATATGGGAGGTTTCCGCCCATGGATTTATCTCGCGTCGATCAAGCTGAACTGCTGACCGCGCTGTACTCGATCGGGGAAACGACACGTTTTTCGGCGTTTCTCGAGCGGTTGCAGCGGCGAACGCGTGCAGTCGAGACATTCGTGATCGAATGGAGCGAGCTCGACGGCTGGCGGTCGTCGCGGCATGGGCGGCAGGAGGCAGTGTTGCCGCCGGATGGGTTACGCGCGCTGCGCGCCGGTCGCGTGTACGACTTTTCGGAAATCGGGGTGGGCGGGGCGGGAAAGGTGATTCGATCCCAAGGCGCATCCGGCGATGTCTGGCTCGGCGTTCGCGGCGGTGCCTCGTTCGATGCGGCGGACGGCGCGTTGCTTGCCGCGTTATCGCCGCACGTCGCGATCGCCAGCGACAATCACGCCCGGCTGGCGGCGATGCAGCGCGATCTGGCCGCGGCGCAGCTGGCGCTCGACCGTGCCGGCGTGGGCTGGACCCGGCTGGACCGGCAGGGCGAGCGTCAGGCGGGGATGCCGCCCCCGGCCTCGCCGCGGCAGCGCGCTGCCCTGGCCGACGGCATCGCGGCGGGGACGCCGATCGCGGCAGCGGGGCAGATGGTGGCGGTGCCCTTTCCGGACGGCGGTTCGGATGTCTCGCTTGCGCTTTTCAGGACGGAGGCGAGGGCGATCGATCGCGTTGCGGCATTCGCCGCCGCATTCGAGCTGACCCGCGCCGAAGCGCGGATCGGCGCGGCGATCGCGACCGGCGCGTCGATTGCGGAGGCCGCGAGCGGGCTCGGCATCACCGAGCAGACGGCACGATACTACACCAAGCGGCTCTTCGCCGCGACGGACACCCGCGGGCAGCCAGATCTTGTCCGCCTGTTCTGGACAAGCATCGCTGCGCTTGCCTGATCCGGCGGGTCGTTCATTTCGAATTTCGCTTGGAGATCCGCTGATCCGCCGGCGTCGACGAAGATGGTGACCCCTACGAGAATCGAACTCGTGTTTTCGCCGTGAGAGGGCGACGTCCTAACCGCTAGACGAAGGGGCCGTCAGCGAGAGGGGCGCGGATAGCGGGCCCGTCGGGGTGCGTCAAGCGCGATATTCGCCGGGGAACTCGATCGCTCCCATGCGTTGTTCGCACATGCAGCAGATCATGCTTCTCTGGCAGCGACTGCCCGTGTTCGCCGGGGATATCGCCGTCGTGGCGCTGGCGGTCCTGATCGCGCTGGCGCTGCACTGGCTGGGGATGCGCGTCCTCGACCGGATCGCGCGGCGCACGCCGGGGTCGACCGACGACATCATCGTCGATCATGCGCGAAAGCCGCTGCGCTGGATCGGCGTCGGCATCGCGCTCGCCACGGTGCGCCGGTTCCTCGACCTCACGCCGCTTGCCGATGCGGCGTGGACGCAGGCGGCGGGGCTGGTCGTGCCGCTCTTGGTCGGCAGCCTCGCGATCCAGATGATCCGCGCGACGGGCAAGGCGATCGAGCTCGATGCCGACATCACCGTCGCCGACAACCTGCGCGCGCGGCGGCGGCGGACGCGGTCGGCCATCCTGGTGCGCATCGCGGTATTCGGGGTTGGGTTTCTCACCATCTGCCTGATGCTGCTGAGTATCCCCAGCATCCGGAGCGTCGGCGTCACGCTGATGGCCTCGGCGGGGCTGGCGGGTCTCGCCGTGGGCGCCGCCGCGCAGCCGCTGCTCAAGAACCTGATCGCCGGCGTGCAGATGGCATTCACCGAGCCGATCCGCCTCGACGACGTGGTGATCGTCGAGGGGGAATGGGGACGGATCGAAGAGATCCGCCTCACCTATGTCGTCGTGCGGATCTGGGACGAGCGGCGGCTGGTGGTGCCGGTGTCGCAGTTCCTGGAGAAACCCTTTCAGAACTGGACGCGCAACACCAGCCAGCTGCTGGGCTCGGTGTTCCTGATGCTCGATCCCGCCGCCGACATCGCCCGGCTGCGCGGACATGCCGAGCGGGTGGTGAAGGACAATCCGCGCTGGGACGGGCGGGCATTCGTGCTTCAGGTCACGGACTCGAAGGCCGATGCGATCGAGGTCCGCGTGTTGGCGACGGCCAAGGACGCGGGGACGGCGTTCGACCTGCGCTGCGACGTACGCGAGGCGCTTTACGCGTACATCCGCGCGGAGATGCCCGAGGCGCTGCCGCGGCGGCGGGTGGCGATGGACGCGGCGCCATCAGCCGCGGCGTGACGCCTCCCACCGCTCGACATTCTGGGCCAGCACGTTGAGCGGCACGCCGCCGCCCTTGACCACCACGTCGTTGTAGCCGCGGAAATCGAACCGGTCGCCGAGCCGCGCCTGTGACTGGGTGCGCAGGCGGTTGATCTCGCTGTGCCCGACCTTGTAGCCGCACGCCTGGCCCGGCCACGCACAATAGCGGTCGACCTCGCTCGTCACCTCGTCCAGCCCCGAGCCGTTGGTTTCAGCGAACCACTGGATCGCCTTCCCGCGCGTCCACCGCTTGGCGTGAAGGCCGGTGTCGACGACGAGGCGGCAGGCGCGGAACGCGATCGACTGGAGATAGCCGAGCCGGCCCACCGGATCGTCGTCATAGACGCCGAGCTCGCCCGCCAGCTGCTCGGCATAGAGCGCCCACCCTTCGGAAAAGGCGTTGAAGCCCATCTGCGTGCGGATGAGCGGCAGCTTGTGCGTGTATTCGCCCTGCCAGACATGGCCGGGGATGGACTCGTGATAGGTCAGCGTCGGCAGGCTGAACTTCGTATGCAGGTCGGTGGTGCGCAGGTTGATCCAGAAGCGGCCCGGTACCTTGCCGTCGATCGATCCGGCACCGCCGTAAGCGCCCGGCGCGCCCGGCTCTTCGGCCGGCGCGATGCGGCGGACCTCGACCCGGCCGTCGACGAGCGTGGCGAACGCGCGGGGCAGGCGGGTGCGGATATCGGCGATGCGGTTCTGGATCAGCGCAATGATCTGCGCCCGGCCGCTATCGTCGTTGGGGAAGGTATAGCGCGGGTCCTTGCCCAGCGCGACCATTCGCGCACCGACGCTGCCCTTGGCATAGCCGAGCTTCTTCAGGATCGTGTCCATCTCGGCCTGGAGCTTGGCGAGTTCGGACAGGCCCATCGCGTGGACCTCGTCCGGGGTCATGCGCGTGGTGGTCGAGGCGCGCAGCGCCCAGGCGTAATAGGCGTCGCCGTCCCTGAACTTCCAGACGCCGGCATCCGCGGTCGCGACCTTGCGATGCGCTTCCAGCTCGGCGATCTGGCGGTCGAGCGCGGGGGCGATGCGGGTCGCGGCGATCCTCGCGGCGCGCGGCCCCCAGTTGCCGGGGATCGAGCCCGTGCGCTTGGTAAGCGAGGTGACGACGTCCCACGTCGCCGGCTCGCCCGTTCGCGTCATGCGGATCGCGCCGAGCGTCTTGTCCATCAGCACGTCGCTGGCGACGATACCCCGCGCGCGGGCATCCCTCAGCCGCCCCGTCTCACCGTCGAGCTGGTCGGCAAAGGCGTCGAGGCGGGCGAGATAGGCTTCGGCATCCGCGGCATTCTCGACCGTGTGGCTCGAATCGAGGAACTTCGGCACGTCGATGTACGCGCCCATGTTCTGCGCCACGACATACGGCCCATTGCGCCAGCCGCCGATATCGACCGCGCCGTAGGGAAAACCGTACCCGTCGAGTGCCGTGGCGTAGGCGGTGCGCGCGACGGCGGCATCGACGCGCGAGGCCTCGGTCGGCTTCAGCGTGTCGATCTTGGCCAGCGCGGTGCGCAGCCATGCGGCTTCCTTCGCCCGGCCCGCCGCCGAGCGGTCGGTCAGCCGCGATTTCAGTGGCGCGCGCTTGCCGGTGTCGATGCCGAGGCCCGTCGCCCCCTCCGGCTGGAGGACGAGGAAGCTTTCGGCGATCGCGTCGAGCGCGATGCCGGCCGGGTCGGTCGGCGCAGCGATCTGCATCGCGCGGGCAGGGGCGGCGGCGAGCGCGAGGCTCGAGCCGGCAGCGGTCATCAGGTCACGGCGCGACAGCGAAACAGGCATGAGGCTTGGTTACTCCGGTAACGACAGCAGAGGTTCGACGACGAGCGTCAGTCCGTCAATGGCGACGACGCGCGCGCGGGTGCCCGCGGGCATGGCGGGGCCGCGCGCGGGCCATTCGCCGTCACCGAGCCGCACGCGCCCCTCGCCATGCGCGAAGTCGGTGACGGCGACGACGGTCGAACCGATACTGCGCGCCGCGCGGTCGTTGAGCAGCGGATCGGCCGAGGCGACGGCGTCGCCGCCATACCAGCGCCGCCCGATCGCCACCGCCACCGCCGACCACGTGGCGAAGCTGGCCAGCTGCCCGCCGAGCCCGAGGTCGGGGAAGAGCCAAGTGAACGCCCCGGTGATCGCCGCCGCGACCGCGAGGAAGACGAGAAACACCCCCGGCACCGCCAGCTCGATGCCCGCGAGCAATGCCGCGGCGATCAGCCAGAGAATGCCCGGCTCGGCCAGCCAGTCGGCCAACTCAGCCCTCGCGAACGACAGGTACGCCGGTGCGCGGCGGCGGGGTCGGCGAGGCGTCGCGGCCGAGCGCTTCCTTCGCGATCTCGCCGATGCCGCCCAGCGTGCCGATCAGCTGCGTCGCCTCGACCGGGAACAGCACGGTCTTGGCATTGGGGCTGGTCGCAAACTTGCCGATCGCCTCCACGTACTTTTGCGCGATGAAATAGTTGATCGCTTGCGCCGATCCCTGCTCGATCGCGTCGCTGACCAGCGCGGTCGCCTTCGCCTCGGCCTCCGCCGCGCGCTCGCGTGCCTCGGCATCGCGAAAGGCGGATTCGCGGCGGCCCTCGGCCTCCAGGATGCGCGCCTGCTTCTGTCCTTCGGCGCGAAGGATCTCGCTGGCGCGCGTGCCTTCGGCCTCAAGGATGTTGGCGCGCTTCTCGCGTTCGGCCTTCATCTGGCGGCCCATCGCGTTGACGATGTCGGCGGGCGGGCGGATGTCCTTGATCTCGACGCGGGTGATCTTGATCCCCCACGGGTTGGTCGCGTGATCGACGACGGACAGCAGCCGCGCATTGATCTCGTCGCGCTTCGACAGCGTCTCGTCGAGGTCCATCGAGCCCATGACGGTGCGCAGGTTGGTCGTCGTGATCTGTTGCAGCGCGACGAACATGTCGGAGACTTCGTACGCCGCCTTGGCCGGGTCGAGCACCTGGAAGAAGACGACGCCGTCGGTCGAGACCATGGCGTTGTCGCGGGTGATGATCTCCTGCCCCGGAATGTCGATAACCTGCTCCATCATGTTCACGCGGCGACCGACGCGATAGAAGAAGGCGGGGTAGAAGTTGAAACCCGGCCGGGCGACACTGGTGAAGCGGCCGAAATGCTCGATCGTGTATTGATAGCCCTGCCGCACGATCTTGATGCTGGCGAAGAGATAGGCGAGCGCGACCAGTACGAGCAGGCCAAGCGCGCCAACGAAACCGTCCATGTTTCCAGACCCCTCCGGTGTTAGGCTCGCAGTCTAGCCGGGCGGCGGGCGAAGTCGAGCGGAACCGGGATGACGAACGGGGCGGGGGCAGGGTAGGTAGGTGGCATGACCACCGCTCCAACTCTGCCGCCGCAGACCGCGCTGTTCCTTCCCGCCTCGAACGCCCGGGCGATCGAGAAGGCGCGGGGGCTGGCGGCCGAGATGATCGTCCTGGACCTCGAGGATTCGGTGCGCGAGGAAGACAAGGCGCGCGCGCGGGAAGCCGCCGTCGCTGCCGCAGCCGAGGGGTTCGGCGACCGGCTCGTCGCGATCCGGGTGAACGGCGAGGATCATGCGTGCCACCGCGAGGACGTCGCGGCAGTCGCTGGGTCGGCGGCGGATTTCCTCGTGGTACCCAAGGTCGAGACGGCGGCGCTTGCCGTGCGGCTCGCCGCGGCGGGCAGGCTGGTGCTGGCGATGATCGAGACGCCCGCCGGCGTCCTCGCCGCGCCCGCCATCGCCGCGGTGCCGGGCATCGCGGGGCTGATTGCGGGCGTAAACGACCTGCGCGCGACGCTGGGCGTTCCGGCGGACAGCGGGCGGGCGGGGATCGGTTATGCGCTCCAAGCGATCGTGCTCGCCGCGCGGGCGGCGGGCGGTTGGGCACTCGACGGCGTCTACAACGCGCTGGAGGACGAGGCCGGGCTTGCCGAGGATTGCGCCGCCGGTCGCCTGATCGGCT
>CAJYLT010000025.1 GCA_913775795.1 uncultured Sphingomonas sp. | reverse complement strand
CCATACCGCGATGGCGGGCGGCGCGGTGATCCCCAAGGGCGAGATGAAGGGGAGCGCGTGGATCAAGGCGTATGAGGATCGCAACGTCCTGATCGGGCTTCGCCACGGGCTCGGCGGGCGGGCGCAGGTCGGCAAGGGCATGTGGGCCGCCCCCGACCGGATGGCCGACATGCTGCGCGAGAAGGTCGCGCACCCGCAATCGGGTGCCTCGACCGCGTGGGTGCCGAGCCCCACCGCCGCGACGCTCCACGCGATGCATTACCACGAGGTCGACGTTGCCGCGCGACAGGCGGCGCGCCGCAAGGAGGCGGTGCCGGGGCTCGACAAGCTGCTCGACGTGCCGCTGGCGACCGGCCGCAACTGGTCGCGCGAGGAAGTGGCGCGGGAGCTCGACAACAATGCGCAGGGGATCCTCGGCTATGTCGTGCGCTGGGTCGATCAGGGTGTCGGCTGTTCGAAGGTGCCGGACATCAACGACGTGGGGCTGATGGAGGACCGCGCGACGCTGCGCATCTCGTCGCAGATCCTCGCTAACTGGCTGCGTCACGGCGTCGCGAGCGCGGAGGAGATCGAGGCGGCGCTCAGGCGTATGGCGGCGAAGGTCGATGCGCAGAATGCGGGCGATCCGGCCTATCGCCCGATGACGGGGCATTGGGACGACAGCCTCGCCTATCAGGCGGCGCGCGCGCTGGTGTTCGAGGGCGGGCACCAGCCCAACGGCTATACCGAACCGCTGCTCCACCGCTTCCGCCGGCAGGTGAAGGCGGGGCGACATTGAGGATCAAGCGGCGCGCTTCACCAGCGTCACCTGCGCCACGGTGATCCCGCCGCCGCGGAACCCGCCCTCGCAATACATGAGGTAATAGCGCCAGAGGTTGCGGAACGCGGCGTCGAGGTCGATGGGCAGTCGCCCCTCGGCCTCCGCGCGGTCGAAGGCGACCCGCCAGCGGTGCAGCGTCTCGGCATAGTCGAGTCCGAAATGATGCGCGTCCCGCCATTCGAGGCCCGCGCGCTCGGCGATCGCGCGGAACCGACGTTCGGAAATCAGCATCCCGCCGGGAAAGACATAGCTCTGGATGAAGTCGACGTTGCGCGCGTACGCCTCGAAGATCGCGTCGTCGATCGCGATATACTGGATCGCCGCGCGGCCGCCGGGTTTCAGCAGCCGCGCGATGGCGGCGAGATAGTCGGGCCAATAGGCCTCGCCCACCGCCTCGACCATCTCGATGCTGGCGATCGCGTCATAGGTGCCGGTCGCGTCGCGATAATCGGTCAGCGACACCTCGACATTCGACAGGGCAAGCGCGCGTACATGCGCCGCCTGCTCGGTCGAGAGCGTCAGGCCGTGGACGTGCCGGCCGGCCTCGCTCGCGGTACGTGCGAACGATCCCCAGCCGCAGCCGATCTCGAGGATACGGTCACCGGGCCTCGTCGCGGTCCGGTCGAGGATCGCGGCGAGCTTGCGATGCTGCGCGGTCTCCAGCGGCTCGGCTGGGTCGGCGAAGAGCGCGCTCGAATAGGTGAGCGTTTCGTCCAGCCAGGCCGCGTAGAAGTCGTTGCCGAGGTCGTAGTGATAGGCGACGTTCGCCCGCGACCCCTTGCGGTCGTTGCGGCGGGCCAGATGCGCGACCCGGCGCGCGAGCCGCGACCAGGGGCGGGCGCGGGCGGTGTCGCCGAGGCCCCGCCGGTTGGCGACGAAAAGCTCGAACAAGGCGGTCGGATCGGGGCTCGCCCATTCGCCCGCGACCCATGCCTCGTACCAGCCCGACGAACCGCCGGTGGCGAGGCGATAGAGCGCGCGCCAGTGGCGAAGGTCTACCACCGCCGCCGCACCCGGTGCCCGCCCGCCCAACCGGCGAAAACCGCCGCCCGGTAGCGTCACATCGAGCGAGCCGGTCGCGAGCCCCCGGTCGATCCGGTCGAGCAGCGGCACGAACAGCCGGTCGAAACCGCCGAGCAGCGTCCGGTTGACCTCGCCCGTCCGGCGTCCCCTGTTGCGAAGCATCCCGCTCATCCGCCGCCCCTTGGGCCAGCAGGGGCGGGTTAGGCAATCACTTCGTTTTCTTCGCCGCCTCCAGCGCGCGTTCGCGTGCCTCCCGGTGGCCGATGATCTTGGGCGGATAGGCGTTGGGCCGGCATCCCGCCTCGTCCGGATCGTGGATGGCCGCGTCCTTCAGATCCTTGAGTTCGGGCACCCACTGGCGGATGTAACCGGCGGCGTCGAACTTCTCCGACTGGATGAGGGGGGCCATGATGCGGACGAACATGTTCGAATCGACGCCCGAACCCGCGGTCCACTGCCAGTTGACCGCGTTCGACCCGTAATCGGCATCGACCAGGCAGTCCCAGAACCAGCGCTCCCCTTCGCGCCAGTCGATCAGCAGATGCTTGATGAGGAAGCTGGCGGTGATCATCCGCACGCGGTTGTGCATCCAGCCGGTCTGCCAGAGCTGGCGCATCCCGGCGTCGACGATCGGATAGCCGGTGCGGCCCTGCTGCCAGGCTTTCAGATCGTCCTTCGCCGCCTTGCCGGAGCGCCATGGCAGCTTGTCGAAATTGCCGCGCGCGTTCTCGGTCGCATAAGCGGGGAATTGGAGGATGACGTTCTGCGCATAGTCGCGCCAGCCGAGTTCGGACAGGAACGTCTCCACCGACCCGCCGGCGTCTGCGGTCTTGTGCCACGCCTGTGCGCCCGAGATTTCGCCGAAGTGGAGATGCGGGGACAGGCGCGAGCTACCCTCGATGGAAGGGAAGTTGCGCTCCTCGTCATACTTGCCCGCATGACGCGCGAAAGCGTCGAGCCGTTTGTGCGCGCCCGCCTCGCCCGGCTGCCACTCGGCGAAGCCCGTGGCCCAGTCGGGCTTGGTGGGAAGCAGCGCCCAGTCGGCAAGCTTGTCGGAGGCGGGCCATTTTGACGGCGCAGGTATGTCGCGCGGGCGGTGGAGCGGATCGGCGGGGGGCATGTGCTGCTTCAGCGCGCGCCAGAAGGGCGTGTAGATGCGGAACGGCTTGCCCGCGCCGGTGGTGATCGAGCCGGGGCGGGCGAGGTAGTTGCCGTCGTGGCAGCAGAGTTCCAGTTCCTTCGCCACCGCGCGCTCGGCGTTGCGCCACCACGGTTCCCAATGGCGGATACAGTGGACGCGGGCGGCCCCCGTTTCCTCGGCCAGCTTCGCCAGCACCTCTGCCGACTTGCCGCGGCGCAGGATCAGGCGCGAGCCCTTGTCCTTCAGGTCGGCGGCCAGGCTCTCAAGGCTGTGGTGCAGCCACCAGCGCGACGCGCCGCCCATCGCGTGATGCTTCGGCGCGTCGTCGTCGAGGATGTAGACCGGAATGACCGGCCCGTCCCGACACGCGGCGGCGAGCGCCGGCTGGTCGGCGAGGCGCAGGTCGCGGCGGAACCAGAGGATGACGGGATCGGACATGCGGGCCTTTCGTGACGTGCGATGGCGACGCGCGCCCGCCTAAACCGTTCCCGCCGCCCGGGCACCCGGCCCAAGGGCGGTATCGCCGAGCATCGCCGCTCCCAGCGTCAGGATCGAGGCGACGTGGCGCGCGGCAACCTCCATCCCGTCGCTGCCGTATCCGCCGCCGAGCGCGCTCGCGACGGGCAGCCGGCGGGCCAGGGCGAGGCGGGCGATCAGCCGCTCGCGCCGGGCAAGGCCGTCGAGGGTGAGCGACAGGCGACCCAGCCGGTCGCCCGCGAACGGATCGACGCCGGCCTGATAGAGGATGAGGTCGGGGCCGAACCCGTCGATCATCGGCGCCAGCGTTTCTTCCAGCGTCGCCAGATATTCGTCGTCGCCCACGCCGTCGGGCAGGGGCACGTCGAGCGTCGAGACAGCCTTGCGCGCGGGAAAGTTCTTTGCCGCATGGATCGAATAGGTGGCGATGCCCGGCCGCCCCGCGGTCAGCGCCGCGGTACCGTCACCCTGATGCACGTCGCAATCGACGATCAGCACGCGGCCGACCGTCCCCTCCTCGACCAGCCGGATCGCGGCGATGGCGAGGTCGTTGAACACGCAATAGCCCGCGCCCGTATCGGCGAGCGCATGGTGGCTGCCCCCCGCGGTGTTCGCCGCGAACCCATGTTCGAGCGCGAGCCGCGCGGCGAGATGGGTCCCGCCGGGCACCGCCTGCGACCGGGCGGCGACGGCGGGGGTGACGGGAAAGCCGATGCGCCGTTCCTTGATCGGAGGCACACGCGCCTCGATCACTTCCGCCACGTAATCGTCGTCGTGCGCCGCCTCCAGCCAGCGGCGCGGCATCGGTTCGGGCTGATGCCAGTCAAGCGCGGCGTCGCTTACGCGCAGCAGGTCGCGGACGAGGCCGTTCTTGTTCCACTGATAGCCGCTGCGGACGGGGGCGGGGGCGACGTAATCGGGGTGGTGGACAATCGGGATCACGCATCCCTAGTTAGGCACCCGACGCCCCCCGCGCCAATCCCCGGAGCCGATATGTCCGACATTGCCGACCTGCCCTATCGCCCCTGTGCCGGCGTGATGCTGCTCAACGAGCACGGCCAAGTGTTCGTCGGCCAGCGGCTCGATTCGGTGGTGGAGGCGTGGCAGATGCCGCAGGGCGGGATCGACCCCGGTGAGGCCCCGCTCGACGCCGCGATCCGCGAGCTTGGCGAGGAAGCGGGGATCGCCCCCGACAAGGTCGAGCTTCTTGCCGAGGCGCCGGACGAGCTCTTCTACGACCTGCCCGAGGAGCTGATCGGCCGCATCTGGAAGGGCAAGTGGCGCGGGCAGCGGCAGCGCTGGTTCCTGTTCCGCTTCACCGGCACCAATGCCGACGTGAACATCCAGACCGCCGAGCCCGAGTTTCGCGCGTGGCGCTGGGTCCAGCCGGAGGAACTCCCCCACCTGATCGTGCCGTTCAAGCTCGAGCTTTATCAAAAACTCTTGTCGATCTTCGGCGAAGCGCTCCGCACGCACGGTGGATCGGTTCGCTGATCGGGCGGGCTTGCCCTAGCGTCATCCTGTCGCCGCCTTTGGGCGGTTAGGAGGCGACGATGCCGCTCTTGCAATCCTTCCCCCTCGTCGCCGTGGCGATCGTGTCGGGCGACGACCCGATCCAGCAGGCGCAGCCGGTGACGATCCCGGTCGAGCTGAAGGCGATGCTCGACGCCGCGATCGCGAGCGGGAACGAGGGCGAGGTCGACACGCTCGTCAAATACGCCAACCTGACCAAGATCCCCGCGGCCCCGGCGATGGCGCGCATCGCACAGGCGTGGAAGAACGACCGCTATGCGAGCGCCCAGCAGCGGCTGCGCGAGGCGGACTTCCTCTCGCTCATCAAGGGGCGGGCGGAGGTCGCCGCGTTCCAGCAGGGCGGCAATTCGGACAATGTCGGCGTCTCCGCCAAGGTCGAGGTGACGCGCGAGGGGCTTCGCTGGCGCCACAAATGGATGGCGCAGGCGGATTATCAGGAGAGTTTCGGCGTCGTCTCTCGCGAGCGCTACGTCGCGGCTTACGAGCCCAACTACAAGGTCGACGATCGCCTCTATTTCTATGGCGCCGCCCAGTTCGAGGCGGACCGCTTCCTCGGCTATACCAGTCGTTATTCGGCGTCGGTGGGTGCGGGCTATACCCCGATCAAGCGGACGGGCATGTCGCTGGAGGTCGAACTGGGGCCGGCATTCCGGCGCACCGACTTCATCGACCAGACGCTTGAGAACAACATCGCCGCGCGCGGATCGGTCGACTTCGACTGGCAATTGTCGCCCAGCCTGTCGTTCCGGCAGGACGCCTCCGCCTATCTCCAGTCGGCGAACAGCACGATCTCGAGCGTGTCGGCGCTCAGCGCCAAGGTGCTGGGGCCGCTCCAGATGCAGCTTTCCTATGTGGTCCAGTACGAGTCGCAGCCGCCGGTCGGCCGGGTGAGCACGGACACGACCAGCCGCGCGTCGCTGGTCTACGCCTTCTGATCGCCGCGAGCGTTGCTTGGCCGCGGACAAGGAATTGCCGCAGCGCCGATCCGCGCGGACGCTGTAGGCTCCCTGTTCCAGACCGCTCAGGAAGGATGCCGAGCATGACCATCGCCATGGGCGCGCGTGCCAGCCACGGGGCCGAACGGCTGCGTTGATGCAGGGCGATCTTCTCTATTCGGTGGCCGGGCTGCTGGTCGGCATTCTCGTCGGTCTGACCGGCGTAGGCGGCGGTTCGCTGATGACCCCGCTGCTCGTCCTCGCCTTCGGCTTTCATCCGGCGACCGCGGTCGGCACCGATCTTCTCTATGCTTCGGTCACCAAGTCGGTGGGGACGGTCGTCCACGGGGCGGGCGGCACGATCGACTGGCGCGTGGTGCGGCGCATGGCGATGGGCAGCGTGCCTGCGACGATCCTGACGCTGCTGGTGCTCAGCCGCCTCGACGTGACGGTGGGGGCGACGGCGCATGTGATTACCGTCACGCTCGGGCTCGCGCTGATCGCCACGGCGGTCGCGATCTTCTTTCGCGCGCAGATCGTCGCGGCGTTCGTCCGCTCGCGCCCGCCGCGTTCGGCGCGGCAGGTTGCGATCGCGACATTGGTGCTCGGCGCGCTGCTCGGGGTGCTGGTCGCGCTTTCCTCGGTCGGAGCGGGGGCGCTCGGCATGACGGTGCTGCTGATCCTCTATCCCGAATTGCCGACCAATCGCCTTGTCGGGTCGGATATCGCGCATGCCGTGCCGCTCACGCTGATCGCGGGGACGGGGCACTGGCTGATGGGTTCGGTCGATCTCGGCCTGCTCGGGTCGCTGCTGCTGGGGTCGGTGCCCGGCATCGTGCTGGGCAGCCTGGCCGCGCACCGCGTGCCCGATCGCGTGCTGCGTACCGTGCTGGCGGGCACGCTGGCGATCGTCGGGGCCAAGCTGCTCGTCTGACCGACCCACGAAAAAGGGGCGGCCCGGCTTTCACCGGACCGCCCCCCTTTTTAGTTCCGCAATCCTCAGGCGGCGAGCTTGCGCAGCACGTACTGGAGGATGCCGCCGTTGAGGAAATATTCCAGTTCGTT
Organism: uncultured Sphingomonas sp.; assembly: GCA_913775795.1. Lineage (GTDB taxonomy): Bacteria > Pseudomonadota > Alphaproteobacteria > Sphingomonadales > Sphingomonadaceae > Sphingomonas. The sequence goes on along the minus strand of CAJYLT010000025.1, from coordinate 11,257 downwards.
GGCGGTATCGATGCGGCACTTGGTCATGAACGTCTCGGTCGATCCGTCCGCGCGCGTCAGTTCGACCTCGACGTCCTGGCGCGGCTTGAGCGAAGCGACCCCGCGGATCGTGAACGTCTCGTCGCCGGTCAGGCCCAGCGTCTGGCGCGTCACGCCCTCTGCGAAGACCAGCGGCAGCACGCCCATGCCGACGAGGTTCGAGCGGTGGATACGCTCGAAGCTCTCGGTGATGACTGCGCGCACGCCGAGCAGGTTGGTGCCCTTCGCCGCCCAGTCGCGCGAAGAGCCGGTGCCGTATTCCTTGCCGCCGATGACGACCAGCGGGGTGCCGTCCGCCTTGTGCCGCTGGGCCGCGTCATAGATCGGCATGACTTCCGCGCCGTAGCGGGTCATGCCGCCCTCGATGCCGGGGACCATCTCGTTCTTGATGCGGATGTTGGCGAAGGTGCCGCGCATCATGACCTCGTGATGTCCGCGGCGCGCGCCGTAGCTGTTGAAGTCGCCCTTCGAGACCTGATGCTCCATCAGCCACTTGCCCGCCGGGCTGTCGGCCTTGATCGAGCCGGCAGGCGAGATGTGGTCGGTGGTGATCGAATCGCCCAGGATCGCCAGCGGCTTGGCCTCTACGATGTCGCCGACCGGGGCCGGGGTCATGTCCATGCCCTCGAAATAGGGCGGGTTGGCGATGTAGGTGGAGGCGGGCGGCCAGGCATAGGTGTCCGACCCCTCGACGCTGATGCCCGCCCAGTGACGGTCGCCGGCATAGACGTTCGAATAGCGCGAGCGGAACATCTCGTCGTCGATGTTCGCCTCGATCACCTCGCGGACCTCGTCGTTCGAGGGCCACACGTCCTTGAGGAACACCGGGCCGTCGGTGCCCTCGCCGAGCGGGGTCGAGTAGATATCCTCGGTCACCGTGCCCTTCAGCGCATAGGCGACGACCAGCGGCGGGCTGGCGAGGAAGTTGGCGCGCACGTCCGGGCTGACGCGGCCCTCGAAGTTGCGGTTACCCGACAGGACCGAGGCGGCGACGATGTCGTTGCCGTTGATCGCTGCCGAGATCGGCTCGGCCAGCGGCCCCGAATTGCCGATGCAGGTGGTGCAGCCATAGCCGACGAGGTTGAAGCCGACCGCGTCGAGGTCTTCGCTGAGCCCCGCCTTGTCGAGATAGTCGGTGACGACCTGGCTGCCCGGCGCCAGCGAGGTCTTGACCCAGGGCTTGGGCTTGATGCCGAGCGCCCGCGCCTTGCGCGCGACGAGGCCGGCGGCGACGAGGACCGAGGGGTTCGAGGTGTTGGTGCACGACGTGATCGCGGCGATCACCACGTCGCCGTCGCCGATGTCGTGGTCCTTGCCCACGACGCCGACGCGGGCGGGCGCGTCCTTCTTGTAGACCTTGGCGAGGTCGCCGTTGAACACGTCGTCCACGTCCGTCAGCGGCACGCGGTCCTGCGGGCGCTTCGGCCCGGCGAGGCTCGGTACCACGGTCGACATGTCGAGCTCGAGCGTGTCGGTGAACACGGGGTCCTCGGCATCGTCATGGCGCCAGAAGCCGTTGGCCTTGGCATAAGCCTCGACCAACGCGACATTCTCTTCGGAGCGGGCGGTGAGGCGCATGTAATCGAGCGTGCGGTCGTCCACCGGGAAGAAGCCGCAGGTCGCACCGTATTCGGGCGCCATGTTGGCGATCGTCGCACGATCGGCCAGGCTCATCGAGGCGAGACCCGGGCCGTAGAACTCGACGAAGCGGCCGACGACGCCCTTGGCGCGCAGCATCTGCGTGACGGTCAGGACGAGGTCGGTGGCGGTGATGCCCTCGGCCAGCTTGCCAGTGAGCTTGAAGCCGACGACCTCGGGGATCAGCATCGAGACCGGCTGGCCGAGCATCGCCGCCTCCGCCTCGATCCCGCCGACGCCCCAGCCGAGCACGCCCAGGCCGTTGACCATCGTCGTGTGGCTGTCGGTGCCGACCAGCGTGTCGGGATAGGCGATGGTCGCGCCGTCAGGGTCGGTCGACGACCAGATCGCCTGGCTGACATATTCGAGATTCACTTGGTGGCAGATGCCGGTGCCCGGCGGCACGACCGAGAAATTGTCGAGCGCCTTCGATCCCCACTTCAGGAACTCGTACCGCTCGCCGTTGCGCTGATACTCGATCTCGACGTTGTTCTCGAACGCCTTGGGCGTGCCGAACTCGTCGACCATGACCGAGTGATCGATGACGAGGTGGACGGGGACCTGCGGGTTGATCTTGGCCGCGTCGCCGCCGAGGCCGGTGATCGCATCGCGCATCGCCGCAAGATCCACGACGCAGGGAACGCCGGTGAAGTCCTGCATCAGCACGCGCGCGGGGCGGTACTGGATCTCGCGATCCGAACGACGCTCCTTCTGCCAGTCGACGATTGCCTGCGCGTCGTCGGGCGTCACCGTCACGCCGTCCTCGAACCGCAGCATGTTCTCGAGCAGCACCTTCATCGAGAAGGGCAGGCGGCTGACGTCGCCGAGCTTCGCCGCGGCCTTGGCCAGGCTGTAATATTCGTAGGACTTGCCGCCGACGGTGAGGGTGTCGCGCGTGCCGAGCGTGTCGTTGCCGATGGCGGTCATTCAATGCCTTCCCGGTCGTGTCCGGTCGCGGCGGGGAGGCGGCCAGGGGGCCGCGCGGGCGCAACCGGCGATGTTGCGAATGCGAAGATTCGAGCGGGGCCTTAGCAAGGGGCCGCGCCGCGGGGAAGGGGGGCGCTATCGAACCTTGGGCTGGGGCATAAGCGCGCACGATCCCCGTGGCGGTACGCCATCGCACGGACCGGGGGTGCGACGTTCAATCGTCCCTTAATCGATTGCGGCTAATGCCGGGCGGATAATGCGCGCGACTGCCCTTCGAACGATAGCCCCCGACCGACTGCGCCTCGGCATGTTCGTCCATGGGTTCGAGGGATCGTGGACCGACCATCCCTTCTGGCTGACCCGATTCCTGCTGATCGACCAGAGCGACCTCGACCGTATATTGGCGAGCGACGTGAAGGGGGTGGTGATCGACGAACGGCGCGGGCTCCCTCTCGGCGATGCGCCGCCGGTGCCGGTGGTGGGGCAGGAGCCGCTGACGCTGCCGCGCGCGTTGCTGGCGACGCATGCCGCGGCAAGCTTCGAGGACGAGCGCGCACGGGCACAGGCGATGGTGGCGACCGCCAGCCGCGACATCGCCGGCCTGTTCGCGTCGGCGCATGCGGGCGAGACGCTGCGCCTTGACGCGTTCGTGCCGATCGCCGCGGACGTCATCGCCTCGATCTCTCGCAATCCGTACGCGCTGATCGCGATCACGCGGCTGAAGAAACGCGACGAATATACCTATGTCCACTCGCTGGCGGTCAGCGCGCTGATGACCGGGCTGGCCCGCACGCTGGGGCTGAGCGAGCAGGAGGTGTTCGAACTGGGGCTGGCGGGCCTGCTCCACGATATCGGCAAGATGGTCGTGCCCGACCACATCCTGACCAAGCCCGCCTCGCTTACCGACGAGGAGTACGCGATCGTCCGTACGCATCCGGAGCAGGGCTATCTCCTCCTTAGCCGGCATGGCGGCATGAGCGAGATCATCCTCGACGTTTGCCGCCATCATCACGAGCGGATCGACGGATCGGGCTATCCCTTCCGGCTGAAGGGCGAGGCGATCAGCCGCTGGGCGCGCCTGGCCGCGATCTGCGACGTGTACGACGCGCTTACGTCCAACCGCGTCTACAAGAAGGCGTGGTCCCCCGCCGAGGCGATCGGGCGGATGGCCGAATGGACCGGGCATTTCGACCGCGAGATGCTGTTCGCGTTCATGAAGACGGTGGGGGTGTTTCCGCCCGGGCTGCTCGTCCGGATGCGGTCGAACCGGCTGGCGGTGACGCTGCCCAACGGGCGGCGCGCGTCGCGGCCGCGGGTTCGCGTCTTCTGGGACTGCCGCGCGCGGGGGCCGCTGCCGCTGGAGGAATTGACGCCCGAGGAAAGCCTGTCGGGCGACCAGATCATGCGCGAGGAATATCCGCTCGACTGGGCCTTCACCGGCTGGCCGACGCTGTCCGAGCAACTGATCGCCGGCGATGCGAGCGGGCTGCCGGCCGGCGAGCGCTGCGTCGCGTGACCGCTCAGGCGGCGGGCACGAGTTCCACCACGTCGACCTGCGATTCGAACCGCGGCCAGGGGAGCGTCAGGCGCCAGCGCCTGTCGCCCACCCGCTCGATCACGCCGGCCATGTCGCGGTCCTTGTCCTGCCCGTAATCGAGCGCACGGGTCTCGTCGCCGAGCACCAGCGTGCCGAGGAACACCTGCCGCGTCGGGCTATCGGGAAAGAGCAGGCCGACGGGGCGCTGCGACCCGGTTTCCTTGAACAGGCTCCTCAATTCACCTTCGTCGCCGACGCGGCAGTCGAAATAGGGGTAGGCGACATAGGCGAGGCCGCTCGCGCTCGCGGAGCCCAGCTTGAACACGCGGCAGCGATAGCGGCCGGGGGGCGGGGCGGGGTCGGACAGCGCGCGATCGGGGTCGAAAAGCGCGCCCTGCGCTGCGACCTCCGCTGCATTGACGCGTCGCGCGGCGGGCAGTGCCGCCATCCAGGCATCGCGCCAGCGGCGGATGCGGTCGCGATCAGCGTCGGAGGCGACGACGCGCCAGTCGGTCGTCGTTGCAGACCGGATCGGTGCGGGTTTCGCGGCCGCGCTCCGAACCTCGGTCCGGTCGCCGCCACCACCGCACGCGGCGATTGCGAGAGGAAGCCCGAGGGCGGCGGCTCTTTTCAAAAAATGGGTACGCACAGTCGCTATCATGACGCCCGGTGCGCCGGGGTCAATCGCGCATTTCGGACGGCCCGGCAGCCCGGCGACCGGGTACCCCCGCTTTCGCGGGGGTACGAAGCCTTACGCCGTCCAGCCGCCGTCGATCGAAAGGTTGGCGCCGGTGATCTGCGCCGCCTCGTCGCGGCAGAGGAACAGCGCGAAGGCGGCGACCTGTTCGGCGGTCACGAACTCCTTGGTGGGCTGGGCGTCGAGCAGCACGTCGTTGATGACCTGTTCGCGGGTCAGGCCGCGCGACGACATGGTGTCGGGGATCTGCTTCTCGACCAGCGGGGTCCAGACATAGCCGGGCGAAATCGCATTGGCGGTGATGCCGAACGTCGCGGTCTCCAGCGCCACGGTCTTGGTCAGGCCGGCGATGCCGTGCTTGGCGGCGACGTACGCCGCCTTGTTGGGGCTCGCGACCTTCGAATGCGCGGAGGCGGTCGAGATGATCCGGCCCCACTTCTTCTCCTTCATGAACGGCACCGCGGCGCGGATGACGTGGAAGGCGGAGGTGAGGTTGATCGCGATGATCGCATCCCATTTGTCGATCGGGAAATCCTCGATCTTCGACACGTGCTGGATGCCGGCATTGTTGATGACGATGTCCGGCCCGCCGAGCTCGTCATGCGCGCGCTGGACCATCGCCGCGATCTGGTCGGGCTTGGTCATGTCGGCGGCGTCGTAGAGCGCCTTCGCCCCGCTCGTTTCCTCGAGCGCGGCACGCTCCTTCTCGATCGCGTCCGCCTCGCCGAAGCCGTTGATGACGACGCTCGCTCCCTCGGCCGCCAGCGCCTTGGCATAGGCCAGGCCGATGCCCGAGGTGGAGCCGGTGACGATGGCGGTCTTGCCCTTGAGAAACATGGCGACGCTTCCTTAGCCGTGGGGATGACTTATGGGTGAGGGTGCTTGGGGGTGAGGTCGAAGGCGGCGGTGCGGCCGTCGACGATGTTTTCGGCCAGCACGCGGCTGTTGGCCATCGTGTCGGCGACGGCGTTGCGGCCGGCCTGCCAATGCTCGCGCATCGTGCGCTGAGAGAACTCGTAGTCGCGGCTGCCGCCCTCCCACGCATTGGCGCGGTGGATCAGCTGGACGAGCGACAGCGGGTGTTCGGTGGCAAGCGCGGCCAGCGCCTCGACATCGGGGTCGCTTGTCATCCCTGCGGGCAGCTTGTCGAGCACGCGGCGGATCGCGTCCCGCACACCCCGGCGGCGGACGGCCTCTGCCGAAACCCAGCGCGTGCGGCTCGAATACCGGATCTCCTTCTCGCGGGCCATGACGTCCATCAGCGTGCGCGGCGGCTCTGCGGTCGAGGAGAAGAGGTCGCACTGAAACACCAGCATCGCCTCATCCTGATGATCGAGCACGTGCGTCAGCGGCGTATTCGAAACGAGCCCGCCGTCCCAGTAGAGCTTGCCGTCGATCTCGACCGGCGCGAACCCCGGCGGCAGCGCGCCCGAGGCCATGATGTGCCGCGCGTCCAGCCGATCGCCGAGGCGGTTGTCGAAATAGCGGAAATTGCCCGACTGGATCTCAACCGCGCCCACCGACACGCGCACCGGCCCGTCGTTGAGCAGGTCCCAGTCAACCAGCCGGTCCAGCGTCTCGACCAGCGGCGCGGTATCGTAGAAGCTGAGCGCGCCGCAGGTGCCGGGCACCGCCAGCGCGGGTGGCCAGGCACGCGGGCGGAAGAAGCCGGGGACGCCGAAGCTCGCCACCGCCATCGCCGACCATTCGTGCACCGCCTCGCGGATGCGCTCGTCCTCATAGATGGGGAAGCTCGGCAATGCGCCCGTCACCGTGTCCCAGAAGGCGCGGAGCCGCTCGACGCGTTTCTCCGGCGGGTTGCCCGCGACGATCGCGGCATTGACCGCGCCGATCGAGATGCCCGCGACCCAGTCGATCTCGACCTCACTCGCCGCCAGAGCCTCGATCACACCCGCCTGAAAGCTGCCGAGCGCGCCGCCGCCCTGCAGCACTAGCGCCACGCAATCAGGCAGCGGCATCGAGGCGGTGCGGCGGCGTTTCACGGGCGGGGGCGCTTCGGCATCGGCCATGACAGGGGTTATGGGTTCGATGCTGCGACGCGGCAATGGCGGGAGACATGAAAAATCGGTCATGTCGCTTGCAACGGCGAGGGTTGCTCAAGCATTTGAGGGCGTAACGATCAAACCAGATAAAGGGCGGCCGATGCGCCTCGACGATTTCGATCCCAGCGACAATGTCCGCGACCTGGGTTCCGGCGGCGGCGGGGGCGGCGGGTTTCCGCTGCTCGGGCTGCTGCCCCTGTTCCTCGGGCGCGGCATGGGCTGCGGCGGCATCGGGCTACTCGTGGTGGTCGGGATCGTCTTCTTGTCGATGGGTGGCCTCGGCGGTCTGACCGGCGGCGGTCGGGCGCCGACGACGCGAAACGGCGCGCCGACGAGCGGGGCGAGCGTCTGCAACACCGCCGAGCGGCGCTTCTCGTGCCAGGTGCTCGCCTCGACCGAGCAGACCTGGGGCAAGCTGTTCCAGGCACGGGGGCAGACCTATCGCGAGCCGACGCTCAACTTCTATCAGCGCGGCGTGTCGACGGGCTGCGGGTCGGCGACGTCGGCCGCCGGGCCGTTCTATTGCCCGCCCGACCAGGGCGTCTATCTCGACACCAGCTTCTTCGACGAGTTGCAGAACAAGTTCGGCGCGGCGGGCGACTTCGCCCAGGCCTATGTGATCGCGCATGAGGTCGGCCACCATATCCAGAACCTGACCGGCGACGCGCAGCGCGTCAGCCAGGCGCAGCGTTCGCTGCCCGAGGCGCAGGGCAATGCGCAATCGGTGCGGCTGGAGCTTCAGGCCGATTGCTATGCCGGCGTCTGGGCCGCGCAGAACAAGGACCGGCTGGAACCCGGCGATATCGAGGAGGGGCTGCGCGCCGCCAATGCCATCGGCGACGACACGCTGCAGCGCGAGGCGGGCGGCACGGTCGTGCCCGACAGCTTCACCCACGGCACCTCTGCCCAGCGCGTGAAGTGGCTGCGCGTCGGCTTGCAGAGCGGCAATCCCGCCGCCTGCGACACGTTCAACCAGCCGATATGAGCGTCGCCTTTCGCCGGGAGGACGACGACGCGCACCGCGAGCCGACCTTCGAATTGCCGCTACCGCCCGGCCCCAACCTCGTCACCGCACGCGGCCTTTCGCTGATCGAGGCGCGGGTGGCGGAACTGGAAGCGGCGGTCGAGGCGGCGTCGGACGACGAGCAAAAGGCGCTCCGCCGCGACCTGCGCTACTGGCATGCCCGCGCGAGCACCGCCGAGGTCCAGCCGGTGCCGTCGGGCGATGCTGTCGCGTTCGGCACGCGGGTCACGTACCGGCTGAACGGCCAGACCCGCACCGTGGCGCTGGTCGGCAGCGACGAGGCGGACGTGACCGACGGCGCCATCCCGTTCACCGCCCCCATCGCCCAGGCGATGATGGATGCCGAACCGGGCGAGGCGGTGGACTATCAGGGCCGCGAGGGGGCGATCGAAGTGGTTACGGTAAAAGTCTTTGCCTGCGGCGGCGCAGATGGGCGGATCGCAATGGGTCAACGCAAAGCCCGGTGAGCCTGTTGCCTATATCGCCGGCGCACCGCTTCCTGCCGGCCTGCTGAAGCGCATCGGCAGAGACGACGCCAGCCAGGTGCGCAAAGTCGTAATTCCTTATTTCCAGGTCCAGTTTGTCACCGAATCGAAGAAGTCGTCGAACCGCGCCTGGGCCAGCCTTAGTCAGAGCTATGCGTTGCAAGGGCTAAGCCCGGCTGACATGCAGGCGATCGCCGACAGCCTGTATGACGATTTTGTCGGCACGCTGGCGGCACGGGGCGTCACCGTGATACCGCTCGACGCAGCGAAGGCCGCCAGCCCCAATCTCGCCAAGCTGCTGGCCAAGGCGCAGCCTGCGCCGTTCGAGGGAAAGACCGGTGACGGCACCACCTCCACCTTCGTGACGCCGAAGGGGCTACCGATCTATTTCCACATCAGCGATCCCGAGCGCGGGTCGATGGCGAATATCGGCAGCCGCGCCTATTGGGACCAGCCCGCCGCCGCCAAGGAACTCGGCGCGGCGCTGCTGGGGGTGCGCATCGCCGTCAATTTCGTCGAGCAGAAGTCGAGCGACAAACGCGGCCTCCTCGGCATCCGGTCCTCGACCGCCAAAGTGCAGAGCCAGGTGACGATGTCGGTCGAGCCGATCTCCACCCATCTGTGGATCGCCGGGCCTACGCGTCAGGCGGGCATCGTCGGTCAGCCGGTCGAGCCCACGCGCTACATTCTGGCCAGCCCGGTGGTGGTGCCCGGGGATTCGGTCCTGTCGGTCGACGACACCACCACCCGCGGTCAGAAACGCAGCGACGCGATCGGCAATATCGCCGGTGCGCTGTTCGGCGGGGGCGGCAACAAGACGCGATCCTATGTCGTGACGGTCGATCCCGCCCGCTTCCGCGCCGATGTCGGCGGGGCGATGCGCGCGGTCGACACCGCGCTCGCGGCCCAGGCGATCGCGAGCATCGACGCGGCGAAGTAACGCGGGTCGCGGGGTTGCGCGAGCCACGCGGCCGGGCAACCCCGCGCTTGCCACCGCGCCCGCACTCGGGAACAACCCCGCCATCCGCACCGCGCCAGACCGCGGGCGATTTCGGGGAGTTTCCAGATGCCGTTGTTCCTGCCGCTCGCGCTTCAGGTCGTGTCGCCCGCCGCAGCGCCGACGCCCGCCACGACTTATATTTTCGCTGGCCGGGTCATCGACCGGCCGGGCAAGCCGGTGCGCGGGGCGACGACGATCGTGGTGCGGGACGGGCGGATCGTCGAGCTGATCGACGGGCACCGGCCGCCCGCCGACCGCAGCGGCGTCATCGACCTGTCGAGCCAGACCGTGCTTCCCGGCCTGATCGACGCACATGTCCACTTGGCTTCCGATCGGGCGGGGCAGGAGGGGCTGCTGTCCGAGTTCACCGAGGGGCCGCAGATGCATGCCTATGAGGCGCAGTGGAACGGGATGAAGACGCTGCGCGCGGGCTTTACCACCGTGCGCAACCTGGGTGACGACGGGGCGACGCTGGCGCTGCGCGATGCGATCGCACGGGGGTGGACGACGGGGCCGCGGATCGTCGATGCGGGGCGGTCGATCTCGACCACCTCGGGCCATATGGATGCGCGCCTCGGCCTCAACGACGAGCTGCGCGATCATCCGCATACCGACAATCTGTGCGACGGGGTCGAGGAATGCCGAAAGGCGGTGCGCACCCAGATCGGCCGCGGCGCCGACGTCATCAAGATCGCGACCACCGGCGGGGTCAACAGCCGCATCGGCGCGGGGCTTGGCGCGCAGATGTTCAACGACGAGGCGAACGCGATCGTCCAGACCGCGCACCTCTATGGCAAGAAGGTCGCGGTCCACGCGCACGGCGCCGACGGGATCAAGGTGGCGATGGCGGCGGGCGCGGACTCGATCGAGCACGGTACGCTGATGGACGACGAAGCCATCGCGATGATGAAGAAGGCTGGCGCCTTCTACATCCCCACGCTGTCGACGGTGAATGGATATAAAGAGCGGATCGCGCGCGACCCCAACGCCTATCCGCCGGAAGTGCGCAAGAAGATCGACTGGCGCATCTCGATCACCGGCAAGGCGCTGGAGAAAGCGGTGCCCGCGGGCGTCCGCATCGCCTTCGGCACCGATGCCGGCGTCTCGAAGCACGGCCGCAACGCCGACGAGTTCGAACTGATGGTCCAGCACGGCATGACCCCGGTGCAGGCGATCCAGGCGGCGACGGTGAACGCCGCCGAACTGCTGGGGCTGGCGAGCGAGATCGGGTCGCTGGAACCGGGCAAGGCCGCCGACCTGATCGCGGTGGCGGGCGATCCCTTGAGCGACGTGCGCGTGCTCAAGTCGGTGGCGTTCGTGATGAAGGGCGGGGCGGTGGTGCCGCTGTCGCAATGACCCCGGTGGAAGGCGCGATCCGCACCGCGCGGCTTCACTGGAACGCCGCGATCGCGGCGGGCGACTTCGAGGGCGCGGTCGGGCCGATCAGCCGCGACTGCGTGCTGGTCCCCGCCGGCGGCGAGCCGCTGGTGGGGCGCCTGGCGATCGCGCGCGCGTGGCGGCGGCTGCTGGCAGGCGGCGGCCGTTTCGTGCGCGAGGTCGAGCGGATCGAGGCGGGCGAAGGCGTCGCGGCGGAGATCGGGCGGTGGCGCAGCGACGGCGGGTTGGCGGGCGTCTATCTCGCCGAATGGCGGGAGGTCGGCGAAGGCTGGCGGTGCTCGCGCGAACTGTACGTGGGGTTGGAGGGGTGAGCGCGTTATTGGCGACAAGGCCGACAACGAACCCCGGACGCTGGAACAGCATCTGGGGGCGGGCCGGGCGGCGATCGCGCGGATCGCGGGCGATCTGGCCGCTGGCATGCCGCAGCCGGTCTGCCATCATTTCGCGGA
>CAJYLT010000024.1 GCA_913775795.1 uncultured Sphingomonas sp. | reverse complement strand
GCCCCGCCGAATCGTCGATCGCGACGCCCCAGCGTGCCAGATGCGCGGCGACCCGCGCGGCGAGGTTGCGGTCGGGCGTCACCAGCGCAGCGGTCCTTGCCGGCGTCTCCAGCACCTCGCGCAGCTTGAGCGCGATCCCCTGCGCCTCCTCGGCCGGGGTGGCGACTTCGAGCGCGGTGACGCCTTCGAACCGCCGCTCGGCACGCGGCAGCGTCGGCCAGCGATGCGTGAGGACGGCGGGCAGCATCGCGCTGTCGATCGCTTTGCTGCGGGCGGGCGGCGCGTCGAGTTCGCTCGCGACGCGCCACGGTCGCACCTCGGCGCGCGCAACGCCCATGCGGTCGAGCAGCAGCTTGAGCGCGAACTGCGGATGCGTCTCGACCGATCGGCGAACCTCGCCGGTCGCCGGATCGGGCGCGTGCGGGCCGAGCGCGTCCCACGCCGCCTCGTCCAGCCCGGTCGCGAGGCCCGGCAGCACCACGAAGCCGTCGGGCAGCCCCGCAACGCAGCGCAAAAGGCGCGCGACCGACGGCACGGGCGAGGTCACGCCCGCCGCGCACACGAACCGCGCCGGGCTCGCCCGCTCCCACGCACGGCACGCGCTATCGAGCAGCCGGCGGCGTCGCTCGACCAGGTCAATCGCGCCGAGCCGCTCAAGCTCACCGGGCCAGCGATCGAGCACCACCTCGAACGTCGAGAGCGCAGTCGCCCAGTGCTGCGACAACTCACCCGACAGGTCGATAGCGCGCAGCGCAGCGGGGGCGATCTCCTCGACCTGCAACTGGTCGAGCGTGCGAGCGAGGTCGCCGGCCAGCCGCACCGCCTCCGCCGGGTCCAGACCGGGGCGCGTCTCCTGCAACAGCCGCGCGAGGATCAGGCGGCGCTTGAGCGGATCGACCGCGGGCGGCACCGGCGCGGCATCGGCAGGGTCGAAGAACGGACCGACCGCCTCGTCGAGGTCCGGGTCGCCGACCGCGACGATGCGGGGCAACAGCAGGCCGCCGTCGCTCAGCCTGACGAAGGCGTCGTTAATCGCGCGCGCGGCGCGACTGGTGGGAACGATCACGACGCCGCGCGCGAGCCCCATCGGCTCGCGCCCGAACCGGCGGATCAGGCCGATGGCGAGCGTGTCGGCGAACGCCTTGTGCGCGGGGATGGTGAAGACCTGCGGCCCGCGCACCCCTTCAGCCATCGGCGAGCAGCGCCTCGGTCATGCCGATGGACGAGGGGCTACCGACGTCGAACCACAGCCCCTCATGCGTGACGCCGTACGCCCGCCCCGCCTCGATCGCGCGGTTCCAGAACAGGTTGGTCGAGAACGGCCCCTCGGGATAATCGCGGATGATCGCGGGACTGAGGATCTGCACGCCGGTATAGACGAACGGCGCCAGCCGGCCCGACGCGCGGCGGCGGACGATCCGCCCCCCGGCATCGAGGTGGAAGTCGCCGCGCCCCGCATGGCCGTTGGCGCGGGCGAGCGGCACCATCAGGAGGAGCACATCCATCCGGTCAGCGTCCCACATCTGCGCGAGCTGGACGATCGCGTCGACCGGCCCGTCGACCCACAGATTGTCGCTGTTGACGCACAGGATCGGATCGTCGCCGAGCAGCCCCCGCGCCTTGACCAGCCCGCCGCCGGTTTCGAGCAACTGCGCCCGCTCGTCCGACACCGCGATCTCGATCCCCTTCACCCTGTGCGTCAGGTGCGCTTCGAGCACGTCGGCGAGGTAATGGACGTTGACCACCGCGCGCTCGACCCCCGCCGACCGCAGCCGGTCGAAGACGTGATCGATCAGCGGCTTGCCCGCGACCTCGACCAGCGGCTTGGGCCGGGTGGCGGTCAGCGGCCGCATCCGCTTGCCGAGGCCGGCGGCCATCACCATCGCGGTTGTCGGCACGGCGACGGCGGGGTTGGGTCGGATGGCGCGGGTCTTGGCCATCAGCGGGTCAGCTCGATCGGGTCGCCGCGCAGGTGCGCCGGGATGTTGGCGTCGAACCATGCCGCGACGGGGGCGAGCGCCGGATGCGCGAGGTCGCGCTCCAGATAGCGCCAAACGCGCGGGCACAAGGTCGGATAGCGCGGCTTGCCGTCGCGCTGCCACAGCCGGGTGAAGATGCCGACGATCTTGGCGTTCCGCTGCGCGCCGAGCACATGATAGGCAACCGCGAAGCTGTCGTCGGCGCCCACCGTGCGGACATAGAGGTCGAGCATCGCCGCCTCCACCGACGCAGGCACGTCGCGCCGCGCATCCTGAAGCAGCGACACCAGATCATAGGCCGGATGCCCCGCCAGCGCGTCCTGAAAGTCGAGCAGACCGAGCGTCTCCGCCCCCTCGATCAGCATCAGGTTCTCGGCATGATAGTCGCGCAGCACCGTGACGCTGGGCGGCGACAGCGGCGCCAGCGCCTCTACCCACGCCCGCTCATACCCCGCCAGATCGACGTCGAGGCCGAGCGCCGGCGCATACCATTCGACCAGCAGCCGCGCCTCTCGCAGGTATACCTCGAGGTCGTAGGGCGGCAGGTCCATCGGCGCATAGTCGCGCAGGCGGATCAGCAGGCGGACGGCCTCTTCATAGAGGCGCAGTTCGCTCTCGGGCGCGGCATCGACGGTCTCGCGCATCCGGGCATTGCCGAAATCCTGGAGGAGCACGAGGCCGCGGCCCAAGTCCTCGCCATAGATTTCGGGCGCCGCGAACCCGCGATCGGTCAGCCAGCGCGCGACCGACAGGAACGGACGCGGATCCTCGTGCGGGGGCGGCGCGTCCATCAGGATCGCGTGGCGGCCGGGCGCGACGATGCGGAAATATCGGCGGAACGAGGCGTCGCCGGCGATCGGCTCGATCTCCGCATCGCCCCAGCCGATCGAGGCAAGGAAGGCGCGCGCCGCAGCCGGCGGATTCAGGTCAGGGGCCATCGGCCTTCCCATGCCGCCGGCACCTCCGCTGTCAAGCGCCGCGCGCCATCGCCGGCGACGACCAGCGTCAGGCGAAGGGCGTCCGGAAAGACGTGCGCGCCCACGCGCTCGGGCCATTCGACCAGCAGCGCCCCGTCATAGCGGGCGTCGTCGAGCCCGAGTTCGAGCAGTTCGCCCTCGTCCTCGATCCGGTAGAGATCGACGTGCAGCACCGGCAATCGCACCTCGGGCGGGGCATAGCTCTGAACGATCGCATAGCTCGGGCTCGGCGCCTCCCCCTCCAGCCCCAGCGCCGCCAGCAGCCCGCGCGCGATCGTCGTCTTGCCCGCCCCGAGTGGCCCCGACAGCGTGACCGCATCGCCGGGCTGCAACGCCGACGCCAGCGTTCGGCCGAACGCAAGCGCGGCGGCTTCGTCGGGCAGGTCGATCATCGCCGGGGTAGCTCGATCGTCACCAGCGTCCCCTGCCCCGGTTCGGACAGCAGCGTCACGGTGCCGCCATGCGCCTCGACCAGTTGGCGCGCGATCGGCAGGCCAAGGTCGAGCGCCCGATCGCCGCGATCGCCCGAGCCATGCCGCGCGAAGCGGTCGAAGGCATGCGCCTGCGCCTCTGCCGACATGCCCGGGCCATTGTCGGACACGACGATCCGCGCGCGATCCTTGTCGCCGTCGACATGGAGTAGGACGCGGCCGCCCGCCGGCGTATGGAGGATCGCGTGGCGCAGGACGTGCTCCACCGCCTGGCGGATGCGCCGCCCCTCGGCCTGCACCTTGCCCGCGCTGCCCTGTACCTCGGTGGCGAGGTCGATGCGCTTCTCGCCGGCCAGCGGCGCGACCGCCGCGGCGGCGGTTTCGGCGGCGTCGCCGACATTGAGCGCCTCGCGCACCGGCGGCTGATCGGCGAGCGTGAGGTCGAGCACGTCGTCGACCAGCGCGCCCAGCCGCTCGACCGACTCGAGAATTGCGCCCGTATAGCTCTGCCCCGTCTCAGTCAGCGCGCCGGCATAGCCCGCGCCCAGCATCTCGGCGAACCCCTTGATCGAGGTGAGCGGCGTGCGGAGTTCATAGCTCATGTTCGCGACGAACGCGGTCTTGACCTTGTCCGCCGCCTCCAGCGCCTCGGCGCGGTCGCGCAAGGCCTGCTCGATCTTCCGGCTGTCGGAAATGTCGAGCATCGTCAGCAGCGCATTGCCGTCGGGCAGCGGCACCGCGCCAAACTCGAAATGCCGCCCGTCGGCAAAGGCGACGCGCCCGCCGCGCTGGAGCCGGTCGGCGGTGGCCGAGCGGACCAGCTCCGCCATCAGCGCCGCACGCGACGGATTGGCGAGCCGGGGCGCGATATCCCGCGCCAGCGCATCGACGCGCGGATGCTCGCCAAGCAGCGATTCGTCGAGGCCGAAGACGGTGCGGAACTTGTTGTTCCAGTGCTGCACCCGCCCGTCTGCGCCGAACACCGCGATCGCCTCGAACAAATTCTCGATCGTCGCGGTGCGGACGCGCAAAAGGGTATCGCGCGCACTGGCAAGCTGCACCTGCTCGGTCCGGTCCTCGAACACGAGGAGCAGCCCGCCATCGGGCAGCGGCTGCGCGACGACGCGCAAGTGCGTACCGCCCGCCAAGAGCCAGCTTTCCTCGATCTGCGCATCGGTAGAGGTGAACCACCCGCGCCGCTCGTTCTTCCAGCCGGGAAAGTCGCGAACTTCCGGAATCCGGCCGCCCTCGCGCATCCGTTCGAGCACGCGGTCGAACTCGGGCCGGTCGGCCAGCCACTCGCCGCGCATCGCAAACATGCGGCGGAACGGCTGGTTGCAGAAGACGAGCGCGCGGTCGGGGCCGAACTGTACCACCCCGGCCGAGATGCGGTCGAGCATCGCGCGCTGGGCTTCGCCGAACCGCTTGATGCCGGTGCGCGCCTGTTCCAGCTCCTCGATGTCGATCGCGAAGCCGGCGATGCCGCCATCGGCGAGCGGCACGTCGTGGACGCGCAGCATCCGGCGCTGGCCACCGATCGTCGCGGGCATCGCGGTCGCCCGCGGACTCCCCGCCTCGCGCGCAGCGAGCGCCTGGGGCGGCGATGCGCCGGGGGCGCCCATCTCGACCAGCTCGACCTGGCGCGCGACGGCATCGTCGGCGTCCGACGCCTCGACCGCGGCGACATAGGCCGAGTTGACGAGCGCAAGGCGAAGGTCGCCGCTGCGATACCACATCGGCATCGGCGCCGCCTCGATCAGACCCTTCAGCGCCTGGTACGCATCGCGCAGCAGCTCGACCCGCTCGGACAGGCGCTGGACCTCGCCTTGCGTCTCGGTCGCGTCGAAGAACCAGATGATGACCCCCGCATCGCGAGTGAGCGCCGCCGACGCCCGCTCGCCTGCCGCCATCAATAGGCGATCGCTGCCGGCGGCGCGGACGGGCAGGCGGAACGGGATCGCGGCGCGGCGGGCGCCCTCGATCGCGGCGGCCAGCCGCTCGGCATCCTCGGCCACCAGCCCGGCCTCGCCCGCCGACAGTCCGCCCAGTTCGCGTGGCGCGGCCGAAAGCCCCAGCCAGTCGAGCAACTGGCTCGACAATTCGATCCGTCCGTCGCCGCGCACCACCATCGCGCGCGCCGGTGCCGAGCGGATCAGCGCCCAGAGCCGGGCATTGTCCGCCTCGACGCCCTTCGCCCCGGCGCGCAGCTTGAGACCCAGATACAGCGCATAGGCAGCGCCCGCGACCAGCACCGCCAGCACCGCGCCCGCGAGGGCCATCTGTCCGGTCGACTCGATCATGTCCGCCGCCGGGGTGGCGGTGCGCCGACGCGCCCCTGTTCCATGGACA
Source organism: uncultured Sphingomonas sp. (assembly GCA_913775795.1). Classification (GTDB taxonomy): domain Bacteria; phylum Pseudomonadota; class Alphaproteobacteria; order Sphingomonadales; family Sphingomonadaceae; genus Sphingomonas. The sequence continues at coordinate 24,523 of CAJYLT010000024.1, read as the reverse complement.
TAGCCCTAGTGCCGCAGGCGCACGGACGGAAGAGGCCATCGGAACCCTTGCCATTCAGCAACCGCTAATCGACGATGCGGCACAGATCGTCGCGCGCGAGCCGTGGATAAAAGCCGCGGCCCCATGCGTTCACAAATGATCGGGTGCGCCCCCTCGCATCCAGACCGGAGAGTTCGAATGTCCAAGTTCCTTGCGCGTCGGATCGGCCCCGTTGCACTGGTCGTGGCTGGCGCGGTTTCGCTGTCGGCGTGCGCGACGCCGACCCCCTATCGCCCGATCAATGGCCAGGGCAGCTATCGCACCGGCTTCTTCGACGAACAGATCGAGCAGAACCGGTTCCGCGTCGGCTTCGCCGGCAACAGCCTGACCTCGCGCGAGACGGTCGAGCGCTACCTCCTCTTCCGCGCGGCACAGCTGACGCTGGAGCGTGGGTTCGACAATTTCACGCTCGTCGACCGCGATACGGAGCGCAAGACCGATACCCGCGTCTATGACGACCCCTTCTATGGCCCGGGCTGGGGCGGCGGGTTCGGCGGCTGGGGCGGCTGGGGTCCGCGCTGGCGCTATTACCGCCCGGGCTTCGGCTGGGGTGGTTGGGGCGGCTGGGGCGGTGGCTTCGGCGGCGGGATCACCGACGTGCGCCAGATCGACCGGTACGAAGCGCAAGCCGAGATCCTGACCGGCCGCGGCCCGAAGCCCAAGGACGTGCGCAGCTTCGATGCGCGGCAGGTGATCGAGAATCTCGGTCCCAACATCCGCATGCCCGACGAACGCGGTCGCTGACGCGGCGAAGTCGTCGCAAAATGGGGCGGGGTCCTCGGCGACGATGGCCTCGCCCTTGTTTTATGGGCCTTTAGTCCACAACTTTATGCGACGCGCGCCCATCCCGCGACTTGCACTGTCGCTTGCTGCACGGCACCATGAATTGGACGGCATGTTGCCGCCGCTGGAAAGACCAATGCTCGACGAAGCCGAGTTTGACCGCGAAGACGCCGCCCCCATCGACATGCTCGAGAGCTATTTCGCCGCGCATGGATGGAGCCACGAGCGCGAAGACGACGAGATCGTCGCCAAGTTCAAGGGTAGCTGGACCGAATACGAACTGCGCGCGATCTGGCGCGAGGAGGACGGCGTCCTTCAGTTCCTCGCCCTGCCCGACATCCGCATCGCCGAGGAGCGGCGCGCAGCGATCTACGAGACCATCGGGCTGGTCAACGAGCAGCTCTGGATCGGCCATTTCGAGCTCTGGTCGTCGAGCGGCATCCTCCTCTATCGCCACGCCGCGATGATGAGCGACGAGGAGGATGGCGCGACGCTGAGCCTCGATCGCGCCGAACTCTTGGTGGAGACCGCGATCGACGAGTGCGAGCGCTTCTACCCCGTGTTCCAGTTCGTCCTGTGGGGCGGCAAGAGCCCCAAGGAAGCCATCGCCGCCGCGCTGATCGAGACCCAAGGCGAGGCATGACAGGCGTCGAGGGCGAGCCGGCCCGCCTCTGGCTGGTCGGCGCGGGCAACATGGGCGGCGCGATGCTGCGCCGCTGGGTCGCGAGCGGCATTGCGGCCGAGCGCATCACCATCATCGATCCGGGCAATCCCGTCGTCCCCGACGGCGTGCAGGTCGTGGCCGAGGCCCCCGACGGCCCCGCCCCCGACATCCTGATCCTCGCGGTCAAGCCGCAGATGATCGACGCCGTCGCCCCCGCGATCCGTGAGGCCGAGCCGGCGATGCTCGTCTCGATCCTGGCGGGCGTCGAGATCGCCGACCTGCGCTCTCGCTTCGCCGCGCGGGCGATCGTGCGGGCGATGCCCAACCTGCCCGTCGCGATCGGCAAGGGCGTCGTCGCGCTCCACACCGACAGCGATGCAGCCCCGGTGCGCGCGGCGGCCGAGGCGCTGATGGCCCCGCTCGGCCATGTCGAATGGGTCGATCCGTCGCTGTTCGACGTCGTGACGGCCCTGTCGGGCAGCGGGCCGGGCTTCACCTATCGCTTCATCGACGCGCTGGCGAAGGGCGGTGAGGCGCTGGGCCTGCCCGCCGACCAGTCGCTCCGCCTCGCCCGCGCCACGGTCGAGGGGTCGGCGATGCTGGCGGCGGGTGCGGACGATACGCCTGCGGTCCTCGCCGATCGCGTCGCCAGTCCCGGCGGCTCGACGCGCGAGGGACTGAACGTGCTCGACGCCGATCGGGCGCTCGTCCGCCTCGTGACCGAGACGCTCGCCGCAGCGACGCGTCGCAACGCCGAAATGGCCGCCGCCGCAAGGCACTGATCGGAACGTCCAACGTGCTCAATGGGTTGTGACGGGTATCGGACCCTCGCAATCGAAGGAGCTAGCGTGATGACGACCGCCCCCACAACCGAGAAACCGACCGCGCATCAGAGCAATCTGGGCGTCATCGCCGGCGCCGCCACCGCCGGCGCCGCGATCGGCGTGCTGGCGATGCTGGGCCGCAAGGCCGCGGTACAGGCACCCAGCGCGCTCGCCGCCGATTGGGTCGCCGCGCTCACCGCCGAGCACAAGGCGGTGCTCAAGATCTTCGACGCGCTCGAGGCGACCGAAAGCCGCAACACGACCAAGCGCGCGATCCTGCTCGCACAGCTCAAGCACGCGCTGGCAAAGCACGATGTCGAGGAAGGCAACGTCGTCTACCCCGCGCTGCGCGAAGCGGGCCGGACCGAGGAGGCCGATCACCTCACCCGCGATCACGGCTATGTGAAGCAGTATCTCTACGAGCTCGACAACATGCCCCGCGACAGCGCCGAGTTTCCCGCCAAGCTGCGCAAGTTCCGCGCGGACCTCGAAAAGCATATGACCGAGGAGGAGACCGACCTGTTCCCCTCCCTGCGCGCGCAGCTCTCCGACGAGAAGAACAAGGCGCTGGCAGCGGCAATGAACAAGGAAGGGTTCAAGGTCGCCTAAGCTTGATCGGGGAGCGCCGCGACGGCGCTCCCCGTCTGATTACAGCTTGATCGTCAGCGACGTGCCGATCACGTCGGCATTGCCAGTGTTCGTCGATACGATCCGCGCCTGGGTCGCCGCCGCCGTACCCGCGAACAGCGTGTCGGTGCGGTTGATCTTCTCCTCGCTCACGAACACGTGCGCATAGCTGACATTTACGTCGAGCCGGTCGTTGAGCTTCCACGTCGCGCCCGCGGTCGCCCAGATCCGGTCGCCGTCGGGCACGCGCGTCGTGCGAAACGCGTCCTGCGTCGGCGTAGTGTCGTACAGCCCGCCCGCGCGCAGCGTCAGCCGCTCGGTCGCGTCGAACTCGACCGCGCCGTGGCCCGACCAGCTATCCTTGTAGTTCTGCTCGTTGACCACGGCCGGGCGGCCGAGCGGCTGCACCGTGATCGCCTCGAACCGCGACCAGTTGAACCACTGGCCCGTCGCCATCAGGCGGACGCGATCGCCGACGCCGTACATCGCACTGACCGTCACGCTCTCGGGAATGTCGAGCGGCGCGGTGGCGAAGGTGCGGGTGTTGGCGCCCGCCAGCGGCCCGACCAGCCCCGACACCTGATAGGTGCCGTCCAGTCGGTGCGAAACCTTCGACCGGTAATGCGCGCCCAGCCGGGCCTTGCCGAAGCTCAGCAGCACGCCCGCATTCCAGCCGACCGACAGGTCGTCGCCCGAGATGTTGAGCTCGCCGTCGCCCGCACCGGGGACGAGGTTGGGGAGCGCGTTGCGCAGCTTCACGTCGATCTGCTGGATATCGACGCCGCCGCCGATCGAGACGTTATCGTTCAGCGCATAGCCGAAGCTCGGCTGGATGTTGACCGTCTTCACCTCGGACTTGAGCGAATCATAGCGTCCGAAAAAGCCTTGGTCGTACTCGACCTTCAGGCCGAAGGGCGCACTGATGCCGAGGCCGAACCACAGCCGGTCGCTGGCCCGGAACGCGGCATAGCCGGTGGGCACGATCACCGGCTGGTCGAACGGATTGCCGCCGTTGTTGCCGGTGACGGGGATCGCGGTCGGGCGGCCGGGCACGGTCAGCGTGGTGCCGTCATTTTGCTGGGCGCTGTCGACGAACAGGAAATGACTGTTGAGCGAGACCTGGCTGCGCTCCAGCTTGGTCATGCCGGCGGGGTTGTAGAAGATGATCGAGGCATCGTCCGCCGCCGCCGCGCCGCCCGCGAACGCCCGGCCCGTTTCCTTCGCCGACTGTTCCTTGAGCGAGAAACCGCTCGCCTCGGCCGCGCCCGTCCACGCCAGCACGCCGGCCGACACCGCGGCCAATCCCAAAGCCTTACGCCACATAACCTTGCCCTCTCAGAAGCGACCCGCCGGCATTTTGCCGGTTCGGTTGGGGGAGCGCCCATGCACCGGGTCCGTTCCGAAAGGCAACTGATTGATTCTGCGTGTTGCGGCCGCGCCACGGTGCAAGCTTGACGGACACCGACGCACGCCCGACGATCGCGCGACGGGTCGAGGGAGCAGCGCGATGCGCCGTGTCATGATGCTGATAGTGGCCGCTTCGATCAGCGCCTGCTCCGCCGAACCGACCAGCCATTCCATGAAGGCGTTCGACGCGCAGGAAGAAGCCGCGCCGGCGAGGCCGGTGACGGGCCAGCGAATCGCCTATGTCTATCGGCTCGGCTTCGAACTCGATCCCGCGGCGATCCCCGCGCTGCAATCCCGGCACGAGGGGCTTTGCCGGCGTCTGACGCGCGGCGGCTGCCGCGTGCTGCGCAGCAGCCGCGAGGCGAGCGAAGACGGATCCGGCGGCAGCGGGTCGATGGCGATCGAGATCGATGCCCGGCTGGCACGCCGTTTCACCGCCGCGCTCGAACAGGCCGCCGCCGGCGCGGGCGCCCGCACCAGCGACATCGCGATGGAATCGGAGGATGTGACCAAGGCGACGGTGGATGCCGGTGCGCGTCTGCGCCAGCGCTCGCTGCTGGTCGCGCGGCTGACGGAGTTGCTTCGCACGCGGCAGGGGTCGGTCGGCGACCTTGTCGCCGCGGAAAAGGCGCTTGCGGACGCGCAGGAAGGGCTCGACGCCGCGCGCGCGAACCTCGCCCTGCTGTCGCGGCGCGTCGCGACCTCGACGACCGAAGTGCGCTACGCGGCCCGTTCGGGCGGCGCGGGCGAGGCGTTCGGCTCCCCGGCCGCCTTCATCGACGAATCGCGCGAGCAACTGCTGCGGTCGCTCCGTGCACTGCTCAGCTTCGCGGTCGTTTCGTTGCCTTGGATCGTCCTCCTGTGGCTATCCATCTGGTCGATCCGGCGATTTCGCCGCGCGCGGGCGCGGCGCGCGGGGCATGGCTGATTGCACCCCCTGCGCCCATCCGGTATAGGCGCCCCCTCACCTGCCCCGGCGCGCGGACCCCGCTGCCGGGGCCGATCGTTTCAGGAACACGCGCATGGCTCGCCGCCGCCAGATCTACGAGGGCAAGGCAAAGATCCTCTACGAGGGTCCCGAACCCGGCACGCTCATCCAGTATTTCAAGGACGACGCGACCGCGTTCAATGCCCAGAAAAAGGGCACGATCAACGGCAAGGGCGTGCTCAACAACCGGATTTCCGAGCATATCTTCACGATGCTCGGCAATATCGGCGTGCCCACGCATTTCCTGCGCCGCCTGAACATGCGCGAGCAGCTGATCCGCCAGGTCGAGATCGTCCCGATCGAGGTCGTGGTGCGCAACGTCGCCGCCGGCTCGATGTCCAAGCGCCTCGGCATCGAGGAAGGCACGCAGCTGCCGCGTACGGTCATCGAATATTATCTGAAGGACGACGCGCTCGGCGATCCGCTCATCACCGACGAGCACATCCTGTGCTTCGGCTGGGCGAGCCAGGAGGAGTTGCACGACATCGCTGACCTCGCGGTGCGCGTGAACGACTTCATGTCGGGGCTGTTCGCGGGCATCGGCATCAAGCTTGTCGACTTCAAGCTCGAGTTCGGCCGTATCTGGGACAACGATTACGCCCGGATCATCCTGGCCGACGAGATCAGCCCGGACAATTGCCGCCTGTGGGACGCGACGACGGGCGAGAAGCTGGACAAGGACCGCTTCCGCCGCGACCTGGGCGGCGAGGTGGAGGCCTATCAGGAGGTCGCGCGGCGGCTGGGCCTGATGCCCGAGGGTGCCGATTCGGCGGTCCTCGACCTCGAAACGCATCGCAAGCGCCGCGGCAAGTAAGCTCGCCGCATTTGCATCGGACAAAAAAGGGGCGCCCCGCGGGGCGCCCCTTCTTCGTTTCGGTCCGGGCGATCAACTCGGCTTGCCGGCCTTGGCCTGCACCGCGGCGGCGACCTTCGCCTGAAGCGCCGGGTCCTTGCTCAGCGACTGGCCGATCGAGTTGAACCGCTCGGGCGTCAGGCCGGCGGAAGTGACCGCAGCGGCCATCTTTGCCTGCTTTTCCGTCGCCGGGGTGGCCGCGTCCTTGTTGATCTTGTCGACCGCGGCGAGCGCGGTGGCGAACTGCGTCACCTCGGCATCGCTGACCGTCGTCGCGGTCGCCGTGACACCGGCGGCGCCCTCAGCGGGGGCAGGCGCAGTCTCTTGCGTCGGTGCCGCTTCCTGCGTGGGCGCAGCGCTTGCTGCCGGCGTCTCCTGCGCCGTGGCAGCAACGGCGAACGTGCCGGCGATCGCGGCAGCGGCGATGGTGAATGAACGCATGGGAATACTCCGTCGTCGTTGAATTACCCGTCCAACATCGGGCTTGAGCGTCGCGGCACAACCGAAACGGTGACGGAATGTGGCCGGAATACGGCCTGTCGTGACGCCCGCCGACGAGTCGAGCCTGATCGGGGGACGGGGTGAGAGGCGGTTTCGTCGCCGTCCGTCATCCCAGTGGAAGCTGAGGTCGCCCGGTTTCAGCCGCAGCGCCCGCCACACAGCGATCCCAGCTTTCGCCGGGATGACGCCGATGCCAGCGACACCACACCTGGACGAAAAAGGCCCGCCGCGGCATTGCCGGGCGGGCCTGATCCATGGTGGGCGCGACAGGGATTGAACCTGTGACCCCACCCGTGTGAAGGGTGTGCTCTACCGCTGAGCTACGCGCCCGATGCCTTGCCCCGATGGAGTGTCGGCGAAATCGGAGCCGGGCGTTTAGGCGGCGTCGCCGCCCCTGTAAAGCCCGGAAATCGGCCCGGCGGCGACAATCGCGCGCCGGGGCCGGCGGATCAGTTCACCGAGTCCTTCAGGACCTTGCCCGCTTTGAACTTGGGTTGCGACGATGCCTTGATCGTCATCGGCTCGCCGGTGCGCGGGTTGCGGCCGGTCGAGGCCTTGCGCTTGCTGACCGAGAAGGTGCCGAAGCCGACGAGACGAACCTCGTCACCCTTTTTGAGCGCGGCGGAGATCGAATCGAACACGGCCTCGACGGCCTTGCTCGCATCGCCCTTGGCCAGGCCCGACAAGTCGGCGACCTGCGCGATCAGCTCTTGCTTGTTCATTGCCCTCTACACCCCTGTCCTGTTTTTCTGGATCGATCGTATCGGATTCGCCGTGGTCGGCGAGCGCGCCGCAGTAGGCCCATCCCCAACCGCCCTGTCAAAGAAAAAGCGGCTGTTTGCGGCGGGATGCGGCGCAGCATAGACCCCGGAACCGCGAAACGGGGAACGCACGCGGCGTCCCCGGTCCCGGTCCGGGTCAGGTCAGTGGCGCACCGGGTCCGCCGCGGGGGCCACGCCCGCGGGCGGCTGCGCCGCCAGCTCGTCCGAGTCGCTCCAGTCGATTGCCGTCAGCGGCTCGGTCAGGGCAAGGCGCAGCACCTCGTCGACATGCGCGACGGGGATGATCTTGAGCCCGTCGCGAATCACCGCCGGGATTTCGGCCAGGTCCTTTTCGTTTTCCTCGGGGATCAGCACCGTGGTGATCCCGCCGCGCAGTGCCGCGAGCAGCTTTTCCTTGAGGCCGCCGATCGGCAGCACCCGGCCGCGCAGCGTCACCTCGCCGGTCATCGCGATATCCTTGCGCACCGACACGCCGGTCAGCGTCGAGACGATCGAGGTGACGAGGCCGATGCCCGCCGACGGCCCGTCCTTGGGCACCGCGCCCTCGGGCAGGTGGACGTGGATATCCTTGCGCAGGAACAGGCTGGGCTTGATGCCGAAGGTGGGCGCGCGCGCCTTGACGAAGCTCATCGCCGCCTCGACGCTTTCCTTCATGACGTCGCCGAGCTTGCCGGTCGTCTTGATCGCGCCCTTGCCGGGCACGGTGACGCTCTCGATCGTCAGCAATTCGCCGCCGACCTCGGTCCAGGCAAGGCCCGTGACCGCGCCGATCTGATGCTCCTCCTCGCCGACGCCGAAGCGGTACTTCCGCACGCCGGCGAACTCGTGGAGATTCTCCGGGGTCACCGTGACCTGTACCGCCTTGCCCTCGAGGATGCGGCGCAGCGCCTTTCGCGCGAGCTTGGCGATCTCGCGCTCCAGCGTGCGGACGCCCGCCTCTCGCGTGTAATAGCGGATCAGGTCGCGCAGGCCCGCATTGGTGAGCTCGAACTCGCCTTCCTTGAGCCCGTGCGCATCGATCTGCTTGGCGACCAGGTGCCGCTCGGCAATCTCGACCTTCTCGTCCTCGGTATAGCCCTCCAGCCGAATGATCTCCATCCGGTCGAGCAGCGGCTGCGGCAGGTTGAGCGTATTCGCGGTGCACACGAACATCACGTCGCTGAGGTCGATATCGATCTCGAGATAATGGTCGTTGAACTTCGCGTTCTGCTCGGGGTCGAGCACCTCGAGCAGTGCCGAGGCGGGGTCGCCGCGGAAATCCTGACCCAGCTTGTCGATCTCGTCGAGCAGGAACAGCGGGTTGCTCGCCCCCGCCTTCTTGAGGTTGGTGACGATCTTGCCCGGCAGCGAGCCGATGTACGTCCGGCGATGGCCGCGAATCTCCGCCTCGTCGCGCACGCCGCCCAGCGACTGGCGGATGAACTCGCGCCCCGTCGCCTTGGCGATCGACTGGCCCAGGCTGGTCTTGCCGACGCCCGGCGGGCCGACGAGGCAAAGGATCGGCCCCTTCAGCTTGTTGGTGCGCGCCTGTACCGCCAGATATTCGACGATCCGGTCCTTGACCTTCTCCAGCGCGTAATGATCGCCATTGAGGACATTCTCGGCCTCGACCAGATCCTTCTTCAGCTTCGACTTCTTGCCCCAGGGCAGTCCCAGCAGCACGTCGAGATAGTTGCGCACGACGGTGGCCTCTGCCGACATCGGCGCCATCGTCTTGAGCTTCTTCAATTCGCCCTGCGCCTTGGCGCGCGCTTCCTTCGACAGCTTGAGCGTCGCGATCTTCTGCGTCAGGTCGGCGATCTCGTCGCCCTCGCCCTCCTCGCCCTCGTTACCGAGCTCGCGCTGGATCGCCTTCAGCTGCTCGTTGAGGTAATATTCGCGCTGGGTCTTCTCCATCTGCCGCTTCACGCGGCTGCGGATCTTCTTCTCGACCTGAAGCACGCCGAGCTCGCCCTCCATGAAGGCGAAGACCATTTCCAGCCGCTTGCGCGGATCGGTTTCAACCAGAAGCGACTGCTTGTCAGCGACCTTGACCGCGATATTGCCCGCGACCGCGTCGGCAAGGCGAGAGGGATCGTCGAGCTCGCCGAGCTGCACCGCGGTCTCGGCGGGCAGCTTGCGGTTGAGCTTGGCGTAATTTTCGAACTGGTCGACGACCGAGCGCATCAGCGCCTGCACCTCGGTGCCGTCTGCCTCGCTCTCCTCGACCGCCGAAACCGTCGCCTGGACGAAGCCGTCGTTCGTGGTCAGCGTATCGAGGTTCGCACGCTCGCGCCCGCCCACCAGCACGCGAACCGTGCCGTCGGGCAGCTTCAGGAGCTGGAGCACCTCGGCGGTGACGCCGGTGTCGTAGAGGTCGTCGCGGCCGGGATCGTCATTCGCGGGATCGAGCTGCGCGACGAGGAAAATCATCTTGTCGTCGGCCATCGCGGCCTCGAGCGCGGCGACCGACTTGTCGCGGCCGACGAACAGCGGCACGATCATGTGCGGGAAAACGACGATATCGCGCAGCGGCAATACGGGGTAGCTGGACTTCATGTATTCTCCGACGGCACCCGAAGGGGGCACCACTTGCAGCCTATATGGGGTGCGCGCGCAAGCCATCAATCGGGTGATCGCGGGGGCGTTCGTCGCACTCGCGCTGACCGCCGCCGCCCCCGATCCGGGCAAGCCGCCGCTCACGGCGCAGACCGCGCTGTCGGGCGGGCCGATCGACCCCGAACAGGCGAAGCTGACATTCGAGACCGCCGACCTGTCGTTCGAGGTGTTTCCCGAGCGACAGGCACTGAGCGGCGTCGCACTGCTCACCTTCACCGCCAAGGCGCCACTGACCCGCCTCGTCATCGACCTCGACCGCAACCTGCCGGCGAGCGCGATTGCAATCGACGGACAGGCGCTGGCGAACGGTGCGTGGCGTAACCCGGAGGGACGGATGACGATCGACCTGCCCCGCCCGGTCGCCGCCGGGGCGAAAGTGACGGCGCGCATCGCCTATGGCGGCACGCCGCACGTCGCGGTGCGCGCGCCGTGGGACGGCGGCTTCGTCTGGTCAAAGGCGCCGACCGGCGAGCCATGGATCGCGACCGCCGTGCAGGGCGAGGGCTGCGACCTGTTCTGGCCGTGCATCGACGCGCCGACGTTCGAGCCGAAGACGGTCGATCTGCACATCATCGTGCCGAAGGGGCTGTCGGCACCCTCCAACGGTAGGCTGGTCGGCGTCGACACGCTGGCCGACGGTCGCACCCGCTGGAACTGGCGGGCGAAGAACCCGAACACCTATGCCATCGCGCTCAACATCGGCCCCTATGAGGAGATCAAGGGCACGCACCGCAGCGCCTATGGCAACGACATCCCGCTCCATTTCTGGCACCTGAAGGGCAATGCGGAAAAGGCGCGCGGGCTGTTCGCCGAGTTCGGCCCGACGATAGACTTCTTCGAGCGCGAGGTCGGCCCCTACCCCTTCGCCGACGATAAGGTGGGCGTGGTCGAGACTCCGCATCTCGGCATGGAGCACCAGACGATCAACGCCTATGGCAACGGCTACAAGCCGTCGGCCGAGGGGTTCGACTGGCTGTTCCATCATGAGTTCGCGCACGAATGGTTCGCCAACCAGATGACCGTGGCGAACTGGGACGATTTCTGGCTGCACGAGGGGTATGCCCAGTACATGCAGCCGCTCTACGGCCTGCGCCGCGAAGGCTATGCCCGCTATATCGCAATGATGATCGAGGGGCGCGCGCGCGTTGCCAACCGGCATCCGATCGTCTCGGGCCAGCCCCGCGACGAGGAAGCGGTGTACAACGACAAGGATGGGCCGGGCGGCGACATCTATTTCAAGGGCGCGTGGATGCTTCACACGCTGCGCGGGTTCGTCGGCGACAAGGCGTTCGGCGAGATCACCCGCCGCCTCGTCTATGGCCGCCCCGATCCGAAGCCGGGCAACTTCGTGCCACGCTACAGCTCGACCGCGGAGTACCGCCGCATCGTGCGCGAGGTGACGGGCCGCGACATGGACTGGTTCCTCGACGCCTATCTGCGCCAGGCGCCGCTCCCCGACCTTGTCGAGACGCGCACGCCCGGCCGCCTGTCGCTCGAATGGCGCGTGCCCGGCGGCAAGCCCTTCCCGCTGCCGGTCGAGGTCGAAGTGGACGGCCGGATCGAGAAGCTGGCGATGACGAACGGCCGCGGCAGCATCGCCGTCCCCGCGGGCGCTGCCGTCACCGTCGACCCGATGATGCGCGTCCTGCGCCGCCTGCCCGCCTATGAACGGATGCAGGAAGCTAGGGCACGATCGTCGTGAACAGGAACGTCGCGAAGATGAGGAGGTGGACGACCCCCTGAAGCACCGTCGTCCGCCCGGTCCCGAGCGAGAGCACCGCGACGATCATCGACAGCGCGAGCAGCGTGATCTCCCGCGCGTCGATGCCGAGGGCGATCGGCAGTTCGAGATAGAGCGACGCGATCGCCACGCTGGGGATCGTCAGTCCGATCGTTGCCAGCGCCGACCCCAGCGCGAGGTTGAGGCTGGTCTGAAGCCGGTTGCGCCGCGCCGCATTGACCGCCGCCAAACTCTCCGGCGCCAGGACCAGCGCGGCGATCGCGACGCCCACCAGCGCGATCGGCAGGCCCGCGCTCAGCACCGCGGCCTCCAGCGTCGGCGCCAGCGACTTGGCCAGCAGCACGACCGAGATCAGCGCGAGGACGAGCATCCCGAACGCCACTAGCGCCTGTGCATTGGTCGGCGGCTCGGCATGGCTGTCCTCGTCCGCATCGCCGGCAGTCCCGTTCGCGGGCAGGAAGTAATCGCGATGCCGCACCGTCTGGATCAACACGAACGTCGCATAGAGCGCGAGCGAGACGCAGGCCGTGAAGACGAGTTGCGAGGTGGTGAAGAATGGCCCCGCCGCCGACAGCGTGTAGTTGGGCAGGATCAGGCTCAACGTCGCCATCGCCGCGAGCACGCACAGGGCGGCGCTGACGCCCTTCAGCCCGAACGCCTGTTCGTGATGGCGCACCCCGCCCACCAGCAGGCAGATACCGACGATGCCGTTGAGGATGATCATGATCGCCGCGAACACCGTGTCGCGTGCCAGCGTCGCCGCATCGCCCCCGCCCGATGTCATCAGCGAGATGATGAGCGACACCTCGATCACCGTCACCGCGACGGCGAGGACCAGCGTACCGAACGGCTCGCCCACCCGGTGCGCCACGACCTCCGCATGATGCACCGCTGCGACGACCGCACCGATCAGGATGAGGCCCGCCGCCGCGACCCCGAACGATCCCATCTTGGCGAGCGAAATCACGATGGCGGTGGCGCCGAGGATCGGCATCGCCAACGACCAGGCGGGCAGGATGTGCTTGTCGAGCAGCGTTCGCGCCGGGGCGGGCGCGGCGGTCGGCGTATCGTCGGCCACCGTGTCGGTCATGGGTTCTCCGTTTTGAAGCCTCGGCAAACGAATGTCCCGCTCGCGCGTTGGTTTCGTAACGAAGTGTGAAAGGCGCGAAGATGGCAAACTGGCCAAAACCAAACTGGAAGGGCCGCGCGGGCGAGATGGCGGCGACGTTCATGATCGGCGACGGCCTGCTCGGGCTGCTGCGACCCCGGCAGCATGTCGCGCTGTGGGCACACGAGGCGATGGGCACCGAGACGCTCGTCGCGCCCTTCCGCGGCCACCCGCACCGCCGCCGCGCCTATGCCGTCGTTCAGATTGCCGCAGGCCTGTGGCTTGCATCGCGCCAGCGTCCGTGATCGAAACGGCGCCATGATCGCTTCGCTTCTGATGATCCTCGCCGCCCCCGCGCAGGGCTATGCCACCCGCGACGTCGGCGAGTGGAAGATTGCCGCTGCACGCGACGGCGACGGCTGTTTCATGACCCGCGTCTATCCGCGCGAGGGGGACACGACGCTGTTGTTCGGCCTGTCCGCCGATGGATCGAACCGGCTGACGCTGCTCAACGCCAACTGGTCGATCAAGCCACAGGACCGGCTGACGCTCGACTATCGCCTGTCGAACCGCCGTTTGCCGAAGCAGGCGGCGATCGGCCTCGCCTCGAACGACAAGCGGGGGTTCGTCTCCGCCTTCGACGCAAAGTTCCCTGCCCAGTTCGCTGCAGCCTCCCGCCTTGAGATCTTTCGCGGCGAGATGCCGGTCGAGCGGCTGACGCTGGAGGGCACCGGCGCCGCGATCGCCGAGCTGAAGCGCTGCGTCGCCGCTTCGAAAGCCGGCCCGGCGGTCCGTCAAGCGACCGACGACACGATTCCCCGTGACCCATTTGCCGAGTCGAAGCCGAAACGAAAGAAGTGAGCCTGCGACGGAACGCCCCCGTTCCGAGCCCTGTCGTTGCGGGATTTCGACTGGCCGGAGAAGTGGCACGTCCGGTCAGATGATGGATTGCCCGACCGCAGCCGCTCGGGCTCTCACGCGTAGAGCGGTTTCATTTCGAAAGGTTTCCGATGTCCGTACTTGCGTCCAAGCCCCTCCTCGCCATCGCCGTGCTGGCCGGCGCCGTCAGCGTCAGCGGCTGCGCCACCAAGAAATATGTGCGCGAGCAGATCGCCCCCGTGAGCGAGCGCGTCGCCACGATCGAGACGCAGCTCCAGCAGACCGACGGCACCGCCAAGCAGGCGCTGGCAGAGGCGCAGGCCGCGTCGGGCCAGGCGCAGCAGAACGGCCAGCGCATCGACCAGCTGACCGGCCGCGTCGACAGCGCCGAGCAGCGCCTGACCACCGTCGAGCAGCGCCCCGCGCGCCGTCCGCGTCACTGATCGCCCCCTGATCGCCTGACACGGCCTTTTCGGCCGGCCTTCCTTGACAGGAGGGCCGGCCGTTTTCTTGAGTGCTGCCGATGAAAATGCTGACCCTGCCGCTGATGGCGCTCGCCCTAATCGCCCCCGCCGACGCCCAGACGAAAAAGAAACCGCGCGCAAAGCCCAAGCCGCCCGTCGCGGCCAAGGTCGAGGTACCGATCCTCCCCTCGGCAGAGGTCGCACGCGTCGCAGCGTGGGTCGGCGCGTCGGGCGACAATCGCGGCCTGCCCTACACGATCATCGACAAGGTGAACGCCGCGCTCTTCATGTTCGACGGCAAGGGTAGCCAAGTCGCCGCGGTCCCCGTGCTGATCGGCATCATGGCCGGGGACGAGGCATCGCCCGGCGTCGGCACGAAGAAGCTCGCCGACCTCGGCCCCGCGGAAAAGACCACGCCGGCGGGTCGCTATCTCGCCAAGTTCGGGTTGCCGGTGGCGGGCCAGCGCGTGCTGTGGGTCGACTATGCGACTTCGGTCGCGCTGCACCCCATCCCTGCCGATGCGGGCGCGAAGGAAAAACGGCGCGAGCGGATGCTGTCGCCGACGCCCGAGGACAATCGCATCACCTTCGGTTGCATCAACGTGCCGCGCAGCTTCTATGCGCAGCAGCTCGCCCCCGGTTTCCGGCGCAAGGGCGGCTATGTCTATATCCTGCCCGACACCAAGCCGATCGAGGCCGTCTTCCCCCGCCTGCGCACCATGCCGCCGGTCACCTAAATCCTCCCCCGTCAGGGGGAGGTGGCACGCGCAGCGTGACGGAGGGGGCGGGCCGCGAGCGCAGCGCTCATGGCCCGCTCCTTTCACCGCCTGCGGCGCGCCCCCCCTCCGCGTTCCGGGATAGGTCAGTCCCCTGCGCGGGCGACCAGGTCGCGCTCGACCAGCACCTGCGCGCGGCCCGAGCGCTTGGCGGCATAGAGCGCGGCATCGGCTCGTTCGGCGGTCCGCTCGATCCGCTCGCTGCCCGCCTCGACCAGCCCGGCGGAAAAGGTGACGGGTGGCAGGCCCGGCGGCCCCACGGGCGTGTCGGCAATCCCCGCCAGCATCGCATCCAGCGTCGCCCGCGCCGCCGCCTCGTCGGTACGCGGGAAATAGATCACGAACTCCTCCCCGCCCCAGCGCGCGACGATCGCATCGCGCGGACAGGTCGCGCCGAGCCGATTGGCGAAGTCGCGCAGCACCTGATCGCCCGCCGGATGGCCGAAACGGTCGTTGATCGCCTTGAACCGGTCGAGGTCGAGGATCGCGAACGCGCCGCCGATATGCGCGGCGAAGAGCGGATCGATCTCCGCAAAGAAGCCGCGGCGGTTGAGAAGACCGGTCAGCGGATCGCGGTGCGCGGCATGGTCGAGCGTCGACAGCCGCGAATGCACCGACGCCGCCGCCTCGTTCACCCGGCGCAAGAGCTCGCTGATCTCGTCGGGGCCGGCGACGGGACCGATCTTGACCGGCTCGCCCCGCCCGATCGACGCGACCCCCTCGATCGACAGCTTGAGCGGCGAGAGCAGCGCGTGGATACCGTAGAGCGCCCCCGCCGTGCCGATCAGCGTCGCGACCAGCAGGATGCCCAGGTCGCCCCACGCGACCTGCCCCCGGATCGCCTCGCGCGCGACGAAACTGAGCAGCGGGATATGCGTGCCGATGAAGCAGATCGCGAAGATCCGCATCCGAAGGCTCTGCGGCACGAGAAAGCCGCCGGACGAGGTGAAACCCAAAACGAACGCCTTTCACGCCAGCACCGACAATGCGTGCCGGCAGGTCGCGTCTTCAGGCGGACGCCATTAACGTGCACCGACCGTTTATGGTTAAATCGGAGCGGATCGGCGCAGCTTGCCGTCATTTCGGATGAAGTGCGACGGCTGGAAACAATCGAGCAAAGAAAAAGGGGCGGCGGTCGCAAGACCACCACCCCTTTCAACTAATCGATATCAAGCCGAATCAGGCGGCGCCGCCGGCCTTTTCCTTCTTGGCATAGACGCGGACGGGCTCCTTGCGCCCTTCTACCACGTCCTTGTCCACCATCACCTCGTCGACGCCATCCATGCTGGGCAGGTCGAACATCGTATCGAGCAGGATGCCCTCAAGGATCGAACGCAGGCCGCGCGCGCCGGTCTTGCGCTCGATCGCGCGCTTCGACACCGCGTTCAGCGCGTCGTCGTTGAAGCCGAGCTTCACGCCCTCCATGTCAAACAGCTTCTGATACTGCTTGACCAGCGCGTTCTTCGGCTCGGTCAGGATCTTGACCAGCGCCGAGATGTCGAGGTCCTCGAGCGTCGCGATCACCGGCAGGCGGCCGACGAACTCCGGGATCAGGCCGAACTTCAGGAGATCCTCGGGCTCGACCTGACGCAGGACCTCGCCCGTCCGGCGCTCTTCCGGCGCGGCGACATAGGCACCGAAGCCGATCGACTTGCCCTGAAGGCGATCGCCGATGATCTTGTCTAGGCCGCTGAACGCGCCGCCGCAGATGAACAGGATGTTCGTCGTGTCGACCTGCAGGAACTCCTGCTGCGGATGCTTGCGCCCACCCTGCGGCGGCACGGAGGCGGTGGTGCCTTCCATCAGCTTCAAGAGCGCCTGCTGCACGCCCTCGCCCGACACGTCGCGGGTGATCGACGGATTCTCGGCCTTGCGGCTGATCTTGTCGATCTCGTCGATATAGACGATGCCGCGCTGCGCCCGCTCGACGTTGTAGTCGGACGCCTGGAGCAGCTTGAGGATAATGTTCTCGACATCCTCGCCGACATAGCCCGCCTCGGTCAGTGTCGTCGCGTCCGCCATCGTGAACGGCACGTCGAGGATGCGCGCCAGCGTCTGCGCCAGCAGCGTCTTGCCGCAGCCGGTCGGGCCGACGAGCAGGATGTTTGACTTCGACAGCTCGACGTCCGCGCCCTTGGCCCCGTGGTTCAGCCGCTTGTAGTGGTTGTGCACCGCCACCGACAGCACGCGCTTGGCGCGCTTCTGGCCGATCACATAGTCGTCGAGGACGTCGCAGATTTCCTGCGGCGTCGGCACGCCGCCGTCCTTCTTGCTGACGAGCGCCGACTTGGTCTCCTCGCGGATGATGTCGTTGCACAGCTCGACGCACTCGTCGCAGATGAACACCGTCGGGCCGGCGATCAGCTTGCGCACTTCATGCTGCGACTTGCCGCAGAACGAGCAGTAAAGGGTGCTCTTGCTGTCGCCGCCGCTCAATTTCGTCATTCAGTCACCATCTGCGCCGGCATGGCGGCGCAACCTTTCAGCCCCTGATCCGGCGAGGCGCCCGTAAGTCCCGATCCCGGCGTGTCGGCCGGTCAGATATGACGCTCGACACTACACACACGATGCCGGGGGACAATCAACAAAATGTGGATGCCCCCCATGCTCGTCAAGCAGCGCCTCAGCTCGCCGACGCGTCCTCGGCCGGCTGCGGCCGCTTCTCATACACCTCGTCGACCAGGCCGAACGCCTTGGCCTCGTCGGCCTCCAGGAAGGTGTCGCGGTCCATCGCGCGCTCGATCTCCTCGAGCGACTTGCCCGTATACTTGACGTACAGGTCGTTCATCCGGCGCTTGATGCGCAGGATTTCCTTGGCCTGGATCTCGATGTCCGACGCCATGCCCTGCGCCCCGCCCGAGGGCTGGTGGATCATGATGCGCGCGTTGGTGAGCGCGACGCGCAGCCCCGGCTCACCCGCGGCGAGAAGGAAGCTGCCCATCGAGGCGGCCTGACCGATGCAGACGGTGCCGACGCGCGGACGGATATACTGCATGGTGTCGTGGATCGCCATGCCCGCGGTCACCACGCCGCCCGGCGAGTTGATGTACATCCAGATGTCCTTCTTCGGGTTTTCCGATTCGAGGAACAGGAGCTGGGCGGTGATGAGCGAGGCCATGTGGTCCTCGACCGGGCCGACGACGAAGATGATCCGCTCGCGCAGCAGGCGCGAATAGATGTCGAAGCTGCGCTCGCCGCGGCTCGACTGCTCGATGACGATGGGAACGAGGGCGTTCTGGAGAGCGCTCAAAGGGTCGTGCATGGAAATCCCGCTCGGTTGTGTGTCGCCAGCCTACATCGGCGCTCGGGCGAAACCGCGCAAGGGTGCGTCGATCAATCCGCCGTCCCGGGCGCCGGATGCGCCAGATAGGCGAGCCGCCGCACCTCCCGCCGCCCGCGCACCACCGTGTCGAGGATCAGCCCCGCAAAGCCGCAGAGCGAAGCGAGGATGATGAGCCCCGTTGCCAGGATCGCGGTCGGGAAGCGCGGCACGAGACCGGTCCGGAGATAGGTGAAGACGAGCGGCAGCGCGAGCAACACCGCGACAAGCGCGAGGAGCCCGCCGATCGCCCCGAAGAACAGCAGCGGCCGCTCGATGCGGTAGAGCGTGGCGATGGTCGTCGCGATCCGCCAGCCGTCGCCATAGGTCGACAGCTTCGACGTCGACCCCTCGGGCCGCGCGAAATAGGGCGTCGACACCTCGGCCACGGGCATCTTGAGTTCGAGCGCGTGGACGCTGATCTCGGTCTCGATCTCGAACCCGGCCGACAGCGCGGGGAAGCTCTTCACGAACCGGCGAGAGAAGACGCGGTAGCCCGAGAGGATATCGGTGAAGCTGCGCCCGAACAGCCGCGCCAGCATCCCCGTCAGCGCTTTGTTCCCGAACTGGTGCCCGCGGCGATAGGCGGCGGCGGCCTCGTGCACGCGGCTGCCGACGACCATGTCGAGTTGCTCGTCCAGCAGTCGCGCGACCAGCGCCGGGGCGGAAGCGGCGTCGTAGGTCGCGTCGCCATCGGCCATCACATAGACGTCAGCGTCGACGTCGGCGAACATCCGCCGCACCACCGCGCCCTTGCCCTGCACGCGCTCGGTCCGCACGATCGCACCCGCGGCGCGCGCCACCTCGACCGTGCGGTCGCGGCTGTTGTTGTCGTAGACATAGATGCGCGCGGTCGGCAGCGCGGCGCGGAAGCCCGCGACCGTCTGCGCGATCGCGGCTTCTTCGTTATAGCAGGGCAGGATCACCGCGATGCGGGGTTCGGCCACGTCTTTCACCCCCAAACCTTTCCATCGAGGTGAGAAGGATAGCGCAGCTTGATCGCGCCAGCGACCTAGCAGAGCCTGGATGAGGGTGGAGCCGCAAGCGCAGTGCCTGCGGCATCCCCCTCTCCCGCTGCGACTAGGCGGCAAGGCCGCCAAGTCTCGCCGCCCTCCCCCTCGAAGGGGGGAGGGCAGGCAATCACTCCGCCGCCTTCTTCTTGGCCGGCGCCTTCTTCTTCGGGGCCTCAGCCTCGGCGGGGGCATCGCCCTCGGCGGCTTCGGCCTTCTTCTTGGGGGCGGCCTTCTTCTTCGGCGCTTCCTCGGCGGCCGGAGCGTCCTCGGCGGGCGCCTCGGAAGCCTTCTTGGCCGCGGCCTTCTTCTTCGGCGCCGGCGCTTCCTCGGCCGGGGCCTCGGTCACGTCGTCGGCCTTGGCCTTCTTGGCTGCGGCCTTCTTCTTGGCCGGCTTGTGATCGTGGTCGTGATCGTGACCGCAGTCGGGGCCATGGACGTGCGGCACCTGGCCGTCCTCGGCCTCGATCGCGGCTTCCAGTTCCTCGCGCGTCACTTCGCGGTCGGTGACCTCGGCCTTGTCGAACAGGAAGTCGACGACCTTGTCCTCATAGAGCGGGGCACGCAGCTGGGCGGCGGCCATCGGCTCCTGCTGGATATACTGGACGAACCGCTCGCGGTCCTCGGGGCGGTACTGCTGCGCGGCCTGCGCGATCAGGCGCTGCATCTCGGCCTGGCTGACCTCGACGCCGTTCGCCTGGCCGATCTCCGACAGGAGCAGGCCCAGGCGCACGCGGCGCTCGGCGATCTTGCGATAGTCGCCCCGCTCGCTCTCGAGCTCCTTCATCGCCGCCTCGGGATCGGCCTCGTGACCGGCCTCATGCTCCAGCTGCTGCCAGATCTGCGCGAACTCGGCCTCGACCATCGAGGGCGGCACCTCGAAGTCGTGACCCTCGGCGAGCTGGTCGAGCAGCTTGCGCTTCATGTGCGTGCGGGTGAGCTGACCGGTCTCGTTCTCGAGCTGGCCGCGGAGCAGACCCTTGAGCTGGTCGAGACCCTCGAGCCCCAGCGACTTGGCGAACGCGTCGTCGATCACGGTCTCACCCGCGGTCTTCACCGATTTGATCGTCAGGTCGAAGGTCGCCGGCTTGCCCGACAGCGTGTCGACGCCGTAATCCTCCGGGAAGGTCACCTCGATCTGCTTCTCGTCGCCAGCCTTCACCCCGACGAGCTGGTCCTCGAAGCCGGGGATCAGGCGACCGGTGCCGATCTCGACCGACATGTCCTCGCCCGTGCCGCCGTCGAAGGGCGTGCCGTCGACCTTGCCGACGAAGTCCATGACGACCATGTCGCCGGTCTCCGCCGCACGGCCCTCGGCATCTTCCCACTGCTTCTGACCGCTGGCGAGCTGTGCGACCTGCTCGTCGACGCGCTCGTCGGCGACCGGCACCACGAGGCGCTCGAGCTTCAGGCCGTCGATCTTGGGCGCGGGCACCTGCGGCAGCACCTCCAGCTCGACCTTCACTTCGGCGTCCTTGCCGGGGGCGTAGCCCTCGGTCAGTTCGACCGACGGCTGCATCGCGGGACGCAACTGCTTGTCGGCGATCAGCTTCTGGATGCCTTCCTGGATCGAGGTGTTGAGCGCTTCCTGCGCGATCGCCTCGCCGTGCATCTTGCGCACGAGGTTGGCGGGCACCTTGCCGGGGCGGAAGCCGGGCATGCGGATCTGCGGGGCGACGCGCTTCACCTCGGCATCGACACGGCCGTCGATCTCGCCGGCGGTGATGGTGAGCGTATAGGCGCGCTTCAGCCCCTCGTTCAACGTCTCGACAGTCTGCATTCTTCGGGCTCGCGCTTTCGTCTGGTTGAAACCGGAATGGCGATGCGCGCCCTCAACAAGGGGCGGAGACTGGTGCGGGCGAAGGGACTCGAACCCCCACATCTTGCGATGGCAGGACCTAAACCTGCTGCGTCTACCAGTTCCGCCACGCCCGCATGAGAGAGGACACCGCCGGTCAAGCGCGGCTCTATAGCAGCAAGCGGACCACAGACAAGGGCGGCGGCAACCACCGCCTTCGGGGATCGTTGGCGAGGGTGAAGGAGAAGATGTGATGCCCGTCGAACCCCCGATCCCGCAGGAAGCGCCCGCAGAGCCCTCGCAGCCCGGCCAGCCGACCGCGCCCCCGCCCGAGGCGCCGCCGCATCCCGGCACGCCGGCCGAGCCGAACAACCCCGGCATTCCGGAGACACCGCCCGCAGAGACGCCGCCGGTCGCCCCCGACATCGACGTGCCCTCGCCGCAGCCCGGCGGCCCCGGGATCGCGCCGGGCCAGCCGGTCGCCTGAACATTCCGCCGGGGTGACGCGCCTGCGTCACCCCGCTATGCGCGGGCCCATGCAGACGCTCACCGACCTTGCCGACGAATATGGCTTCCTCGACAGCGACGACCGCTATCGCCTGCTCATCGACCTCGGCCGCGAGCTCGAGCCGATGCCCGACGCGCTGAAGACCGACGCGACGCTGGTCCGTGGCTGTTCCGCGTCGGTCTGGGTCTATCCGACCCCGCGCGACGACGGCACGCTCCACTTCCTCGCCGACAGCAATGCCGCGATCACCAAGGGGATCATCGCGCTGGTGCTGCTGGCGGTGCAGGACAAGACGCCGCAGGCGATCCTTGCGACCGATATCGAGGGCGAGCTTGCCCCCTTCGACCTGCGCAACCAGCTGAGCTCCAACCGGACCCAGGGCATTCCCAACATGATCGCGCTGATCCGCGAGACGGCGGCGCGCCAGACGGCGTAAACGGGGGCCATTCCCCCCGCCTGCATTCTGGTCTATCCCGCGCGCCGACTGATCGCCTCCGGGGTAACCATGCGTTTTCTTCTCTCGATTCTCGCGCTTGTCGGTCTTGGTGCCGCGATGCCTGCTGCCGCCCAGATCGTCGACAACCCCGTGCCCGGCCGAAAGGCGCCGCCGGCGACCACCGACAAGGAAAATCTGTGGCTGCTAGACCTGTCGACGGGCGGGCGCGTCACCATCTGGCTGCGCCCCGACGTCGCGCCGCAGATGGTCGAGCGGATCAAGACGCTCACGCGCCGCAAATTCTATGACGGTGTCCTGTTCCACCGCGTGATCGAGGGGTTCATGGCCCAGTCGGGCGATCCCAAGGGCGACGGCTCGGGCGGCTCGGACCTGCCTGACCTGCCCGCCGAGTTCAGCTATCTGCCGCACGTGCGCGGCGCCGTCTCCGCCGCGCGCCAGGGCGCCCCCGAAGACGCGACGCCCGAGCAGAAGAAGGCGGCACAGAACACCGCCAACAGCCAGTTCTTCATCATGTTCGTGCCGCGCCTCAGCCTCGACAAGGACTACAGCGTGTTCGGCCGCGTCATCGACGGCATGCAATATGTCGATTCGATCCCGCGCGGCGAGCCGCCCGCGAACCCGGCACGCATCCTCCACGCCTATATCGCCGCCGACAATCCGCCGGCCTATCAGGCGCCCGCCGCCCCCGCCGCGGGCCTGCCCGCCGGCGAGAAGGAAGTGACGCTGCCCGGCACCAAGTAATGCAGGTCGACCTGTTCGATTTCGCGCTCCCGCCCGAGCGGATCGCGCTTCGCCCCGCATCCCCGCGCGACGCCGCGCGGATGCTGGTGGTCGAGGGGCGCGCGATGCGCGACGCGATCGTCCGCGATTTGCCTGCCTGCCTGCGCCCCGGCGACTGCCTCGTCTTCAACGACACGCGCGTCATTCCCGCGCAGCTCGAGGGGACGCGCGGCGAGGCGCGGATCGGGGCGACGCTCCACAAGCGGGAAGGGCCGCGCCGCTGGCGCGCCTTCATCCGCAATGCCAAGCGGCTGCGGGAAGGCGACGCGATCGACTTCGGCGCGGGCGTGACCGCGACCGCGAGCGACCGCGCAGCGGACGGCAGCTTCGCGCTGGATTTCGCCGGGGACGAGCCGGTCGAACTGCTGCTCGAACGCGCGGGCCGGATGCCGCTGCCGCCCTATATCGCGGCCAAGCGCCCCACCGACGAACGCGACGCCGACGACTACCAGACGATGTTCGCGCGCGAAGCCGGCGCCGTCGCTGCCCCCACCGCGGCGCTGCATTTCACGCCCGAGCTTTTGTCTGCACTCGACGCCGCAGGGATCGGCCACGCGACGCTGACTCTCCACGTCGGCGCGGGCACCTTCCTGCCGGTCAAGGCGGACGACACCGACGACCACGCCATGCACGCCGAATGGGGCCGCATCGACACAGCGACGGCCGATCGCCTCAACGCCGTCCGCGCGAACGGCGGCCGCGTGATCGCGGTCGGCACCACGAGCCTCCGCCTCATCGAAAGCGCCGCGGGCGAAGACCGCGTCATCCGCCCGTTCGAAGGCGACACCGCGATCTTCATCACCCCCGGCTACCGCTTTCGCGGCATCGACGGCCTGATGACCAACTTCCACCTGCCGCGCTCGACGCTGTTCATGCTGGTCTCTGCTCTCATGGGGCTGGAGACGATGCAGGCGGCCTACGCGCACGCGATCGCGAGCGACTATCGCTTCTATTCCTACGGGGACGCCTCGCTCTTGTTGCCGTGAGAATGGCTTTGGTGGGTCGTGTAGGGTCGAACCTATTTGGCGTGCGTTCGACAAGGCGAAGGGACGATATCCGGGGAGCGGGCTATAACCTTGGGTGGGCAATGGCGGCTGAGCCGAAGCACCTCAAACGTGATTGAACCGGCGGCCCCGGACGAAAGCCACATAACCCCGTCACGATATGCCTGCCTGCTGTTCATGCTGGTCTCGGCGCTGATGGGGCTGGAGCGGGTGAAAGACTCTTACGCCTTTGCCATCGAAAATGGCTATCACTTCTATTCCTACGGGGACGCTTCCCTGCTCCCTCCGTAAATGCCTTTCGATGGGTACCTGATGGGAAAGCTGTTGAGGGGGCTCTCGGGAACCATCGCACTCGCAATGCGTGGATCGCAGGTTCCATTGCGCGATGGCGGCAACAGCACTTCCACCAGGCAGTAACGAAATTGTCTGGCGAGCGTGCGCTCGGCTTTGACGTGACGTGACCCCCGCCTTTCATCCAGCGGCAATCAGAGACTGACCGGTGTTGTCGTGCATAAGTGCAGGTGAAGCAACGGGCGGGGTTAACCCCGCCCGTTGCTGTTCGAGTTCGGCGGCGAATGCCACCGGGGTGGCGTAGCCGAGCGAGGAGTGCGGG
>CAJYLT010000023.1 GCA_913775795.1 uncultured Sphingomonas sp. | reverse complement strand
TGCGGCTGCCCGGCAAGCTGACCGATTGCGCCGCCGATGCCTCGGACGGCACGGAGCTGTTCATCGGCGAGGGCGATTCGGCGGGCGGCTCGGCGAAGCAGGCGCGCGATCGCAAGACGCAGGCAATCCTGCCGATCCGTGGCAAGATCCTGAACGTCGCCTCCGCCACCAGCGCCAAGATCCTCGCCAATCAGGAGATCGCCGACCTGATCCAGGCGCTGGGCTGCGGCACGCGCAAGGACTGTCTGCCCGACAACCTGCGCTACGAGCGGGTGGTCATCATGACCGACGCCGATGTAGACGGCGCGCATATCGCGACGCTGCTCATGACGTTCTTCTTCCAGGAAATGCCCGAACTGGTGCGGCGCGGGCACCTCTATCTGGCACAGCCGCCGCTCTATCGCCTGACGGTCGGGGCCAAGTCGCTCTACGCCCGCGACGACGCGCACCGCGCGGAGATCGAACGGACCGCGTTTCGCGGCAAGAAGGTCGACGTCGCCCGCTTCAAGGGGCTGGGCGAGATGAACCCCGGCCAGCTTCGCGAAACCACCATGGCCCCCTCGACACGCAGCCTGATCCGTATCACCCTGCCGCAGGAATATGAGGAACGGGCGGGGGTCAAGGATCTGGTCGACCGGCTGATGGGCAACAACCCCGCGCACCGGTTCGCCTTCATCCAGGAAAACGCCGCTCGTCTGGAGGCGGAGGAACTCGATGCATAGGCGCTTGGTGCTGGCCGGAGTGGCCGGGTTGCTATCGTCGGGCGGCGTCGCCCATGCCAAAACCTTCGACGTCAGCGCCGATCCGGCCAGTTGCACCGTCTATCGACAGGCCGATGCGGGCGCGTCGGCGCCGTCGCTCGTCGGGGTGCGACATTTCATCGGGTCACCCGGCGCGACGCTGTTGATCGCGGTGCCGCCGAGCGCCGCGATCCCGATGGCGACGACGCGCGCCGCGCTGTCCCCCGCGGGACCGGCGATCGGCCAGGTCGAGGTGGCGAAGACCGCAGCGGGCGCGCAGGTGTTCCTCGTGCCCGTCGATCCGCGCGGCGGCGCGCCGCTCGCCGGCCGGGCGACGCTGTCGGGCCTGTCGACGAGCCCGGCCGAAATCGATTTCGACCAGGTCGGCCGCATGGTCCGCGCGGGCGAGGGGTGCGAGCGCGGACTGCTCGCCACCTGGGGCTTCGGCGGCGACGGCGCGATGCGCTTCGCCAGGCCGCCGGTACCCGCCAAGGATGGCTGGCCGGGCATCGACGACGTGCCGCAGCGCGACATGGACAGCGTCAACGGCCGGTTCACGACGGTCGCATGGCGCGTCGGCCCCGATGCCCGGATCAGCGATTGCCGGGTCGTCGAGACTTCGGGCCTCCCTCGTCTCGACACGCTCGGCTGCGCGGCGCTGCGTCGCAAGCTGAGCTATCGGGAGGCCGCACGCGATGCGCAGGGGCAGCCGGTCGAGGCAGTGATGGTCCGTCGCATCCGCTGGGGTCCGATCGACTGAGGATTGGCGCCGATGCCTTAAGCGGCGGGGTCTGCTTAGGTCGATTTGCCGGCGCGGCCGGCGAGCTCGGTCACATAGTGCCAGGCGACGCGGCCCGAGCGGCTGCCGCGCTGCGTCGCCCACTGGATCGCGTCGGCCGGCTCGAAAGTGAGGCCGAGCGCGGCGGCATAGCCCGCGACGATCGCCAGATAGCCGTCCTGATCGAGCGCGTGGAAGCCGAGGCTCAGCCCGAAGCGGTCGGCGAGCGCGAGCTGGTCGTCGATCGAATCGCGCGGGTTGATCGCGCTGTCCTGCTCGGCGATGTCGCGCGGCATCAGGTGGCGGCGGTTCGAGGTGACGACGAGGCGCGCATTCGCCGGTCGCGCCTCCGCCCCGCCCTCCAGCAGCGAGCGCAGCGCCCGCGCCTCGCCCGCCGCGTCGAAGCCGAGATCGTCGAGGAAGATCGCATAGGCGCGCGGCTGCCCTGCGATCGACGCGAACAGGCGGGGCAGGGTGTTCAGGCGATCGGTGACGACCTCGATCAGCGCGAGCCCCTTGCCCTCCGCCTGAAGCGCGCCGACGACACTTTTCACCAGCGCCGACTTGCCCGAGCCGCGTGCGCCCCAGAGCAGCGCGTCCTGCGCGGCGACGCCGGCGGCGAGGCGGGCGAAATTGTCCAGCAGCACCGTCTTGTTGCGGTCGATGCCCTTCAATCGGTCGAGCGGTTGCGGCGCGAAGGCGCGGACGGGGCGAAGGCTCGTCCCGTCCCAGACATAGGCCGGATGGGCCAGCGGGTCGGCGGCGGGCGGGGGCGGCGGGGCCAGCCGGTCGAGCGCGTCGGCGATGCGGGCGAGGGGATCGGTCATGCCCGCGCTGACTGCCGCCGCCGTGGCCGCGCGGTCAAGCGAATAGCCACGCTGGGTTCAGGCGGGGCGTGGCATCAGGCAAGACAGGGAGAGGACGAGAGGGGAGGGCGCCGGGCACCAGCTCCCGCCCGGCGCCCAGCCTTCATTCGCTCCGCGAAACCGTCAGATGCGCGACCGCGGGCACGGCGGACAGGCGCGAGCGGATCGTGTCGCTGCTCGCCAGCCCCTCGGTCTCGACGATCGCGGCGTGCGCCTGTGGCCCCACGCGCCAGACGTGAAGGTCGACGATGCGCGCGTCGCCCGGCGCCTCGACCGCGGCGCGGATCGTCTCGGCAAGCCCGGGTTCGGCGCGATCGAGCAGCACGCGCGCGGTATCCTTCAGCAGCCCCAGCGACCAGCGGGCGATGACGATCGCCCCCAGAACGCCGACCACCGAATCGAGCCACCCCCAGCCGAGATACGCCCCCGCCAGCAGCGCCGCGATCGCGAGGACCGAGGTAAGTGCGTCCGCCAGCACGTGGAAATAGGCCGAGCGCAAATTGTTGTCGTGCGCGTGGCCATGCCCATTGCCGTGATCGTGGCCGGCATGATCGTGGCCGACACCGAGCAGCGCGACGCTGGCGATGTTGACGAGTAGGCCGATGACCGCGACGAGCGTCGCCTCGCCGAACGCCACCGTGCCCGGCTCGATGATCCGGCGCACGCTCTCCACCCCGATGCCGATCGCGAACAGCGCGAGCACGAGTGCGGAGGCGAAGCCAGCCAGGTCGCCGACCTTGCCCGTGCCGAAGGTATAGCTGGGGTCACGCGCATGGACGCGGGCATAGCGATAGGCCAGCGCCGCGACGCCGAGCGCGCCGGCATGCGTCGCCATGTGGAACCCGTCGGCGAGCAGCGCCATCGAGCCGGTCCAGTAACCCGCCGCGATCTCCACCACCATCGTCGCGGCGGTCAGCCAGACCACCCAGACGGTACGCCGCGCGTTCGCCTCATGCCCGTCGCCCAGATATTCGTGCGTGCGCGAACAGGGGTGGCCGGCATCGCGGACCGACGCGGCGGCGGGGGCGTGGCTGTGCGAATGGCCGTGATGATGGTGGTGGCCGGCATGGGGAGGCATGGACCCGCTCCTTTCAGCGGAAGTGGCGGCGAAGCACGGTCGCCAGTTCGTCGGCACCCGCGGCGCGCTGTTCGGGGGTAAGGTCGCCCGCGGCGACATGCTCGCGCAGATGCTCCTCGACCAGCTCGTCCATCAGCCCCGCGACCGCGCCGCGGACGGCGGCGGCAAGGTGCAGCGTCTCAGCACAGGGAGCCCCCGCCTCGATCGCGCGCTCGATCGCGGAGACCTGTCCGGCGATGCGGCGGACGCGGCCGAGCAGCTTTTTCGGGTCCTGATGCAGATGCGACATAGGATAGGGGGGTACCCTATCCGATCGCGACGATCAAGCCGGACCGAACGGCAGGATCCCACGATACTGGTCGAGCGGCGGCGCGCCCGGCACCACCCGGTTGCGGCGCAGGAGAAAGACGTGGCGCACGATCTCCGCCTGCTGCTCCAGCCCGTATCGTTCCAGCCGCCAGCCGGGCTTGAGGCTGTAGTCGTAGCGGCAGAAGGGGTGGCGCTTCAGCGGCAAGAAGATGCCCTGCTGGTGCTGCCAGATATGGACCATCTCGTGGATGAACAGCCCCTGCGCATCGGGATGCGTGCAGGCGAAGTCGTCGCAATAGAGCCCGCCCTTCGGATGGAAATGTATGTTGCCGCGCGGTGCCATCGTGACGTTCCGCGGCTGGAAGAACGCCCATTTGCGGTTCTCCACCCCGACGGCGGCATAGTCGATCGCGTCGCCGAACACGGTGCGCGCGAGCGCGACCTCACCCTCGGTCAGCGGGCGGCCGCGCATCAGGGGGCGCTGCCGCCCGGTGCGACCAGCCTCGCTTCCAGCTCGATCGCGGGGGCGTGGTCGAACATCAGCGTCATCCGCGTGGTGCCCCCGGCCTTCAGCGCGGGCTCGAGGTCGAACAGCATCGCGTGGTCGCCGCCGGGCGAAAGCTTCACCGTGCCGCCCGCGGGCACGTCGATGGCATCGACGGGATCCATCGACATCATGCCCCCCTTCGCACTGGTGCGGTGAAGCTCGACGAGGCGCGCGGCGGGCACCTGCATCGTCTTGAGCTGCGTCGATTCCTTGCCGCCGGTGATCGTCACATAGGCGGCGGCGGGGCGACCGGCGACCGCGGGCAGGCGGATCCAGGCATCGCTGGCGCGCGGCTCGCCCGGGCTGCCGCTACAGCCCGCCAGCATCAGCCCCGCTGCCACTACCGCCGAAATCCTGTCTCGCATCGTCATTCCCCTCGTGGGACAAGGGCCAGCCTGTCGCCATGCGCCTATCGCCGGGCCAATCTTGCGGCAAGGCGAACCCCCACTATATCCCGTTTCGCATAGGGTTCCGTCGCCGATTTCGCGGGGCGGGACCGTTATCTGGAACACCTAGAACCCGGGGGCCAAACGAGGGACCATGGCTAAAGTAATCGGTATCGATCTCGGCACGACCAACAGCTGCGTTGCGGTGATGGAGGGCGGCAAGCCCAAGGTGATCGAGAATGCGGAGGGTGCGCGTACGACGCCCTCGATCGTCGCCTTCGCCAAGGATGGGGAGCGGCTGATCGGCCAGCCGGCCAAGCGCCAGGCGGTGACGAACCCCGACAACACGATCTTTGCGGTCAAGCGCCTGATCGGCCGCCGCTTCGACGACCCCGTGACCAAGAAGGACACCGAGCTGGTGCCCTACACGATCGCGCGCGGGCCGAACGGCGATGCGTGGGTGACGGCGGGCGGCCAGGACTACTCGCCGTCGCAGATCAGCGCCTTCACGCTCCAGAAGATGAAGGAAACCGCCGAGGCGTATCTTGGCGAGACGGTCAGCCAGGCGGTCATCACCGTCCCGGCATACTTCAACGACGCCCAGCGTCAGGCGACCAAGGACGCCGGCAAGATCGCCGGCCTCGAGGTGCTGCGCATCATCAACGAGCCGACGGCGGCCGCGCTCGCCTACGGCCTCGACAAGAACGAAAACAAGACGATCGCGGTCTATGACCTTGGCGGCGGGACGTTCGACATCTCGATCCTCGAGGTGGGCGACGGCGTGTTCGAGGTGAAGTCGACCAACGGCGACACCTTCCTAGGCGGCGAGGATTTCGACGCCAAGCTCGTCCAGTATCTGGCCGGCGAGTTCCAAAAGGCCGAGGGCATCGACCTCACC
>CAJYLT010000022.1 GCA_913775795.1 uncultured Sphingomonas sp. | reverse complement strand
CCGAGGGCGACGTCCTGATCGCCGTTGGCGCCGCGATCACGCCCGCCCGGCTGGCGGTCGCCGCGATCGGGGGCCATGCGACGCTGCCCGTCCGGGCGCGCGTCCGCGTCGCCATAGCCGCGACGGGCGACGAGCTCGTCGCCGCGGGCGAGCCCATTGCGCCCGGTCAGTTGCCCGAATCCAACGGCGTCATGCTGTCCGCGATGCTGGCGTCGCTTGGCGTCGAGATCGTCGACCTCGGCATCCTGCCCGACCGCGCCGACGTGCTGGAGGCTGCCTTCCGTGCGGTCGACGCCGATGTGCTGGTGACGACCGGCGGCGCCTCGGTGGGTGACCATGACCTGGTACGCCCAGCGCTGGAGGCGGCGGGCGCTTCGATCGACTTCTGGCGGATCGCGCTCCGGCCGGGCAAGCCGATGATGGCGGGCCGCCTGGGTCGGACGGTCGTGCTCGGCCTGCCCGGCAATCCCGTCTCGGCCTTCGTCACCGCCGAACTGTTCGTGAAGCCGTTGGTCCGCCACCTGGCCGGGGCGGCTGATCCGTTCCCGCCGACGCTGACCGCGGTGCTCGGGGAAGACCTGCCCGCCAACGCCGAGCGAACCGACTATCTACGCGCGGAACTACGGAGCGGCGCGGCCTTCGCATCGACCATTCAGGACAGCTCGATGCTGCGGACGCTGGCGCGCTCGACCTGCCTGATCGTCCGCCCGCCCCGCGCGCCGGCCGCATGCACCGGCGACTCGGCGGAAATCCTGATGATCGCTTGACAGGCTCGGGAACAAACAGCATACGTTCGTCGTCTGTTCCGGACGGAGGCCTTATGCTCACCAAGAAGCAGCACGAGCTTATCTGCTTCATCAACGATTCCCTGAACGAAAGCGGCGTGTCGCCGTCGTTCGAGGAGATGAAGGAAGCGCTCGACCTGAAGTCCAAGTCGGGGGTGCATCGCCTGATCTCGGCGCTGGAGGAACGCGGGTTCCTGCGCCGCCTGCCCAACCGCGCGCGCGCGCTCGAGGTCTTGAAGATGCCGGAACGCAAGGGTGCGCCGGCCGCGCCGAAGATTGCGCCGCAAACATCAACTTCGTCAACTTACGCCGATCGCGCGCCCCCGGCCCCCGCCAACGACGTCATCGAAATCCCGCTCCATGGCCGGATCGCGGCCGGTGTGCCGATCGAGGCGATGGAGGGTGCGACGATGCTCCCCGTCCCCGCCGCGCTGCTCGGCTCGGGCGAACATTATGCGCTTGAGGTGTCGGGCGACTCGATGGTCGAAAAGGGTATTCTCGATGGCGACTATGCGCTGATCCGTCGTACGGAAACGGCACGCGACGGGGATATCGTCGTCGCGCTGATCGACGAGAACGAAGCGACGCTGAAGACCTTCTACCGCGAAGGCAGCATGGTCCGCCTCGATCCGGCCAACAGGTCGTATGATCCCCAGCGCTACGACTCGCGCCAGGTGCGGGTGCAGGGCAAGCTGGCGGGATTGCTGCGGCGGTACTGAGGCGCGCTGATCGCCGCGATTCACCTCGGGTGCTCCGGCAGAGGCGGAGCGCCCAAGGTCGCGAAGGTCAGCGTGCTCAACGCCGGCTATCCACCGCTCTAGGGGCGTGGCGTCGAGCGTTCCACCGAATGCCAACGTCGCGGGGCCTCTCGCTCCGGCGCGATCGTCGCGGGGTAGGCCCAGGGATGCGCGCCCGCATCGTCCGCCACCCGCCGCACCCATGGCCCGGCGAAGCCGACCGCCACCCCACCCGACCGTCGCAAGCTCGGCCGGTCGAGCTTCAGCCATCTGGGCAAGCACGTCCGCGGCAGACGCCGCTCGCTGACAATCACGTCGACCGACCGGCACACCGCGGCCAGCGCGGCCGCGTCGATATGGTATCCGCTCCGTGTCGCCAGCACGCGCCATACCCGCCCGCCCCGCTCCAGGCGGGCGAGACACAGATCGGCATTGCACCGCGCGGTCGGCATGTCGTCGATCGCCGGCAGCTCGCTGTCCGCCCCGCCACCCTCGGCGAGCAGGTCGCGGACATAGTCTCCAGCCCGCTCGCGCAGCACCGCCAACTGGCCATCGTCCATCCGCACCGCCAAATGCCGCCCGTCACCGGTCACGATCAGATCGGGCGCCGGCGTCGCCAAACCCCAACCGGCACCGATGGTGGCGGGCAGCATCCCAAGCCATCGCCAGCGTGTGCGCCAGAGCAGAACCCAGATCCCGCCGCCGACCATCAGGCCGAACGCGCCCCGCGGCATCATCGGCAATGCGGCGACGGCACCCGGAGCGTCCGCGGTCGTCCGGGCGATCCATAGCAGCAGCGCCAGGGCCTCGCCGCACAGCCACCAGACCGGCCCGCCAAGTCCGGCGCCATCCAGAATCAGCGCCAGAGCCTCCAGCGGCATGATGACGAAGGTCGTCAGCGGAATGGCGACGATGTTGGCAAGCGCGCCATAGAGCCCCGCCTTGTGGAAATGGAACAGCGCGATCGGCATCAGCACCAGTTCGACCGCAAGCCCGGTCAGCAGCAGCGAGGCCAACCCGCGTAGCAGGCGGCGCCCCCATCCTTCCTCCTTCGGCGCGAAGAAGGCTCGAACGCGGCCATGCTCGTGCAGGGCAACGATCGCGGTGACAGCGGCGAAGGAGAGCTGGAAACTCGCGCCGACCAAAGCTTCCGGCCACAGCAGCAGCACGACCAAGGCCCCTACCGCGACGAGGCGTAGCGTGATCGCCTCGCGCCCCAGTGCCAGCGCGGCGAGCACCAGCAGCGCGGCGATGCACGATCGAAGGGTCGGCACCTCCGCTCCCGTCAGCCACGTATAACCGACTGCCGCCATTGCCCCGGCCGCGGCGGCGATGAGGGGCAAGCGCAGGTTCAGCGCGAGCCACGGGCTCAACGCCAGCAGGCGTAAGACGACCGCCATCGTCGCGGCGACGACCGCGGTGATGTGCAGTCCGCTGACCGACAGCAGGTGCGCCAGGCCCGATCGCCGCATCGAATCCGCATCGGGCTCCGGGATCGCGCCCTGGTCGCCGGTCGCCAGTGACGCTGCCACCGCGCCCTCCGCCGCCGGAAGTTGCGATCGAATGTGCTGCGACAGTCGCTGCCGCAGGTCGCTGCCGGCCGCCTCCCCCGGGGCGACGATCTTCACCGGCGCAAAGCCACGGCCGGTCGCGCCGATCCCGGCGAACCACGCCACGCGCGCAAAGTCGTGCGCGCCTGGCACGGCAGCGCCTGCCGGCGGCATCAGTCGTGCCCGCAGCGATACCCGTGCACCGCGGGTCAGGCCGATAGGCATGTCGGCGTCGGCCAGATTGACTCGAACCTTGGGCGGCAATCCCGCGCCGCCCTCGGTCACCAGCGTCAGGCGGGTCAATTCACGCGCAGGCAGCGGCTCGATCCGCTCGACCGTGCCGGAGAACGCGACGACCGCCGGGCGTGCGAGGACGGGAGCCGCGACTCGCTCTGCCCGCCACCAGACCAGCGCACAGCCCAGCGCTGCAGCCAATCCGCCGACCAACAGCACGCGCCCCGCGCGCGTCCCGCGGGCCAGCACCAGCCCGCCCGCCGCGACGCCGCCACTAGCCAGCATCCACCCGATCCAGGCCGCCCGGTCGGGCAGCACGAACCACGCCGCGATGCCTGCCCCCAGCGCGACCGGCAGCCACAGGACCAGCGCATCGCGCTCCGCCTCCAGCCAGCGCTCTACCGTCCGGCCACGCCACAGCGGCCAGGCGATTTGAAGCCCGGTAAGGGCCATGCTAGGGCGCCGCTCGGCTGGACTGGCCATTCGTCCTCGATCCTGGGAGCAGCGGCGCGTGAGCGCAACCACCGAAACCGGCGCGGCCAATCGCGCCTCCACTCCGGCGACCAATCCGGCCGTCGTCACCCGCTTCGCCCCGTCGCCGACGGGCTACCTGCATATCGGCAACGCCCGCACCGGCATGTTCGCCTGGCTGTACGCGCGCCACTTTGGCGGCAAGGCGCTGCTGCGGATCGAGGATACCGACAAGGCGCGCTCCACGAAGGAAGCGATCGACGTCATTTTCGACGGCCTGAACTGGCTGGGCCTGGATTGGGACGAAGAGCCCGTGTTCCAGTCGACCCGCGCCGGCCGCCACGCCGAAGTCGTCGACGATCTGATCGCGCGCGGCGGTGCGTACCGCTGCTACATGACCCAAGAAGACCTCGCCGCCGCACGCGCTGCGGCCGAAGCCGAGCGTCGGCCGTTCCGCCTGAACTCGCCGTGGCGCGATGCCGACCCGGCAACCGCACCCGAAGGTCAGCCCTTCGTCGTCCGCGTGCGCGCCGAACGAGACGGCGAGACGGTGATCGAGGACCTGGTCCAGGGCCGTGTCACCGTCGCCAATGCCGAGCTCGACGACATGGTGCTGCTCCGCTCCGATGGCACGCCAACCTACATGCTCGCGGTCGTCGTCGACGACCACGACATGGGCGTCACTCATGTCATCCGCGGCGACGATCACCTGAACAACGCCTTCCGCCAGCTGACCATCATTCGCGCGATGGGCTGGCCGGAGCCGGTCTACGCCCATATTCCGCTGATCCACGGCGGCGACGGCGCAAAGCTGTCGAAGCGCCACGGCGCGCTGGGCGTCGACGCCTATCGCGACGAACTCGGCATCCTGCCCGAAGCCCTGTTCAACTATCTCCTTCGTCTGGGATGGGGCCACGGCGACGATGAGATTATCAGCCGCGAACAGGCGATCGAGTGGTTTGATCTCGATGCTGTTGGAAAATCACCAGCGCGGTTCGACACGAAGAAGCTGGAAAACCTGAACGGTCATTATATCCGCGCCGCAGACGACGCACGACTGGCCGATCTCGTCGCTCCGCACCTGGGGTTCGAACCCACGGTCGAGCAGCGCGACCTGCTGCGTCGCAGCATGGCGTCGCTCAAGCCGCGCGCCGCCAACATCCTCGAATTGGCCGATGGTGCGGGCTTCCTGTTTCGCAGTCGCCCACTGGAAATGGACGATGCCGCCAAGGGTCTGCTAGAGGGTGAGGCACGGTCGCTGCTGACCCGCCTGCACGCCGCGCTTGACGCGCTCGACAGCTGGGATACGGAAGCGCTCGAACCGGCGGTCCGCGAGGTCGCCGAGGCCGCGGGCGTCAAGCTCGGTGCCGTCGCGCAGCCGCTGCGCGCCGCACTTGTCGGTCGCAAGACCTCGCCCGGAATTTTCGATGTGCTCGAACTCCTCGGGCGCGACGAGAGTTTGGGACGGATCGCCGACCAGATGGCCTGACCGGGCCGATAAGAAGAACGAGGAGCTTTGCGAGTGACCGATACCAGCATCAAGATCGGCGACGGCGACTATCCGGTGCTGTCGGGCACCGTCGGTCCGGACGTCATCGACATTCGCAAGCTCTACGCGAAGTCGGGCATGTTCACCTACGACCCCGGCTTCACCAGCACCGCATCGTGCGAGTCGGCGCTGACGTACATCGACGGCGATCAGGGCGTGCTGCTCCACCGCGGCTACCCGATCGGCGACCTGGCCGAACATTCGTCGTTCATGGAAGTCAGCTATCTGCTGCTGAACGGCGAGCTGCCGAGCCAGAACGAACTCGACAAGTTCAGCTACACCATCAGCCGTCACACGATGCTGCACGAGCAGCTGGCGACCTTCTACCGCGGCTTCCGGCGCGACGCGCACCCCATGGCGGTGATGTGCGGCGTTGTCGGCGCGTTGTCGGCCTTCTACCACGATTCGACCGACATCTCGGACCCGCACCAGCGGATGATCGCCTCGCACCGGCTGATCGCCAAGATGCCGACGATCGCGGCGATGGCGTACAAGTACAGCGTGGGACAGCCGTTCCTCTATCCGAAGAACGACCTGTCCTACGCCGGCAACTTCCTGCGCATGACCTTCGGCGTTCCGGCCGAGGAATATAAGGTCAATCCGGCGGTCGAGCGTGCGATGGACCGCATCTTCATCCTGCATGCCGATCACGAACAGAACGCCTCGACCTCGACCGTGCGTCTTGCCGGGTCGTCGGGCGCCAACCCGTTCGCCTGCATCGCGGCGGGTATCGCCTGTCTGTGGGGCCCGGCGCATGGTGGTGCCAACGAAGCCGCGCTCAACATGCTGCGCGAGATCGGCACGCCGGATCGCATTCCGGAATATATCGCGCGCGCCAAGGACAAGAACGATCCGTTCCGCCTGATGGGCTTCGGCCACCGCGTCTACAAGAACTACGACCCGCGCGCGACCGTGATGCAGAAGACGGTGCGTGAAGTGTTCGAGGCGCTGAACGTGTCCGATCCGCTGTTCGAAACTGCGCTGCGGCTTGAAGAAATCGCGCTGAGCGACGATTACTTCATCGAGAAGAAGCTGTTCCCGAACGTCGATTTCTATTCGGGCGTCATCCTGTCGGCGATCGGTTTCCCGACCACCATGTTCACCGCGCTGTTCGCGCTTGCCCGCACCGTCGGCTGGGTCGCGCAGTGGAACGAGATGATTTCGGATCCCGAACAGAAGATCGGCCGTCCGCGTCAGCTCTACACCGGCCCCGCACAGCGCGATTACGTGCCGGTGGGTCAGCGCTGAGATGCGCATCGTCCGGCGCACGCTGATGATCGTGGGTGCGATCCTCGCGTTCGTCGGGCTGTTCTGGCTGGGTCAGGGGATGGGTGTCATCCGCTGGCCCGCCAGTTCGTTCATGATCGACCAGTATCTCTGGGTCGTGACCGGATCGGTCACCGGCGCGCTCGGGCTGCTGTTGGTGCTGATCGCCCGGCGCCTGCCCCGTCGCTGACCGGGCCTTTCCCGAGTCGCGCAGCGGCATCGTCGTCGATCGAGTCGCACCGTAATCGGGCGGCGGAGCCGTAGCGTTCGCGCGACGTAAAAATATTTGCGTATCGGCAACGGCGTTCGATCCCGCAAAATGCGCGCTATGCTCTTGTTAGCGCTGCCATTCGTGACTCGAGCCCCGGTCGCGGCCGCCTGTTGCGACCCGTTCGCTTAAATCGATCTTAATCACGTTCTGCGACGACGGTCTCCTGTTTGGGGGCCGACATCGTATGACTTCTACCTTCTCCCTTCCCGCCGGTCTGGCGATGCCATCGATTGCAACGGTGGCCGAGGAACTGCGCGCGCAGCCGCTCGGCGGTGAGGTCGTGCTCGACGCATCGGCCCTGACCGCGCCCGACCTCAGCGTCGTCCAACTCCTTCTCAGCCTTCGTGCCGAAGCTAGGTCGCAGGGCGGCGATGTCCGCCTGTCCGCACCGGCCGGCGAGGCGCTGACCGCCCTTCTCCATCGCGGCGGCTTCACCGACGCGATGAGCCCCGACGACAACGCCTTCTGGTTCCACGGAGTCCCGCTGCAATGACTGCTTCCATTCTCGCCGTTGATGATTCCGCCAGCCTGCGCATGGCGATCCGCATCGCCCTGACCGGCGCGGGCTATACCGTGACCGAAGCCGGAGACGGCGTGGAGGGCCTGGCCAAGGCCACGTCGACCAAGTTCGACATGATCGTGACCGACCTGAACATGCCGAACATGGACGGGCTGTCGATGATCCGCGAACTGCGCAAGCAACCGGCGCAGGCCGGCGTGCCGATCATCTTCCTGACCACCGAATCCGATCCGGAAATGAAGAACCAGGCGAAGGCCGCCGGCGCGACCGGCTGGCTGGTCAAGCCGTTCGTTCCGGACCAGTTGGTGAAGGTCGCGCGCAAGGTCCTTGGCCGGTGAGCGGCGACGATCCGATCGCCGCCTTCCGCGTGGAGGCGGGCGAGGTGCTGGATCAGGTGGAACAGGGGCTGCTCGACCTCGGGCACGACCTTGGCAATGCCGATCTGGTCAACGCCGTCTTCCGCGGGCTGCACACGCTGAAGGGCTCGGGCGCGATGTTCGGCTTCGATGCGCTCGCCGGCTTCACCCACCACTGCGAAACCGCCTTCGACCGCGTGCGCAAGGGGCAGGTTCCGGCGACCGCCGGGCTGGTCGCGGTCATCCTGTCGGCGCAGGACCATATGCGCGCGCTGGTCGACGGTGACGCGCCCAAGGCGGAGGGCGACGCGATCCTCGCCCGCTTGCAGGCGGCGATCGACGAGGCATCGGGCGTCACTTCCGCTGCCGCCCCGACGGCTGCCCGCACCGGCTGGACCGTGTCTTTCAAGCTGCCGGTCGACGCCATGGCCAACGGCACCAATCCGCTGATGCTGCTCGACGAATTGCGCGAGTTGGGCGACTGCACCGTCGTCGCGCGGACCGACGCCATCCCGCCGCTGTCGCAGCTGGTCCCCACCGAATGCCATGTCGGCTGGGACGTCACGCTGATCGGCGACATCAAGCGCGACGATATCGAGGACGTGTTCATCTTCGTGATGGACGACATGGACCTGACCATCGAACCGCTCGCGGTCGAGGGTGAGGAAGCTCCCGTCGCCGAAGCACCGGCCGTCGTCGAAGAACCCGTCGTCGCCATGGCCGCCGCCGCCAGTGCCGACGGCCCCGCCGCCCGCTCGACCGCCAAGGCCGAGGAAAGCGTGCGCGTCCCCGCCGGCCGTCTCGACGCGCTGATGGACCGCGTCGGCGAACTGGTGATCGCGCAGAGCCGCCTCTCGCAGCTTGCCGACCATGGACAGGACCTCGTGCTGCGCTCGGTGTCCGAGGAGATCGAGCGGCTGGCCGGTGAACTGCGCGAAACCATGATGGTGCTGCGCATGGTCCCGGTCGGATCGCTCTTCTCGCGCTTCCGCCGCCTGATCCACGACCTGTCGCGCGATACCGGCAAGACGATCGAGTTCGAAACCGAAGGCGAAGCGACCGAGGTCGACAAGACCGTGATCGAACGCCTGTTCGACCCGATGGTCCACTTGATCCGCAACAGCTGCGACCACGGCCTCGAAACGCCCGAGGACCGCGCCGCCGTCGGCAAGCCCGCCGCCGGCACCGTCCGCCTCGCCGCGCATCAGGCCGGGGGCGAGGTCGTCATCACCATCCGCGACGACGGCCGGGGCATCAACCGCGCCCGCGTCCGTGCGAAGGCGGAAGCGAACGGCCTGATCCAGCCCGACCAGGTGCTCACCGACCACGAACTGCTCCAGATGATCTTCGCGCCCGGTTTCTCCACCGCCGCGACCGTTACCAACCTCTCGGGCCGCGGCGTCGGCATGGACGTGGTGAAGCGGACGATCGAAGGGTTGCGCGGATCGATCGACGTCCAGTCGACCGAAGGCGAAGGATCGCTGATCGCGCTGCGCATTCCACTGACTCTGGCGATCATCGACGGCCTGCTCGTGCGGGTCGGCACCGGCCGCTACGTCATCCCGCTGACCGCGGTCGAGGAGTGCATCGAGCTGTCGCTGGAAGACGACATGCGCCATCGCGGCCGCAGCCTCATCACGCTGCGCGAAAAGCTGGTGCCGTTCCTGCGCCTGCGCGAACTGTTCGCGACCGACACCCGCCCGGACCCGTTCCAGAAGATCGTGGTCGTCGCCACGCCGATGGGCCGCGTCGGGCTGGTCGTCGACCAGATCATCGGCAACCACCAGACGGTGATCAAGCCGATGTCGGCGCTCCACCGCGACGCCACCACCTTTGCCGGTGCGACGATCCTCGGCGATGGCGAGGTCGCGCTGATCCTCGACATCGCCCAGCTCATCGCGCTCGGCCAGCCTCGTGAGGAGACGCTGCGTGCAGCCGGATGAACAACGCCAGGCGGGGGGCCTGGTCCCGTGGAACAGCGACCGCCAGCTCGAAGTGCTGGTCTTCGACCTCGGCGGACAGAGCTTCGCGCTCGAAGCGGTGCTGGTCCGCGAAATCCTCGACATGATGCCGGAAACGCGGGTGCCCGGCGCACCCGATCTGGTCGGCCATGTCATCAACTTTCGCGGGCGGATCATTCCGCTGGCCGACCTGCACCTCGCCTTCGGGATGCGCGTGCCGGAAACGACCAAGGACAGCCGCATCGTCGTGATCGAGGCGGAGCTCGGCGGCGAGCCGACCATCCTCGGCCTGC
The DNA here is from genome assembly GCA_913775795.1 of uncultured Sphingomonas sp. Taxonomy (GTDB): domain Bacteria; phylum Pseudomonadota; class Alphaproteobacteria; order Sphingomonadales; family Sphingomonadaceae; genus Sphingomonas. The sequence goes on along the minus strand of CAJYLT010000022.1, from coordinate 59,036 downwards.
GCACCGACAAGGTGCACGAGGTCGCGACCTTTTCGGCCGCCCATAGCGAGGACGCGCCGGTCGTCGGCCTGCGCTGGCGCCGCGAACATGTCCGCACGCTGATCCGGCATGGCGACGACGATATCGTCGTCCTGCCCGACCTGAATGCGATTTTCCAATCGATCACGCGCGGCGACGTCGCGGGGACGTCGATCCACTAACATTCCATTTGGGGGGGTTCTCCATGCGTGCAACGATCAAGGCCAAATTGGCCGCCACCTTTGCTGCGGTCATCATACTGCTCGCCGTCGTCATCGGCGTCGGCATCAACAAGATGAGCACACTGAACACCGCGATCAGCGATGTTATCGCCGGTCCGGCGCGCCAGTCGCTGACGGCGCAGCAGATCGATACCGAACAGAGCCAGGCGCTGGCGGATCAGCAGTCGCTGATCCTCAACACCGACGCCAGCCGGATGCAGGGCTATTATGACGCGGTAGTTGCCGGCGAAGGCCGCGTGGACAAACTGATCGCCGAGGGACAGTCGCTCGCGTCCGAGAGCGGCAAGCCCTACTGGGTCGAAGTCGCCAAGAGCTGGACCGAACTCAAGCCCGTTTTCGACCGCATCCGCGACATGGGCAAGGCGAACCAGAACGAGGAGGCCACGCGACTGTCGAACGAGGTGCAGGTTCCGCTGCTCAAGAAGATGAACGCCAGCGTCGATCGGCTCACCGATTTCCAGAGCGCGAACATGAAGGAAGCCGACGAGGCGACCAACGTGCTCTACGCCGAAAGCCGCATGGTCCTGGTCGTCACCGGCATCATCGCCTTCGTCATCGCCGTGCTCGGTGCCGTCTGGATCTCGCTGACCGTCTCGCGCGGTCTGAAGCGCATTACCGTTGCGCTGGACGCGGTTGCCATCGGCGACCTCGACAACGAAGTCACCGTCACGTCGAACGACGAGATCAAGGACCTGGTCGATACCGTCAACCGCATGACCGGTTCGCTGCGCAAGTCGGCGACGCTGGCCGACACGATCGCACAGGGCGACCTGACGGTCAGCCACACCCCGCTGTCGGACAAGGACAAGCTGGGCCATGCGCTGGTGACGATGGTCGAACGCCTGCGCAATGTCGTCGGCGACGCTTCGGGTGCGGCGGACAATGTCGCCGCCGGCAGCCAGCAGCTCTCCGCCTCGTCGGAACAGGTGAGCCAGGGCGCGACCGAACAGGCCGCCGCTGCCGAGGAAGCGTCGGCATCGATGGAAGAGATGGCCGCCAACATCAAGCAGAACGCTGACAATGCCGCCCAGACCGAAAAGATCGCACGCCAGTCGTCGAAGGACGCCGAAGCGAGCGGCGTCGCGGTCGACCGTGCGGTCGGTGCGATGCGGGTCATCGCCGAAAAGATCGGCATCGTGCAGGAAATCGCCCGCCAGACCGACCTGCTGGCGCTGAACGCGGCGGTCGAAGCGGCACGTGCCGGCGAGCATGGCCGTGGCTTCGCGGTCGTCGCATCGGAAGTCCGCAAGCTGGCCGAACGCAGCCAGACCGCCGCTGCCGAAATCAGCGCGGTGTCGGGCGACACGGTGCAGGCCGCGGCACAGGCAGGCGAGATGCTGACCAAGCTGGTCCCCGACATCCGCCGAACCGCCGAGCTGGTCGCCGAGATCAGCGCCGCATGCCGTGAACAGGATATCGGCGCGGCACAGATCAACCAGGCGCTGCAACAACTCGACACCGTCACGCAGCAGAACGCGTCGGCATCCGAACAGATCACCTCGACCTCCGAGGAACTGGCCGGGCAGGCGAACGAACTGCAGCAGAGCATCGCCTTCTTCCGCGTCGAACATGCCCATGGCAACCGCCGCCCGGCGGCCAGCCGCAAGCCGGCGGCACCACGGGCGAAGGCCCCCGCCGCCAGCCGCGCCAAACCCAACTCGGTCGCCGACCAGCAGGCCCGCGCACGCGGCTTCGCACTCGACCTGACGCAGGGCGGGCCCGACAGCGACGACGCCGCCTTTGGAGAAGCCGCATGACCGACAAGACGCCGATGCAGGTCGTGACCTTCGGCCTGGGTGAGGAAGTGTTCGCGGTCCCGGTGACCATGGTCCGCGAAATCCTCGACTATCGCCCCGCCTTTCGCGTGCCGAACGGCCCGGCCTGGATGCTCGGCATCACCGATGTCCGGGGACAGGGTGTGCCGATGATCGACCTGCGGATGCGGCTGGGTCTCAGCGCGGTCGAACCGACGCTGGCGACCCGTGTGCTGATCGTCGACGTGATGCTGGCCGACCGGATGCTGTCGCTGGGCCTGGTGGTCGACCGGGTGATCGCGGTCGCGACCTTCGAACGCGAACGGCTCGAAGCCGCACCGGACATCGGCCTGCGCTGGCGGTCCGACTATATTGCCGGCGTCGTCCGTGAAGCCGACGGCTTCGTCGTCATCATCGACGCAGCGCAGGTCTTCTCCAACGACGACGGCGCGATCGCGACCCTCGCCACCGCCGCCTGACCTGTCCTGCGCCGCGTCCGCCGGACGGATGCGGCGCGGACAGACGCCCGACCGACCACGGCTTGGACAACCATAATAATAAGGATGCCATTCATGTCGCTGCTGTCGCACTTCAACCGCACGTCCCGGCCCGCCGCGGCGATCGCGGAAATCCATGCGCTGACCCGCTCGATCGCCGCCGGCGATCTGTCGCAGCGCCTGCGCGAGGACGTCGCGACCGACGAGGCGCGCGAGCTGCTGGCGGCGGTCAACGCACTGCTCGACACGGCGCTGGGTCCGGTCGCGCGGCTGGAAGTGGCGATGGTCCATGTCCTCACCGAACATGATCGCGGCGACATCGACGTGATGCTTGCGCCCGATACGTTCCCCGGCGACGTCGGCCGGATCGCGGATCAGGTGAACCGACTGGTCGGCGCCCATATCGACACCAAGAAGGCGGCGATGGGCTGCGTCCGCGAACTGGCGAACGGCCATTTCGACGCGCCCTTCGCCCCGCTGCCGGGCAAGAAGGCGTTCATCAACGGCGCGATCGAGACGCTGCGCGGCAATCTGCGCACGCTGATCGCCGAAATGAACCACATGTCGGCCGAACATGATCGCGGCGACATCGACGTACAGGTCGCCGCCGACAAATTCCCCGGCGATTTCGCCACGATGGCGACCGGCATCAATACCATGGTCGCCGGCCATATCGCGGTGAAGAAGAAGGCGATGGCCTGTATCAAGGCATTTGGCGAGGGCGATTTCGAAGCAACGCTCGAACCCTTCCCCGGCAAGAAGGCGTTCATCAACGACACCATCGAAACGCTCCGCCACAACTTCAAGGAAATCTCGGGCGAGATCCAGCGCCTGATCGGTGCCGCGACCGCCGGACAGCTTGGTGAGCGGGGCGACGCCACCCGGTTCGCGGGCGATTATGCCGCGATCATCGCCGGCATCAACGGCATGCTCGACGCGATCATCCTGCCGATTGCCGAAGGTAACCGCGTGCTCGACCGCGTCAGCACCGGCGACCTGACCGGCCGCGTCGTCATTGCGTGCGACGGCGATCATCAGCGGATGAAGGACGCGATCAACCGTCTGGTCGACAATCTGTCGCACTTCGCGGGCGAGGTCGCCTTCGCTTCGGATCAGGTCGCCTCGGGCAGCCAGCAGCTCTCCGCCGCGGCCGAACAGGTGAGCCAGGGCGCGACCGAACAGGCCGCCGCCGCCGAACAGGCATCGTCGTCGATGGAGGAGATGGCGGCGAACATCAAACAGAATGCCGACAATGCCGCCCAGACCGAAAAGATCGCGCGCCAGTCGTCGAAGGACGCCGAAACGAGCGGCATCGCGGTCGATCGCGCGGTGGGTGCGATGCGGACCATCGTCGAAAAGATCGGCATCGTGCAGGAAATCGCGCGTCAAACCGATCTGCTGGCGCTGAACGCAGCGGTGGAGGCGGCGCGCGCCGGCGAACATGGTCGCGGCTTCGCGGTCGTCGCGGCCGAAGTCCGCAAGCTCGCCGAACGCAGCCAGAACGCCGCCGCCGAAATCAACGCGGTTTCGTCCGACACGGTCAAGGCCGCGGGTGAGGCGGGCGAGATGCTCGCCCGGCTGGTGCCCGACATTCGCCGGACCGCCGAACTGGTGTCGGAAATCAGCGCCGCGTGCCGCGAACAGGATATCGGCGCATCGCAGATCAACCAGGCGCTGCAACAACTCGACACGGTGACGCAGCAGAACGCCTCCGCCTCGGACGAGATTTCGTCGACCGCCGATCAGCTGGCCGGCCAGGCCGAAGAGCTTCAGGCCAGCATCGCCTTCTTCCAGCTTGCCGAAGGGGCAACGGCGCCCGCCCCGGTCGTCCGTCCCGCCAAGGCGAAACCTGCCAAGGCGATCAAGGCCAAGCCTGCGCCCAAGGCCCGTCGCGGCAGCATCGCCGACCAGCAGTCCCGCGTACGCGGCTTCGCGCTCGACCTGTCGCAGGGCGGCAGCGACGACGAAGACGCCGACTTCGGTCGGGCGGCCTGACCGCCGCACCGCCCTTCTCCCTGCTCCGACGACGTGACCGTCGCCGCCACGTCGATCGAATGGAACCCGCCCTATGTCCGCCTTGCCCGCCCCCTCCCCCGATCTCGACCGGCTCAGCCCGCACAAGTTCGCGAAGCTGTCGGCGCTGATCTATGACAAGACCGGCATCAAGATGCCCGCGACCAAGGTCACGATGCTGCAAGGGCGGCTGCAACGGCGGCTGCGCGAAGTCGGCATCGCGACGCTGGATGCCTATTGCGACCATCTGTTCGACGGCAGCGCACATCCCGACGAGATCATCAACCTGATCAACGCGGTGACGACGAACAAGACCGACTTCTTTCGCGAACCCGGCCATTTCGACTTCATGGCAAAGACCGCGCTGCCAACGCTGGCGGACAGCGGCCGGCGCCGCATCCGCGCGTGGAGCGCGGCCTGCTCGACCGGTGCCGAACCCTATACGATGGCGATGGTGCTCGACCAGTTCGCGCAGAAGAGCGGAGTGGACTATGGCATCCTCGCCACCGACATCGACACCACCGTCCTCGAAACCGCGCGGCGCGGCATATACCCGACCGAAATGGTCGAACCGGTGCCGGCGTCGCTGCGCCAGCGCTATGTCGCCGTCTCGCGCGATCGCAAGGCGAACCAGGTGCGGATGGTGCCGGCCCTGCGCTCGGCGATCGGTTTCGCGCGGCTGAACCTGATGGAGGAACGCTATCCGGTCGGCGAACCGATGGACCTCATCTTCTGCCGCAACGTGCTCATCTATTTCGACAAGGAGACGCAGGAGCGGGTCGTGCGCCGGCTGTGCGCCAATCTGCGGCCCGGCGGCTATCTGTTCCTCGGCCATTCGGAATCGATCGCCGGCATGGACCTGCCCGTCCGGACCGTCTCCTACACCGTCTTCACGAAAGACTGACATGTCCAAGATCCGCGTCCTGATCATCGACGACAGCGCCAGCGTCCGCCAGGCGATGACGGCGATCCTGAGCGAAGACCCCGCGATCGAGGTGATTGCCGCCGCCGCCGACCCCTTCGCCGCCGCGCGCCACATCCAGGAGGAAATTCCCGACGTCATCACGCTCGACGTCGAGATGCCCCGCATGGACGGCGTCACCTTCCTGCGCAAGCTGATGAGCCAGAAGCCGATCCCGGTCGTCATGTGCTCCTCGCTGGTCGAGGAAGGGTCGGAAACCCTGCTCCAGGCGCTGGAAGCCGGTGCGGTCGACGTCATCCTGAAGCCGCGCATGGGTGTCGCCGACCATCTGAACGACGCCAAGATGCGGATTCGCGAAACGGTGAAGGGCGCCGCCCGCGCCCGTGTCCGCACCCGCAGCGCCAGCCGGCTCAACTCGCCCGCCGCAAAGCTCACCGCCGATGCCGTGCTGCCGCCGCCGACCGGCCGGGCGATGAGCCGCACGACCGAGATGGTCGTCTGCATCGGCGCCTCGACCGGCGGGACCGAAGCGCTGCGCGAGGTGCTGGAGGCGTTGCCCGCCAACTCGCCCGGCATCGTCATCGTGCAGCACATGCCCGAAAGCTTCACACGCGCCTTCGCGAAGCGGCTGAACGGCCTGTGCCAGGTCGATGTGAAGGAGGCCGAGGATGGCGACACCGTCATGCGCGGCCACGTACTGATCGCGCCGGGCGGCCTGCGCCACATGATGCTGGAGCGGCAGGGCGCGCGCTATGTCGTGGCGATCAAGGAAGGCCCGCTGGTATCGCGCCATCGCCCGTCGGTCGACGTCCTGTTCCGCTCCGCCGCGCGCAACGCCGGGTCGAATGCGGTCGGGATCATCATGACCGGCATGGGCGACGACGGCGCGCGCGGGCTGCTCGAAATGAAACAGGCCGGCGCCCGCACCTTCGCGCAGGATGAAGCGACGTCGGTCGTGTTCGGCATGCCCAAGGAAGCCATCGCCCGTGGCGCTGCCGACCGGGTCGTCCCGCTCAGCGCCATCGCCCGCGAATTGTTGCAGGCGACCGCGCGATGATCGGTGCGCCCCGCCCCGCCCCCTTCTCCGTTCAGGACTGACGCCATGCACCATATCCGCATCGACACCGACACCGCCGAAGCCCTGAACCTGTCCGACCTGAAGCGCAATCTGGCGATGGTCGCGGCGGGGATGGACGCGCGGTTCGTCCGCGCCGGATCGACCCTGTCGACCGCGATCGAGACGATCGACCGTATCATCCACTCGATCGACGGCGTCACCGGCGCACTCGACGAAAGCGTCGCTGGCATCGCGGTGTCGAGCCTGAAATCGGTCGCCGGACAGCTCGACGCCCTGCCCGTCGTACAGGCGGGGCGTGAGGCGGACATGGCCCGGATCGGTGCGGCATCGCGGGTACTGCGCGATCACGTCATGGACATGCGCCAGGCGCTTCGCGTGCTGCACATCTATGGCATGAACATCAAGATCGCGGCATCGGGCGAGGCGGCTTTCGTGGGCTTCGTCAACGACATGGGGCAACGTCTTGCCACCGGTGAAGAACATCTCGAAGGGTTCCTCGCCAAGCTGAAGGAACTGTCGGGCAGCGTCGGCAGCGTGCAGCAGGCCGGCCGCCTGCTCGCCGCCGAGGCGCGCAAGATCCTGCCCGCCGTGCCGCAGCGCCTTACCCGCGATGCCGACGCGCTCAACGGCCATCTGGGCGACGTCGCATCGATGGCGCGGCAGGTGGCGGAGATCGCGCGAACCGTGCAGGGTCGTGTCGCGACGATGCTCGGCGCGTTGCAGGTCGGCGACAGCACGCGGCAGCGGCTGGAGCATGTCGTGTCGGGCCTGCAACTGCTCGACGGCTGCACGCGCGAACTGGCGCCGGCGCCGCAGGCCGAGGTGACGGCGGTGGTCCACCACCTGCTCGCCGCGCTGCTCGAAACCAGCGCTGCCGATTTCGACCGCGACGCCGCGCTGCTCGTCGCCAGCCTGAAGGCGTTGCAGCCCGACACCGCCGCGCTGCTCGACCTGATCGACGACGGCACCGGGCGCAACGGCCGCCCGTTCCTCGTCCAGATCGAGGAGGCCGTGGGCGAAGTCGCGATCATCACCGTGCAGTTGCAGGAAGCCGACCATCGCTCCGGCGCGATGCTGGGCCTCATCACCGAAACCGTCGACGAACTGACCGGCCGCCTCGAACAGCTGCAACGCGTGCAGTTCAACGTGCAGGACATCGCCACCAACACCCGCCTGCTGTGCCGCCGCCATGGCGATCTGGGCAAGGCGGTGTCGGTCGTCGCGGGCGAAGTCGATATCTATGCCCATTCGCTCGGCAATGCGATGCGCGGCATCGGCCAGCCGATCCGCGAACTGTCCGACGTCAACGCGCTCCTCGCCCAGAAGCGCGGGGTCGAGGGGGACAGCGACATGGGGACCAAGCTGTCGCAGGCGCTGGTCGTCATCCGCGAAGGATGCCAGCGCACCGACCTAGCCGTTCGCGAGGGCGGCGACGATGCCCGCCAGTTGATCGAACTGCTGACGATCGCCGGCGACGAGATCGGCGCCGAGCTGCAACTGGGCGCGAACATGCGTCAGGCGGCGATCCTGCTGTCGGCGGCGCCGCACATCGACCAGCTGTCGGACGAAGCCCATGCCGCACTTGCCGGCCTGCTGCCGCAGATTTTCGCGCTCTACACCATGGCGCAGGAACGCGACGTCCACACCGCCAATGTGCCCCATGCCTTCGCCGTCACGACCGCCGTCGTCGAAACCGACGACGACGACGACGGCCTGTTCTGATCGATCGGCCGGGGGCGCAAGCCTTTGCACCTCCGGCCAAAGGCGGATAAGCGGTAGCGGGTGACGACCGACCTTACCCGTTCGCAACGATTGAAAGCCGCGACCGCGACGATCCACGATACGCTGGACCAGCGGATCATGGCGCTCGATCCCTTCTCGTCGCCTGCACGCTATGTCTGCTTCCTGCGCGCGCAGCAGGCGTTTCACGATGCCCTCGCGCCGCTCTATGCCGCACCCACGATGCAGGCGCTGATCCCGGATCTGGCGGAACGCGACCGATCGGCGGCGATCGCGGCGGACATTGCCGACCTTGCCCTGCCGCTACCGACCGTACCCGATGCCGATGCGGTCAAGCCTGTCGACATGTCGACGTCGCTAGGCTGGCTCTACGTCGCCGAAGGATCGTCGCTGGGCGCCGCCTTCCTCCTGAAGGCTGCGCAACGAATCGGCCTGTCGATCGACCATGGCGCACGCCATCTCGCCGGCCATCCCGAAGGGCGCGCGGCGCATTGGCGGCGCTTCACCGCGCGGATCGACGACGCAACGATGACCGCCGAGGACGAAGGCCGCATGATCGCCGCCGCCCGCGACGCCTTTGCCCGGTTCCGCACGCTGGTCGACGCCGCCTTCGCCTGAGGCGTCAGTCGGCAGCGGCCGCAAGCGACTCCCGCACCCGCGCCAGCGCCATCTCCACCGGCTCGTGCTCGCCCATCAGCGCGAAGCTGCCGGTAATGTCGAACAGGCAATGACCATGCACCGTGGCGACCAGCGAGCGGGCCAGCGTCACCGCCCGATCGGCATGATCGGGGCCCAGCGCCGCCGCGACCTCGTCGACGACGATCCGGGTCAGCTCACCGCGCTGCCGGCCCTGCGCCTCCTCCATCACGAAATCGTCCGGCAGGTGATGTTCGTAGATCGCCCGCCACAAATTGCGGTTGGTCCGCGCGAAGGTGAAATAGCTTTCGACCAGGCAGCGGATGCGATCCTCCGGCCCGGCGGCCAGCGCCGCGGTCAGGTCGCGCGCCCATAGCTGGAAGGTACGCGTGTTCAGCGCGACCAGAAACCGGTCATAGCTGCCGAACACATTGTAGAGCGTGCCGATCGAATAGCCGATGCGCTTGGCCACCTCGCGCGCGGAAAACCGGGCGAACCCCACTTCGGCCAGATGACGATGCCCTTCGGTCAGGAGCATCTGTTCGATTTCCTGCCGGCTGTGATCCGATCTGCGTCCCATCGACGGTCCGATGCCATATCGGACCGGCCGGGTCGATCCTTCGGTGCGTTCAGTCCGGGGCGAACCGGCCCGGCAGCATCAGGACGAACCGCGCCCCCTGCCCCGGCGCGCTGTCGACCAGGATATCGCCCCGCATCGCCCGCGCCAGCCGCCGGGCGATGTATAGCCCCAGCCCGCTGCCCCCCGCCTCGGTCGGGTCGACCCGCCCGAACTTCGCGAAGATGCGCTCCTGATCGGCGGGGGCAATGCCCTTGCCCTGATCGCCGACGATCACGCAGGCATCGTCGCCGTCGCGTTCCAGCAATATCCATACCGTCCCGCCGGGCGGCGAATAGCGGACCGCATTGCCGATCAGGTTGACCAGGATTTGCAGCACGCGACGAAACTCGCCGCTCGCCGGCATGGCTTCGTCGAACGACGGGCGCTCGATCCGCACATCGCCCTGCGCCGCGCGCACCGCCAGCAACCCCGCCGCACGCCGCGCGACATCGGCCAGGTCGAGGTCCTCGACCGCGACCGCGAAGTCCGCCCGCTCGATCGCCGACAGATCCTCCAGATCATCGACCAGCCCCAGCAGATGCCGCCCCGCGCTGGCGATATCGGCGGCATAGGCGACGTAATCGTCGCGCAGCGGCCCGTCGGCCTGCGCGGACATGCTGTCGGCATTGGCGATGATCCGGCCCAGCGGATCGCGCAGCGCCCGGCCGATCCGGCGGCTGAACCCGTCGGGCAGGTCGGATGCAACCTCGTCCGGCTGCGCCGGCACGTCCCCTGGCGACAGGTCGCGTGCCGCGCCGTCGAACCCGGCGAACTGGCCATTGGCATCGGCGCGCGGCACCGCCGACAGCCGGACGCGATGCGCCGTCCCGCGGATCGCCGCTTCCTGTCCGTCGAACCACGCCTGCGCCGCCAGCGCGCTCAGGATCGGAAAGCCCCCATCGCCATCGTCGTTCAGCGCGAACAGCCGCGTGATCGGCTGGCCCAGCACCGCCTGCGGATCGAAGCCCAGCCGCGCGGCGGCATGGTCCGACACATGGGTCAGGTGCAGCGCGGCGTCGGTGGTCCACAGCCAGTCGGCATCCGAACGCAGGAAATCCGCCTCGCGCCGATGCGCCGGCTCGGCCTCCCACGGCGCACCCGCCTGCCAGCCGCTCACCTCCAGCCTGATGCCCAGCTCGTCCGGCTCGGCCCGCACCGTCAGCGCGATATCGTCCTCGCCATCGGCGGCAACGATCGGGCGGGTGAGCGCGATGCCCAGCCGCTGCACCAGCCGCACCAGCGCGGCGATCTGCGGCACCGCGACCGGCCGTCCCGGCGCACCGCCGGCGCGGCGGTTCAGTTCGGCCAGACGCGGCTCGGCATCGAGCAGCAGCCCGTCGGCCGACAATCGCCCGATCGCGGGCGGCGCACCGAGGCGATGATCGTTCACGCCGCCGCCCCCAGCGCCAGCATTGCCGCGTGATAATCGGCATCCAGCGCCATCGGCGCCAGCGCGATGCGCGCGGCGTCGGGCGTCACTTCCATGATGACGTCGATCCGGTCGGCGAACCCCTCGACATCGCGTACCGGTTCGGACTCGGCCAGTGCAAAGCCGATCCGCGCGATCGTCGCCCGGTCGACCGCCAGCGCGCGCAGCACGACCCAGAGCCGCGCACCGTCCGGGTCGATCACCAGATCGCGCACCCGCTCGAACGCCAGCCCGCTCGCCCGCGCGACCAGTGTCGTGAACAGGATCAGCCGCCCGTCGCCGATCGCCTCGGCCAGCAAGGCCCCGACTTCCTCGCCCTGCGGCTCGATCGCCTGCGCCAACCGCATCGCGGCCACCTCCAGCGGGACCAGTTCCCCCTGCGCGTCGATCGCCCGTCGCACCGACTCGGCCAGCGCCGCATCGACCATCGCGATCTGCTCGCCCGCACCCGCCATCTCGCGCAGCGCCGCCGCGACCCACCATGCCAGTCGCGCATATAGCGGCCGGACCATTTCGACCGCCGCCGGAACTCCCTCGACCATACCCCCGCGCCGCGCCTGCGCCGCCAGCATCGACACGGCCGCCGCGGCGACCAGCCGGTCGCTCGACTGCGCCAGCCGCGCGACCATCGTCGGCCCGTCGCCAGCGCCCGTGACCATCACCGGCAACCCCTGCGCGATCGCATCCAGCCGCACCCGCGCGAACAACTCGCCGAACAGCTCCGGATCGCGGAACAGCCCGGCCCGCACCACCCGGTCGAACGGCGATCCCGCCCCGCGCAGCCCCTGCGCCAGCGTCGCCTGCCCCCGCGCGGTCAACAGCCGGATGGCGTGATCCCGCACCGTCGCATCGATGCCGCCGACCATCGCCCGCATCACCGCGTCGAGCGCGGCGGCGGTCCGGTCGTCGATCCGCGCATCGTCGGGCAGATGGAAATGCTCGGCCGCCGCGCGCAGCCGCCGATGCCCCGCCCGCTCCGCTGCAGCGACATGGTCCAGCAGCAGAATGGCGGCAGCGCTGGCCTCGCGGGAATCGATCGGGTCGATGGACATGGTTCCGGCTTTAACCTTACCCGGTTAAGGCTAAGCTAAGCCTCGCGCCGCAGATTTTCGATGGCGTGGGCAAGGGTGATGCCCGCGTGCAGCGCGACCAACGCCAGCCCGATCGTCGATGTTCCCGCCAGTGCGAACGGTGCGAGCAGTACCAACGCCGTCGCCGGCGTCGCGGCCCAGGGCGGGCGAACGGCGGGCGAGCGCCGCGCGAGGATCGTCGCCGCCACGCCGACCAGCGCCAGCACCCCCGCCGTCCCGGCCTGCACGATCAGCGACTGGACCAGCCCGATGCCCAGCACCCCGGCCACGCCGAACACATCGACCCCGCGTTCCTGCCACGCGGCATGCCCGTCCTCGCCGCGCAACCATCCGAGCAGCGACCCGGCCGACAGCACGACCATCGCCAGGAACAGCAGCACCGTCGCCGCCCCCGCACTCCAGAACGGGATCGCCGCCAGCCCCGCAACGCCCAGCACCCCGCCCGCCGCACCGATCGCGACATCGGGCACCTTGCGCCGCACCAGCAGCGGCAGCAGCAACCGCGACACCGGCGTGAAGACGTACCGGTCGATCCACCCCGTCCGCTGTTCGGCCAGCGACGCCAGCACGTCCTTGCTCCGCACCTCCAGCGTGCCCGCATCGCGCTCCACGCCATGTCCCGAGCGCACCGCCTTGGCCGGCAGCAGGACATGCGCCGCGCGTGCCTGGGTCGCGACGCGCAGCAGCGTCGACTGAAAATCATATTCGCGCGGCAGCCGGGCGGCATCGTCCAGCCGGTCGACCGACAGCGTCGCGACCCCGGCCCAGCAATGCTCGGCATCGACCCGCTCGACCGAGGTCGCATCGCCGGTCGGCGTGACCAGCAGCGTGTCGACCGGCTCCAGCGCCATCCCCTCGACCACCGCGTCGGTCGTGACCAGCCCGTCGGCCAGCGCGACGATGGTGGCGAGCGGGTGGACCTTCGCCTTCGCTTCCTCGGCCGACCGCACGATATCGACCGTCGCCCCGCGCCGCCCGATCCGGTTGACCGCCGCCGCCAGCGCGGGCGTCACCCGCCCGACCGCGACCAGCAACTGCCCGGCACCGGCCGCGACCAGCAGCCGCGCCTGATATTCGATCAGGGTCATGCCGCCAAAGGGCAATGTCGCCGCCAGCACGCCGGGCTGGTGTTCGGCTTCTTCGGTCGCGAAAATCAGGCCGGTCAGCATGAAGGGCCGTTAAGCGCTGACGAGCCGCAGCGCCAGCCCCGCGCGCGGTGCCGGATACAGCACGCCGCCGGTCAGCGGCGCCGCCACGCCGGTCGTCCCCGGAAAGGTGATCGGCAGCCCTTTGAGCGACCGCACCGCCAGATAGGCGAACCCCTCCGCCTCCAGCGCATCGCCGTCCCAGCCCAGCACGTCGCTCGGCTCGGCCGTCACGCCGCACCGCTCGCCGATCATGCGCAGCATCACCGGATTATGCCGCCCGCCGCCGCCGACCAACAGCCGCTTCGGCCGCGCCGGCAACTGGTCGAGCGCCTCGGCAACACAGGCGGCGGTAAAGGCGGTCAGCGTCGCCGCCCCGTCCGCCGCCGACAGCCCGCGCGCCGGCTGGATGGTGAAGTCGTGCCGGTCCAAGGACTTGGGGTGCGGCAGTTCGAAGAACGGATGGTCGAGCATCGCGGTCAGCACCGTCTCGTCCACCCGCCCGCTTGCCGCCAGCGCGCCACCTTCATCATAGCGCGCCCCGCTCTCCGCCTCGACCCAGCTGTCGACCAGCCCGTTGGCCGGCCCGGTATCGAACGCGATCAGCTCGTCGCCCTCGCCGACATAGGTGACATTGCCGACCCCGCCCAGGTTCAGCACCGCCACCGGCTTGTCCATCCCCGCCGCCCGCGCCGCGTGATAGATGGGGAGCAGCGGTGCGCCCTGCCCGCCGGCCTTCACGTCCGCCACGCGCAGGTCCGCGACGACGTCGATGCCCGTCGCCGCCGCCAACGCCGCACCGTCGCCCAGCTGCCACGTCCAGCCCTTGTCCGGGCGATGCGCCACCGTCTGTCCGTGATAGCCGATCACATCGACGCTCCGCGCCTCGACACCGGCCTTCTCCAGCAGCGCGGCGACGGCGGCGGCGTGGGTGCGGGTCAGCAGTTCCTCCGCCCGCTCGATCAGCGGATGCTCGCCCGGATCGTCGAACAGCAGCGCCAGTTCGGTCGCGGACGCCAAGGTCGCACGATCCTCGTCGCTATAGGGCGTGCCGACGAACGCGACCGGCCGCACCTCTCCCTCGCCATCGGTCTCGATCAATGCCGCGTCGATCCCGTCGAGCGAGGTTCCAGACATCAGGCCGATCGCAAGCAAGGGGGCATCTCCGCGCAAATGGACGCTCTCAATATCGCCTGAACCGTGCCGAAGTCGAGATACGTGGACTTGGGTGCGCCCGCGACGCTAAGGGAACGCGCATGACCTATTCGTCCGACCTGCTCAACACCCTGTCCGAACGGGGCTATATCCATCAGCTGACCGACGCCGCCGGCCTCGACGCGCTGGCGAGCAAGCAGGTCGTGCCCGGCTATATCGGCTTCGATCCGACCGCACCGTCGCTGCACGTCGGCAGCCTGGTGCAGATCATGCTGCTGCGCCGGATGCAGCAGACCGGCCACAAGCCGATCGTGCTGATGGGCGGCGGCACCGGCAAGATCGGCGATCCGAGCTTCAAGGACGAAGCGCGCAAGCTGCTGGCCGAGGACGGCATCGCCAGCAACGTCGCGTCGATCAAGCGCATCTTCGAACGCTTCCTGACCTTCGGCGACGGACCTTCGGACGCGGTGATGGTCGACAATGCCGACTGGCTCGACAAGCTGGAATACATCCCGTTCCTGCGCGAGGTCGGGCAGCATTTCAGCGTCAACCGGATGCTGTCGTTCGATTCGGTAAAGCTGCGCCTCGACCGCGAACAGTCGCTGTCGTTCCTAGAATTCAACTACATGATCCTGCAGGCCTACGACTTCCGCGAATTGTCGCAGCGCCACGGATGCCGCCTGCAGATGGGCGGCAGCGACCAGTGGGGCAATATCGTCAACGGCATCGAATTGTCGCGCCGCATGGACGGGACCGACGTCTATGGCGTCACCACCCCGCTCATCACCACGGCGGACGGTGGCAAGATGGGCAAGACCATGTCGGGCGCGGTGTGGTTGCACGAGGACCAGCTGCCCCATTTCGATTACTGGCAATTCTGGCGCAACACCGACGACCGCGACGTCGGCCGTTTCCTCCGCCTGTTCACAGACCTGCCACTCGATGAAATCGCCCGGCTCGAAGCGTTGCAGGGCGCCGAGATCAACGAAGCGAAGAAGATCCTCGCCAACGAAGCCACCGCCATGTGCCGCGGCGCCGACGCCGCCGCCGGTGCGGCCGAGACGGCACGCCGGACGTTCGAGGAGGGATCGGCGGGCGACACGCTGCCGACCTTCGCGGTGGCGGGCGGGATCACCGTGGTCGACGCGCTGGTCGCGCTGGGCCTCGCCGCGTCGAAGGGCGAAGCACGCCGCCTGATCAAGGGCGGTGGCGCACGGGTCGATGGCGAAAAGGTCGTCGACGAAGCGCAACTGATCGCGGTGGAAGCGCCGGTGCGGGTATCGGCGGGCAAGAAGCACCACGGGCTGCTGACGCCGGCCTAACCAATCCGTTCAGTTCGAGCAGCTTCGAGCTTGTCGAGAAGCGTCCGTCGAGAACCCCGGAGTTTGGGGCAACCCCTTCTCGACTACGGTTCCCGACAAGCTCGAACCTACGCTCGAAGCAAACGGATGGTGGAACCGGGGCCAAGCCGTCACCCCCGCCGAACCAACACCGCCCCAACCAACACCAACGCCACCCCAACCAGCCGCACCCCACTGATCGGCGCCTTGGGCAACCCGATCAACCCGAACCGATCGATCACCAGCGCCGCGACCAGCTGCGTCGCGATCATGATCGTCAGCATCGACGCCAGCCCCAGCCGCGGCGCGGCAAAGGCCGCCGCCGACACGAAGAACGCCCCATACGCCCCGCCCAGAAACATCCACGACCGCGCCTCGCGCAGGTTCGCCAGCGGCGTCCGATCGGCGATCAACCACACCCCGATCAGGATCAGCGTCCCCACCGCAAACGACACCAGCGCCGCGAGCAACACCGACCCGATACTCCGCCCCAGCGCGGCATTGGTCGGCGGCTGCACGGCAAGGCCGATACCACCCAGCAGGGCGACGAGGAGCGGAGCGAAGGCGTTCATGGCGCGGGCGCTATCCGCTTGATCCCGTACGAGCAACTATCGTCATTCCGGCGAAAGCCGGAATCCATGGATGCTGAGACGTAGCAGCTCCATCGAGAACGCCCGACACAATGGATTCCGGCCTCCGCCGGAATGACGGTGGCGTAGTGGAAAGCCACGCCGTCCTTCCGGTACCCCCGCGAAGGCGGGGGTCCAGGGTAACAAGGCGCAACGACCGCGGCTCTGGATCCCCGCCTGCGCGGGGATACGGCCTATGGCCGATCACCCCGACCGCAACCGCCCGACCCCCGCATCCCGCTCGAACAGATACAGCGCCACCCGCGCCGCCTGCCCCCGCGGCCCTTCCAACCCGCCATCCCGATCCACCAGCAACCGCGCATCGGCATTCGCCACCGGCAGCAACTCGCCCAGCATCTCCGGCGTCGCCAGCCGGAACACCGCCTCCCCCGATTGCCGCGTGCCGAGCAACTCGCCACCCCCGCGCAGCCGCAGATCCTCCTCGGCAATCCGGAACCCGTCGTTGCTCTCGCGCATCAGCCCCAGCCGCGCCCGCGACGTTTCCGACAGGCTGTTCCCCCGCAGCAACAGGCACACCGACTTGCCCCCGCCCCGGCCCACCCGCCCGCGCAACTGGTGCAACTGGGCAAGCCCGAAGCGGTCCGCCGCCTCGATCACGATCAGCGTCGCATTGGGCACGTCGACCCCGACCTCGATCACCGTCGTGGCCACCAGCACGCCCGCGCGCGCCGCGGCGAACTCGGCCATCACCGCGTCCTTTTCCAGCGGCTTCATCCGCCCATGGACCAGCGCGACCTTGTCGCCGAAGCGTTGCCGCAGCGCCTCCGCCCGCGCCTCGGCAGCCGCCAGGTCGGACTTCTCGCTCTCCTCGACCAGCGGGCATACCCAGTACGCCTGCTTGCCCGCCGACAGATGCCGCGCCAGCCCATCGACCACCGCGTCCAGCTTGTCCTCGGACATCACCACCGTCTCGATCGGCTCGCGCCCCGGCGGCATCTCGTCCAGCCGGCTGACGTCCATCTCGCCATATTGGGCGAGCGTCAGCGTCCGCGGGATCGGCGTCGCGGTCATCACCAGCAGATGCGGCGGCCGCACGGCTTTCGCCTGCAACATCATCCGCTGCGCGACGCCGAAGCGATGCTGTTCGTCGACCACCACCAGCCCCAGGTCGCGATAGGTCACGCCTTCCTGAAAGATCGCGTGCGTGCCGACCAGAATGTCGATCGACCCATCGGCCAACCCCATCAACACGCCCTCGCGCACGCGCCCCTTGTCGCGTCCGGTCAGCGCGGCGACGGTCACGCCGGTCCCCGCCAATTGCCGCTGCAACGTCGCATAATGCTGCCGCGCGAGGATTTCGGTCGGCGCCAGCAACGCCCCCTGCGCCCCGCCCTCGACAGCGATCAGCAGCGCCATCAACGCCACCAGCGTCTTGCCCGACCCGACATCGCCTTGCAGCAGCCGCAGCATCGGCTGGGTCTGCGCCATGTCGCCCTCGATCTCGCCGATCGTCCGCGACTGCGCGCCGGTCGGCTTGTATGGCAGGTCGAGTTTCGCGCGCAGCCGCCCGTCGCCGGTCAGCGCCCGTCCTTTCCGCGCCCGCGCCTCGCCCCGCACCAACAGCAGCGCCAACTGATTGGCGAACACCTCGTCATACGCCAGCCGCTCCCGCGCCTTCGCATCGGCCGGGTCGGCATGGATGCCGGCCAGCGCGTCCTTCCACGCCGGCCATTGATGTTTGTCGAGCAGGCTCGGCTCGATCCACTCGGGCAGCTCCGGCGCACGCTCGATCGCCTGCGCCGCCAGTTGCCCGACCCGGCGCGATGTCAGCCCTTCGGACAGCGGATAGATCGCTTCCCGCTCGGGCAGGCTGTCCGCCTCCGCTTCAGGCAGCACATGGTCGGGATGGACCATCTGCAACTCCTGCCCGTACGTCTCCAGCTTGCCGGACACCAGCCGCGTCTCGCCCAGCGGGAACAGCTTCTTTACCCAGCCCGACGATCCGCCGAAATAGGTCAGGTTGACGATATTGCCGTGTTTGTCGGCGGCACGCACCCGCGTCGGCCCGCGCCCCGCGCTCACCCGGTAATCGACGGCGGTCAGCGGGATCGCGATCACCCGCCCGGCATCCTGCGCCATCAGTTCGTCGCGCTTCAGCCGGTCGACCCAGCCGGTCGGCAGGTGGAACGCCACATCGACCACCCGCGACAATTTCAACCGCTCCAGCGGCTTGGCCAGCGCGGGGCCGACCCCTTTCAACGAGGTGACTTCGGCAAACAGCGGGTTGAGGAGTTCGGGACGCATGACTACTTGGTCCTATATCCCAACCGACGGTCGCTGCCAGCGTCCGGCGGCGCAATCGCATTGGAACGTCATGGACCGCGAAACCCGGCTGAAGCGCCTGAAATTCCGTAGCTGGCATCGCGGCACCCGCGAAGCCGACCTGATGATCGGCGGCTATTTCGACGCGCATTCGGCGACATGGAGCGACGCCGACATGGACTGGTTCGAGGTGTTCCTCGAGGAACAGGATGTCGACATCATGGCGTGGGCGATGGGCGTCCAGCCGCCGCCGACGCAGTTCGACCATCCGGTGCTGCATGCCATGCGGAAGATGGATTTCGTGCCGGTCAGCCGCTGAACTGAACAATCTCCCTCTCCCCTTCAGGGGAGAGGGTCGGGGAGAGGGGCAGTAATGAAACGCCGCGCACTCCCCCTCTCCCAACCCTCTCCCCCAAAGGGAGAGAGGGCTATTAGGTAGAAAATGCCCGACCTCTCCAAAATCCTGTCCGCCCCCCGCTCGCTGACCCTCGCGGGCGTGCCCACAGGCTTCCTCCCGGTCCTCCTCGCCGACCTCGCCCGCGGCGCAAAGGGGGACCTCGTCTACATCGCCCCGGACGAAGCGGCGATGCGCGCGATTGCGACCACCGCACCCTTCTTCGCCCCCGACCTGTCGGTGCTCCAGTTCCCGGCCTGGGACTGCCTCCCCTACGACCGCGCCAGCCCGACGCTGCGCTCGATGGCCGAGCGCCTCTCCGCGCTCCACGCGCTCCAGTCGAAGGCCAAAGGCCCGCGCCTGATCGTCACCACCGTCAACGCCGCGACCCAGCGGACGCTGACCCCGTTCCGCATCCGCCAGCTGGTCGCCCGCCTCGCGCCGGGCGAGCGCATCTCGCTCCCCCGCCTCTCCGCGCTGCTGCAGGCGAACGGCTATAACCGCGTCGATACCGTCCACGACGCCGGCGAGTTCGCCGTCCGCGGCGGCCTCGTCGACCTCTGGCCCTCGGGCTCCGAGTCCGGCCTGCGCCTCGATTTCTTCGGCGACGAGATCGAAACCGTCCGCACGTTCAGCCCGGAGGACCAGCGCACCACCGGCCGCGTCGACGGCTTCACCCTGCTCCCCGCCTCCGAAGCGTTGCTCGACGAGGATTCAATCAAGCGCTTCCGCACCCGCTACCGCGAAAAGTTCGGCGCGACCGCGACCGGCGACCCGATCTATCAGGCGATCAGCGACGGCCGCCGCCTGTCGGGCATGGAGCACTGGCTGCCCTTTTTCGAAGAACGCCTCGAAACCTTCTTCGACCACCTCTCGCCCGAAGCGGTCATCGTCCGCGACGCCGGCGTCCCGGCCGCCGCCGAGCAGCGGTTCGAATCGATCGCCGACTATCACACCAACCGCGTCCGCGCGCAGACCAACGATCCGGGCAGCTACCGCCCGCTGCTTCCCAACGCCCTCTACCTGTCGGCCGAAGAATGGGCCGACCGCCTGTCGGACACCGCCGCGCATCAGGTCACACCCTTCCACGCCCCCGACAGCGCCACCTCGGTCGATTTCGAAGTCGACGGCCCCCGCGACTTCACGCCGGAACGCACGCAACAGGCGAATATCTACGAAGCCGTCGTCGACCACATCGCGTCCTTGCGCAAACAGGGCCGCAAGCCGATACTCGCCAGCTATTCGGAGGGTGCACGCGAACGGCTGATGGGCCTGCTCGCCGATCACGACCTGACCGGCGTCTCGACCGTCGAGACATGGCAACAGGCGCTGGGCGGTGCCAAGTCGACCGTCTCCTTCGTCGTCCTGCCGCTCGACCACGGCTTCACCAGCGCCGACGTGGCGGTCCTCACCGAACAGGACATGCTCGGCGACCGTCTCGTCCGCCGTGCCAAGCGGCGCAAGAACACCGACGCCTTTCTGCAGGAACTTGCCACCCTTTCCCCCGGCGACCTCGTCGTCCATGCCGACCACGGTATCGGCCGCTATGTCGGGCTGACCCAGGTGCCGGTGGCGAAGGCCCCGCACGACTGCGTCCAGCTCGAATATGCCGGCGGCGACAAGCTCTACGTGCCGGTCGAAAATCTCGAAGTCCTCAGCCGCTACGGTGCGGGCGAGGAAGGCGCCTCGCTCGACCGTTTGGGCGGCGAGGCATGGCAACGGCGCAAGGCGCGGATGAAGGACCGGATCCGCGAAATCGCGGGCGACCTGATCGCCACCGCCGCCAAGCGCGCGATGCGCCCGGCCGAGGTCGCCGAACCCGACAGCGGCGGCTACCCCGCCTTTGTCGACCGTTTCCCCTATCAGGAAACCGACGATCAGGAACGCGCCATCGCCGACGTGCTCGACGACCTGGGCGCCGGTCGCCCGATGGACCGCCTCGTCGTCGGCGACGTGGGCTTCGGCAAGACCGAGGTCGCGCTCCGCGCCGCCTTCGTCGCCGCCATGGCTGGGATGCAGGTCGCGATCGTCTGCCCGACGACCCTCCTCGCCCGCCAGCATTACAACAACTTCAAGGCCCGCTTCGAAGGATTCCCGATCGAAGTCGGCCGCCTCAGCCGCCTCGTCACCGCGACCGAGGCGAAGAAGGTCCGCGACGGCCTTGCCGACGGCACGATCGACGTCGTCGTCGGCACCCATGCCGTGCTGTCGAAACAGGTCGATTTCAAACGCTTGGGGCTGGTCATCGTCGACGAGGAACAGCGTTTCGGCGTGACGCACAAGGAACGGCTGAAGGCGATGAAGGCCGACGTCCACGTCCTGACGCTGACCGCCACCCCGATTCCGCGCACGCTGCAAATGGCGATGTCGGGCCTGCGCGAACTCTCGGTGATCCAGACCCCGCCGGTCGACCGTCTCGCGGTGCGCACCTACATCATGCCATGGGACCCGGTGGTCCTGCGCGAGGCGCTACTGCGCGAACATTATCGCGGCGGACAGGCATACTTCGTCACCCCGCGCATCGCCGACCTGCCCGATATCGAGAAGTTCCTGACCGAGGAGGTTCCCGAAATCCGCTACGTCGTCGCCCATGGCCAGATGGCGCCGACCGAGGTCGAGGAACGCATGTCGGCCTTTTACGACAAGCGCTACGACCTGCTCGTCTCCACCACCATCGTCGAAAGCGGCCTCGACATCCCTTCCGCCAACACCCTCATCATCAACCGCGCCGACAAGTTCGGCCTGGCACAACTCTACCAGCTGCGCGGCCGCGTCGGCCGGTCGAAGACGCGCGCCTATGCCTATATGACCACGCCCCCCGAACGGCTGGTCAGCGAAGCGGCGGAAAAGCGCCTCAAGGTCCTCTCCGACCTCGAATCGCTGGGCGCCGGTTTCCAGCTTGCCAGCCACGACCTCGACCAGCGTGGCGCGGGCAACATGCTCGGCGACGAACAATCCGGCCATATCAAGGAAGTCGGCTTCGAACTCTACCAGTCGATGCTCGAGGAAGCGATCCTCGACGCCAAGGCCGGGGGCCTTCGCGACGACAAGCCGAAGGACTTCTCCCCCACGATCACCGTCGACGCGCCGATCCTGATCCCGGAGGATTACGTTCCCGACCTCGACCTGCGCATGGGCCTCTATCGTCGTCTGAACGACGTCGGGGATCGCGCCGGCATCGACGCCTTCGCCACCGAACTGATCGACCGCTTCGGCAAGCTGCCGGTCGCGACCGCCAACCTGCTGCAACTGATCGAGGCGAAGCTGAACGCCAAGAAAGCCTGCATCGCCAAGATCGACGTCGGCGCCAAGGGCGCGATCGTCAGCTTCCACGAGGACAAATTCCCCAGCGTCGAAGGGCTGCTCGCCTATGTCGACAAGCTCAACGGCACTGCCAAGCTGCGTCCCGACATGAAACTGGTGATCAGCCGCAGCTTCGGCGACCCGCAGGCCCGCCTGAACGCCGCACTCCAGATCTCGCGCGGGCTGGCGAAGGCGGCGGGGTAATGGGACTTCCCACGAAGTAGATGGATTGCGACGATCGGGTTTACCCGATCGTAAGCTGGACCGAAGTCAAATGGGCCTGCATCCTACCGGACAGGAGTCATCATGCGCCAGAACGGCTTCCTGCTTCCCCTTTTGATCGTTGCCGCGGCCGGCGTTAACGCCGGGCGACCGGTCGCACCCACGACGAACTGCTCGCCTTATCGCGCACCGGCTACCGAGGACGAACGGCCGGATGCGGGACCCTACAGGTTGCTATCCGCCCGCTGTTTCGATCCGGGGAAAGTGTATGACAGCGCCCCGCCCTCCGTATCGCCGGACGGCACCCATGCAGCATGGGCAGATCATGCTGGTGTCACCATTGTTGATCTTCGCTCCGGCCAAAATCGCTTTATCCCTGCGTCGACCCAAAGCCTCAATTTCCGGGTAACGACCGTTGCCGCGCCCATTGCGTGGACGCCGGATTCGACGTCGCTCTGGGCTACGACCCGTGAAAAGGCTGCGAGCGGATTTCCCACCTCGGGTGGAAAGGTCATACGCCTGTCACTTGACGGATCGCGCCTTCCGGTCCCCGATTTTTTCTCTCCATCCGGTCCGCTCGACGCCGTGCAGTGGGTCCCCGGCACGTCAATCGCTATCGTTCAGTTCGGGACGCACGGCGGTACCTATCAACCGACCCATCCGGACCCCGCGCCTGAATTGGCAATGGTCGACACGGCGACGGGCAGTATCCTTGATCGACTGTCATTGGCGTCCCTCCATTCGCTCAAGGGACGACCGGCGGGAAGCGATCCGCGATTTTCGCTCGCGGCGGTGACGGCAGTGATCGCATCGGGCCGGGTTCACGCGGTTGTCACGGTTCGAACAAGAGCCGGCGCAACGCGGGTCCACTGGACACAAGGTCTGCCCGCAGTGGAACTGCCCGTTCGAAACCGCACGGATGAGCGGGTTTCCCTTCTTCCCTCCGGCAAGCAACTTCTCCGCTTGATCGAACTCCAGCCGGACGGAGTCCAGATATTCGACGGGCCAATGGATCCCCATGCCCCGAGGCCCGAACCGCCGAAACCGAGAGCCGGTATCGTGGTCGAGTCGATATCCCTTTCGACCGGTAAGTCCGCTTGGTCGATCACCCAAAGTGTGACGAATTTCTGGAAAGCCGACATTCTCGAAATCAGCCCGAACGGGCGTTACGCCCTGATCTCGTGGCCGAATAGGCGCAGCCTTGTCGTGCAGGCAGCTTTGATCGATCTCAGAAATGGCGCGACGGTGCAGATGTTCCCGACGAGTGCTTCAGGCGGTCAGGCTGGCTTTACCGACAACGGCGACGTGATATGGATCAGGGTAGCGGGTAAGTTTCGGTTCTACCGGCGGTCTTAGCGGTCCCGCCCGGGATCGGGCCAGCGCACGACATCGCTTTCCTACAACATCCGCCACTGCCATTCTGCGCACGGGTCGTTGTCACCCACGCTCTTTGACCTTCCCACTCACCGGTGATGCGCGCAGCGCGCAAAATCCGCACGGGTGTGAACTTAGTGAACTTTGGACGCCGCCGGCGGAAAAAAACCTAATAATTCAACTGCAACTGCGTCCGGAACACATCGCCCTCGGCGCGTCCCATCCGCCGTTCGTCCGCCTCGGCGCGGTCCATTCGGGCATAGGCGATCGTCCATTCCAGCGCGGGCACCGGCTGGAACTCGATGCCCAGCTCGATCTCGTCGGTTTCGAGGCGCGGCGCGTTGACCGCCGCCTTCCACCCGCCGCGATAGGTCTGCCACCGGGCATAGGGCATGAAAGGCCCGACCGGCGACGCCTTCACCCGCGCCATCGCCTGCACATAGCCGCCATGCAGCGGCTTGGTCGTGATCGCGCGCAGCGTCCGGTCATATTCCGGCCCCCGCCCCCAATTCCATTCCGCCTGGAACCCCAGCGGCGCCGGATACAGGATCGCGTGCAGCCCGACCCGCTCGTCTGTGAAGGGTTCGGCACTGACCCCGCCGGTCCGCACCTCGGGCTGGACGCGGTTGGTATAGGCGCTGCCCCCGACCTCCAGCACGCGCCCGCCGCCGATCTCGAACGGCCATGTCGCCAGCGCCACCGCCATCACCGCGTCGTTCGCTTCCTCGCGGTTGATCCCCTGCCCGTTATAGACGCCGACGCCGAACGCGCCGTAGTTCCCGAACAGCTTCTGCCCGTCTTCGGTCAGTCGTTCCCAGATGTCGTCGACATGGGTCGGCGTATAATAAGCGACGACCCCGATATCGCGCTCGCTGGGCACCCCGCTGTTGATCGCGTCGCTACGATCCAGCGTCAGCCGGTTCGACGACGACTGCATATTCTCCCACCCGAACGGCACTTTCGACTGGCCGAAGCGCAGCCGGAACCGCTTGTCGGGATCGAGGAACGCATCGAAATAGGCGTCGCGCAGCTGCAAAAACCCCTCGCGCCGCTCGCCGACCGACTGGCTCGACACCGCCGTGGCAAAATCCGGCTGAAGGTAGAAGGACACCCGCTCGCCCAGATCGCCCTGCAGGATCAGGCGGATCCGACGAAAGGTGAAACCCGTATTGTCGCCGATCCCGCTGTCATGCACCGACCGCAGCCGGGCGATCCCCGCCGGCGCGGTGCGATCGCCCGAGATGATCTCGTTCAGCCGTAGCTGGGTATAGCCGCGCAGCCGGATGCGATCATACCACTTCTCGCGCTTGGCCGGCGGCGATGCGGCGGCGAGCTGGGTCGTTGGCGCGGCAGGCTTGGGCGCGACGGCGACCTGCGGCACGGGCGCAGCGGGCGCACTCGGCGTGGTCGCGGCAGCATTCGCGGCCTGCGCCGCCTTCATCTCGGCAATGACCGCCTTCAGCTCGTCGATCTGCCGCTGCAATTCCTGCACGGTTTGCCCGGCGGCCGGCGGTGCAACCAGAAACGACGTGGCGAGGATCGCCGGAAAGAGCTGCTTCATGGACCCGCGCCATGCCGCTCGGGCACGGCGCGGGTCAAGAACTATGACGGTTCGGTGACGTCCGTCAGATGTGCAGCGCGCGACCGTACGCCGCCAGCACCGACTCATGCATCGATTCGGAGATGGTCGGGTGCGCGAACACCGTCTCGGTCAGCTCCTGCTCGGTCGTCTCCAGCTGGCGGGCGACGACATAGCCCTGGATCATCTCGGTCACTTCCGCACCGACCATGTGCGCGCCCAGCAGTTCGCCGGTCTTGGCGTCGAACACCGTCTTCACGAAGCCCTCGGCCTCGCCCAGCGCGATCGCCTTGCCGTTGCCGATGAAGGGGAAGTTGCCGACCTTGACTTCGTAACCCGCTTCCTTCGCCTTCGCCTCGGTCAGGCCGACGCTCGCCACCTGCGGGTGGCAATAGGTGCAGCCGGGGATGTTGCGCACGTCCATCGCATGCGGGTGCACGTCCTTGTTGCCCAGCGCCTGCGCGATGCTCTCGGCGGCGATCACGCCCTCGTGGCTAGCCTTGTGCGCCAGCCAGGGCGGCGCGGTGATGTCGCCGATCGCCCAGAGGCCCTCGACATTGGTGCGGCACATCGGATCGGTGACCAGGAACCCGCGGTCGTTCACCTCGACCTTCAGTGCCTCCAGCCCCAGATTCTCGGTGTTGGGGACGATCCCGATCGCGGTGATGACGTGGCTGAACGTCTCGGTCGTCTCCTTGCCCGCCTTGTCCTTGAGCTTCACCGACACGCCGTCGCCGCCGACCTTGATGTCGCTGACACCCGCCTTGGTCAGGATGCGCATCCCCTGCTTCACCAGCGACTTTTCGAGGAACGCCGACACGTCGGCATCCTCGACGGGCACGATGCGGTCCATCATCTCGACGACGGTCGTCTCGGCGCCCATGTCGTTGTAGAAGCTGGCAAACTCGATCCCGATCGCGCCCGACCCGATGACGAGCAGCTTCGTCGGCATCTCGGTCGGCGTCATCGCGTGGCGATAGGTCCAGACGCGCTTGCCGTCGGCGGGCGTGCCGGGCAGATCGCGGGCGCGCGCGCCGGTCGCCAGGATGATGTGCTTGGCGGTCAGCTCAGTCGTCTTGCCGTCCTTGTCGGTGACGCTGAGCTTACCCTTCCCCGTCAGCTTGCCCTCACCCATGTGCACGGCGATCTTGTTCTTCTTCATCAGGTGCGTGACGCCCTGATTGAGCTGCTTGGCGACGCCGCGCGACCGCTTCACGACGGCATCCAGGTCCGCGCTGATCTTCTCGGCCGCCAGCCCGTAATTCTTGGCGTGCTGCATGTAGTGGAAGATCTCGGCCGAGCGCAGCAGCGCCTTGGTCGGGATACAGCCCCAGTTGAGGCAGATCCCGCCCAAGAGCTCGCGCTCGACGATCGCAGTCTTGAGCCCGAGCTGGCTCGCGCGGATCGCCGCGACATAGCCGCCGGGCCCCGAGCCGAGGACGATGAGGTCGTAGGTGTCAGCCATTCAATGCTCCATCTGACCCCTCTCCCCTTGAGGGAGAGGGAGGGGCCCGCCGCGCAGCGGTGGGAGGGTGAGGGGTTGCGAGGGCGAGGGCGATCGCCGCAGCCACACCGTCGCGGTTTGAATTCACGTCGTCGTTCCAGAATCGGATAATGCGATAGCCGGCCCGTTCTAGCCATGCGGTCCGGGCCGCGTCGGCTTCGACGCTATGCTGGCCGCCGTCGACCTCGACGATCAGCCGATGGGATTGGCACACGAAGTCGGCGATGTAGTGGCCGATCGGCTGCTGCCGACGAAACTTGGCACCTTCGATCTGCGCGCCGCGGAGGACTGACCAGAGACGGCGTTCGGCGTCGGTCAGATCACGGCGGAGGCGCTTGGCCTTGGCGAGCGTCGATGTATCGTAACCACGCCCCCTCACCCTCCCACCCGGCTGCGCCGGGCGGGCCCCTCCCTCTCCCTCAAGGGGAGAGGGAAAAGTCGGCATTTCACCCCTCACCGATCACCCGCGGCCGCTTCATCTCGTCCACCGCCACGAACACGAACCGCGCCTGCGTCACGCGGCATTGTTCCTCCTGGTGGCGGTCGCGGCGCCAGGCTTCGACGGCGATCGTCATCGACGTGCGGCCGACCTTCACCATCTCGCAGAACACCGACACCTCGTCGCCGACCGCGACGGGGGCGTGGAACTGCATCCCGTCCATCGCGACGGTGACCGCCCGCCCCTTGGAGAAGCGCGCGGCGACGAGGCCGGCGGCCATGTCCATCTGGCTCATCAGCCAGCCGCCGAAGATATCGCCGTACGCATTGGCATCGGCGGGCATCGTCGTGACGCGCAGCGCGGGCGCGCGGTCGGGCGGGGTTTCGCTCATCTCGTCTCTCCGCGGATCGCGCGCAGCACCGGCCGGATGCCGAGCAGCACCACGACCGCCGCCGATACATAGGTCACGAGCCAGATATTGGCCCGCCCGACCGGATAGGCCCATGCCGCCGCCCAGCCGATCGCGAACGCCGCCAGCACGCCCGATGCGACGTAGAGCAATTCGACGACGACGCGATTGGCGGGCACGGCGGCGTGACCGTCAGGCGATCATGCCCATCGGGTTCTCGACCAGTTCCTTGAACAGCTTCATCAGTTCCGCGCCGTCCGCGCCGTCGATCGCACGGTGGTCGAAGCTGCCGGTCGCCGACATGACCGTCGCGACGCCCAGCGCGTCGTCGACGATGTAGGGCCGCTTCTCGCCCGCGCCGATCGCCAGGATCATGCCCTGCGGCGGGTTAATGACCGCCTCGAACTGCTTGATCCCGAACATGCCCATGTTGGACAGGCTGGCGGTGCCGCCCTGATACTGTTCGGGCTTGAGCTTGCCCTCCTTGGCGAGCGCGCCCAGTTCCTTCATCTCGGTCGAGATCTTCGACAGCGCCTTGTTCGCCGCGTCGCGGACGATCGGGGTGATGAGGCCGGTGGGCGTCGACACCGCCACCGACACGTCGGCACGGTGGTAGCTGACGAGGTCGTTGCCGACGAAGGTGACGTTGCACTTCGGCGTCGCCTCCAGCGCCATGCCCAGCGCCTTGATGAGCATGTCGTTGACCGACAGCTTCACGCCGCGCTTCTCCAGCCCCTTGTTGAGCTCGCCGCGCAGCTTGAGCAGCGCGTCGAGGCGGATGTCGACGGTCAGGTAAATGTGCGGGATCGTCTGCTTCGCCTCGGTCAGGCGGCGGGCGATCGTCTTGCGGATGTTCGAGAGCTTGGCGACCTCGTGCGGGATCGACTCGTCGTACCAGACGGCCTTCGCCTCGGTCGGCGCAGCGGCGGGCGCGGGCGCGGCGGCCTCGGCCTTGGGCGCAGCCTCGCTCCTGGCGGCGGGGGCAGCGGCAGCGCCGGGCTTCGCACCCTCGACATCCGCCTTGACGATCCGGCCGTTCGGGCCGCTGCCCGACACGCCCGACAGGTCGACGCCCTTTTCGGCAGCGATGCGGCGCGCCAGCGGGCTGGCCTTCACGCGATCGCCGTCGCTCTTGGCGGCGGGGGCAGGCGCAGGGGTCGGCGCGGGGGCGGGCTTTTCCTCGGCCTTGGGGGCTTCGGCCTTCGCTTCGGCCTTCGGCGCCTCTGCCTTCGGAGCCTCTGCCTTGGGCGCCTCGACCGAACCGGCATCTTCGCCCTCTTCGGCCAGGATCGCGATGACCGTGCCAACCTTCACGCCGTCGGTTCCTTCGGCGACGGTGATCTTGGCGATCGTGCCCTCGTCGACCGCCTCGAACTCCATCGTCGCCTTGTTGGTCTCGATCTCGGCCATGATGTCGCCGGCCTTGACCGTGTCGCCTTCCTTCACGAGCCACTTGGCAAGCGTGCCCTCCTCCATCGTCGGCGAGAGTGCGGGCATCTTGAGTTCGATGGACATGGAAGGAATCCTGCCTGTTCGCTGGGGTTGAGGCCTCTTCGCCATCCGACCGCGCGGGGTCAAGGGCCGGCACGCGCGCATACGTATCTTGCGCTGGGCCGCGGACCGGGCCACCTCTGGTCCATCGGGGGGAGAGGAACCGGCACATGCGCACCTATCTGGTGGTCATCGACGAAAGCCCGGAGGCGGAGATCGCGATGCGCTTTGCCGCGCGGCGCGCGGTCAAGACGGGCGGATCGGTCGAGATCCTCGCGCTCGTCCCCTCGACCGAGTTCGTCCAGTGGGGCGGGGTAATGGCGACGATGGAGGAGGAAGCGCGCCTGCATGCCGAGGCGCTGGTCGCCGGCGCGGCGGGCACGCTCCTGTCCGAATCGGGGCTCAAGCCCTCGATCACCGTGCGCCAGGGCGACGGACCGAAGATCGTGCGCGAGATGATCGCCGCGAACCCGGAGATCGCCGCACTCGTGCTCGGCGCAGCGGCAAGCGGCGCGCCGGGGCCGCTCGTCACGCATTTCGCGGGCACCGATGCGGGCGCGCTCCCCGTGCCCGTCATGATTATCCCCGGCAGCCTCGACCGCGACGGGATCGATCGTCTCAGTTGACACCGCGCGGATCGGCGGGTCCATTCGCGCCATGCGCAAGACCCTGATCCCCCTCGCCCTTCTCGCCGTCCCCGCCACCGCGCAGGAGTCGCCCTCGCCGCAGCGGATGCGCGCCGATGTGCAGAAGATGGTGAGCTTCGGCACCCGCCACTCCGCCTCCACGACCACCGATCCGAAACGCGGCATCGGCGCGGCGCGCAACTGGGTCGAGGCCGAGTTCGCCCGCATCAGCAAGGCGTGCGGCGGCTGCCTCAGGACCGAGCGGATCGCCCGCAGCTTCACCGGCCCGCGCGCGCCGAACGGAGTCGAGATCGCCGACGTGCTCGGCATCCAGCCGGGGGCCGAGCCCAACCGCGTCGTCATCATCATGGGCCATCTCGACAGCCGCAATTCGGACGTGATGGATGCCGCGGGCGAAGCGCCGGGCGCCAATGACGACGCCTCTGGCGTGGCGCTGGCGATCGAGTCGGCCCGCCTGCTGTCGAAGACGAAGCATCGCGCCACGATCGTCTATGCGGCGCTGTCGGGCGAGGAACAGGGGCTGTGGGGCGCGACACTGCTCGCCGAAACCGCCAAGCAGCGCGGCTGGATCGTCGATGCGGTCCTCAACAACGATATCGTCGGCAACACCGTGGGCCAGGACGGCCGCCGCGTCGCCGACCGCGTGCGCGTCTTTTCCGAGGGCATCCGCCAGGTCGAGACGATCGAGGAAGCCAAGAAGCGCCGCGGCGACGGCGGCGAGGATGACGGCCCCAGCCGCGCGCTCGCCAAGGCGATCGACGCGACGGCCAAGGACATGCCCGGCGCGCTCGAGATACTCGCCGTCCGCCGCCCCGACCGCTTCGGCCGCGGCGGCGATCACGAGGCGTTCCTGCGATTGGGCTATCCGGCGGTCCGCTTCACCGTGGGGGTCGAGAATTACGACCAGCAGCACCAGAATCTGCGCACCGAAAACGGCCGCGTCTATGGCGACACGATCGACAAGATGGACTTCGACTATGCGGCGAAGGTGACGGCGATCAACGTCGCGGTCGCACGCCGGCTGGCCGACGCGCCCTCCGCCCCCACCGACGTCAGCGTCGACGGCGCGCTCGGCGTCGATTCGGCGGTGAAGTGGGCGGCGGTGCCGGGCGCCAGCGGCTATCGCATCCACTGGCGCCGCAACGACGGACAGGACTGGACCGACCATGCCGATGTCGGCGCGGACGCAACGAGCTTCACCGCGAAGGGCGTGATCGTCGACGACACTTTCTTCGGCGTGTCCGCGCTGGCGGGCGGCGCGGAGAGCATCGTTACCTTCGCAGGAAGAGCAGCGCCGGCGCGCTGATCGGGTCGGGGCGCCGCGTGGGCGCCCCGCCGCTTACTCCGCCGCCTCGGCCTGTTCTTCGACGAACTCAGCCTCGGCAAGGAACCGCTCGGCGTCGAGCGCGGCCATGCAGCCGGTGCCCGCGGCGGTGATCGCCTGGCGATAGACCTTGTCCATCACGTCGCCGCATGCGAACACGCCCGGCACGTCGGTGCGGGTCGAGCCCGTCTCGACCGCGATATAGCCGTCGTCGTCGAGCGCGACATGGCCGCGGAACAGCTCGGTCGCCGGGTGATGCCCGATCGCGACGAAGCCGCCATCGACGTCGAGCGTCGACAGTTCCCCCGTCACCGTGTCGCGCAGTTCGATCGCGACCAGCCCCGCGGTGCCGCCGCCGTCGACGAAGCGCACGACTTCCTTGTTCCAGAGCGTCGTGATCCGCTCGTTGGCATGCAGCCGCGCCTGCAGGATCTTTTCGGCGCGCAGGGTGTCGCGGCGGTGGATCAGCGTCACGTCGGGCGAATGGTTGGTGAGGTACAGCGCCTCCTCGACCGCGGTGTTGCCGCCGCCGATCACCGCCACCTTCTTGCCGCGATAGAAGAAGCCGTCGCAGGTCGCGCAGGCGCTGACGCCCTTCCCTTTCAGCGCCTCCTCGCTGTCGAGGCCCAGCCACTTGGCCTGCGCGCCCGTCGCGATCACCAGCGTCTCGCCCTCGTACACGTCGCCGCCGTCGCCGATCAGGCGGAAGGGGCGGCGGCTGAGGTCGACCTCGACGATCGTGTCGTACATCAGGCGCGTGCCGACATGTTCGGCCTGCGCCTGCATCTCGTCCATCAGCCACGGCCCCTGGATGACCTCGCGAAAGCCGGGATAATTCTCGACATCCGTGGTGGTCATGAGCTGGCCGCCGGGCTGGATGCCCTGCACCACGATCGGCTCCATGCCCGCGCGCGCGCCATAGATCGAGGCCGAAAGCCCGGCGGGGCCGGAGCCCAGGATCAACATGCGGGTCGAATGGGTCGTCATCGGGCAAACTTTCGTCGAAAAATCGGGATGCGCCGGCCTTACGATCCGGGGCGGTTTGCTGCAACATGGGGACGCCCGAACACCGGGACAAAGGAGTTTGGCTTGTGAGCCTGATGCCGATCATTTGCCTGTTCGCCGCCGCGCTCCAGACCGCGCCGGCGCCCGCCCCCGCGCCCCAGCCGAAGACCGAGCGGGTGGCGATCGACACCGACAAGGGCCGCTTCGTCGTCGCGGTCGAGGTGGAGCGCGCACCCGTCACCGCCGCCAATTTCCTGAAATATGTCGACCAGAAGCGGCTCGACGGCATCACCTTCTACCGGACGGTCAAGGCGGGCGAGAAGTTCGGCTTCGTCCAGTTCGGCGTCCAGAACGATCCCGCGCGAGCACTGCCCCCCATCCACCACGAACCCACGACGCAGACCGGGGTCAAACACCTCGACGGCGCGATCAGCGTCGCTCGGTTCGAGCCGGGCAGCGCGCGCGGCGACTTCACGATCAGCGTCGGCGACCAGCCGAGCCTTGATGCCGATCCGACCAAGCCCGGCGACAATCTCGGCTATGCCGCGTTCGGCCGCGTGGTCGAGGGGATGGACGTGATCTACAACATCCTGAATGCGCCGACCCAGCCGGGCGGCCACTTCCCCGGCCAGATGATTGCGCAGCCGATCAAGGTCCTTCACGCGGCTCGATTAAAGTAAATAATTTACAGAGTTTCACTACATTTTGCAGTTTAGCCGACTTCATCACGTCAAAAGCTGACTGATTCCCTCGATTCGTGACAGCGCCGCCGATAACCCGATGGTACCTTCACGAAGCGAGACGTGCCATGACCCTTGCCCAGACGACCGCCGACGCCGCCCGCACCATCGCCGCCGCGGGTGCCCCCTGGGCCGCGATCGACGCACAGGCGGTCGCGCGGATGCGGCTTCAGAACCGCTTCCGCACCGGCCTCGACATCGCGCGCTACACCGCGAAGATCATGCGCGAGGACATGGCCGCCTACGACGCGGACCCCGCGAACTACACCCAGTCGCTCGGCTGCTGGCACGGCTTCATCGGCCAGCAGAAGCTGATCGCGATCAAGAAGCATTTCGGCACCACCAAGCGCCGCTACCTCTATCTCTCCGGCTGGATGATCGCCGCGCTGCGCAGCGAGTTCGGCCCCCTGCCCGATCAGTCGATGCACGAGAAGACGAGCGTCCCCGCGCTGATCGAGGAGCTCTACACCTTCCTGCGTCAGGCGGACGCGCGCGAACTGGGCGGCCTGTTCCGCGACCTCGACAAGGCGCGGGAAGCGGGCAACGCGATCGAGGAGCAGCGCATCCTCAACGCGATCGACCATCATGAGACGCATATCGTGCCGATCATCGCCGATATCGACGCGGGCTTCGGCAATGCCGAGGCGACGTACCTGCTCGCCAAGAAGATGATCGAGGCGGGCGCCTGCGCACTCCAGATCGAGAACCAGGTGTCGGACGAGAAGCAGTGCGGGCACCAGGACGGCAAGGTGACGGTCCCGCACGAGGACTTCCTGCAAAAGATCCGCGCGATCCGCTACGCCTTCCTCGAACTCGGCATCGACGACGGCATCATCGTCGCCCGCACCGATTCGCTCGGCGCCGGCCTCACCAAGCAGATCGCTTTTTCCAAGGAGCCCGGCGACCTCGGCGACCAGTATAACCGCTTCCTCGATTGCGAGCCGGTCGATGCCGCCAGCCTGAACGGCGACGTCGTCATCAACCGCGACGGCCAGTTGATGCGGCCGAAGCGCCTCCCCTCAAACCTCTATCAGTTCCGGCCCGGCACCGGCGAGGATCGCTGCGTTCTCGACTGCATCACCAGCCTTCAGAACGGCGCGGACCTGCTCTGGATCGAGACCGAGAAGCCGCATATCGAGCAGATCGCCGGCATGGTCGACCGCATCCGCGACGTCGTGCCCGACGCCAAGCTCGTCTACAACAACTCGCCCAGCTTCAACTGGACGCTGAACTTCCGCCAGCAGGTGTTCGACGCCTGGGCCGGCGAGGGCTGCGACGTGTCGGCGTACGACCGCGCGCGGCTGATGAGCGTGGATTACGACGGCACCGAGCTGGCGGCGGAGGCGGACGAGCGCATCCGTACCTTCCAGCGCGACGCGGCGGCGCGGGCGGGCATCTTCCACCACCTCATCACGCTGCCGACCTATCACACCGCGGCGCTGTCGACCGACAATCTCGCCAGGGAGTATTTCGGGGACGCGGGAATGCTCGGCTATGTCGCGGGCGTGCAGCGCAAGGAAATCCGCGAGGGGATCGCCTGTGTGAAGCACCAGAATATGTCTGGCAGCGATATCGGCGACGACCACAAGGAATATTTCGCCGGAGAGGCCGCGCTGAAGGCGGGCGGCGTCCACAACACGATGAATCAGTTCGCCGCCTGACGCGGCATCCCGTTCCTGGGGAGGAAGGCAGCCCGCTTCGCGTTCGCGCGGGGCGGGCTGTTCCCCATGCTTGCCAGCCGCAGCGGCCGCGCGCACGGTAGCGGCGATGACTGCATTACCCAGCCGCGTCCCCGCCTGACGTGGCGACCGTCGAAATTCAGGGCCTGACCAAGCGCTTCGGCGCCACGACGGTGCTCGAACCCACCGACCTTGCGATCGCCGATGGCGAGTTCGCGGTGATCGTCGGCCCGTCGGGCTGCGGCAAGTCGACGCTGCTGCGCATGATCGCTGGCCTCGAAGTGCCGAGCGACGGCCGCGTCCTGATCGACGGGCGCGACGTGACCGACGCGGCGCCCGCCGACCGAGGGCTCGCGATGGTATTCCAGTCCTACGCGCTTTACCCGCATCTGTCGGTCGCCGAGAACATCGCGTTCCCGCTCAAGGTCCAGCGCCGCCCCCGCGCGGAAATAGCCGCACGCGTCGCCGAGGTCGCGGACACGCTCGAACTGGGCGCGCTGCTCGACCGGCGCCCCGCCGCATTGTCTGGCGGGCAGCGCCAGCGCGTGTCGATCGCCCGCGCGATCGTGCGCGAGCCGCAGGTGCTGCTGCTCGACGAGCCCTTGTCCAACCTCGATGCCGAGCTCCGCGTGCGGATGCGGCACGAACTCGCACGGCTGCACGGGCGGCTGGGCGCGACGATGATCTACGTCACCCACGACCAGCTCGAGGCGATGACGCTCGCCAACCGCATCGTCGTGATGGGCGGCGGCCGGGTGGAGCAGGTGGGCGCGCCGCTCGACCTCTATGCCCGCCCCGCCAACCTGGCCGTCGCGCGGGCGATCGGCGCACCGGGGATCAACCTGCTGCCCGCGACGATCTCGGCTATCGACGAGCATGGGATAGAGGTGACGCTGACGGACGGCCACCGCCTGCGCAGCATCGCCCGTGCGCCTGCCGACGCGATCGGAGCCATGGTGACGATCGGTATCCGGCCCGAGCATCTGGAGCCCGATCCGGACGGGCCGTTCGTCGGCGCGGTGGAATTGTTCGAGCGGCTCGGCCCGCTTTCCTTCGCGCATCTCGACACGTCGCTCGTCGCGCAGCTGCCCGGCGACCGCGCGGTGACGCTGGGCGAGGTACTGCGCTTCGGCACCGCCCCCTACCGGGTGCAGGTGTTCGATGCGGCCGGCGACGCGCTGCCTCGCTAACCCTTGACGCTGCCGCCCAGCAGCCCGCCGATGTAGAAGCGCTGGAGCGGCAGGAAGATCAGCAGCACCGGCAGCGTCGTGACGACCGATGCGGCCATCATCAGTTCGCCGTCGGCGGCATGCTCGCGCATGATCGCCGCGACCGCGACGGGGAGCGTATAGCGCTCCTGATCCGACAGGATGATGAGCGGCCAGAGAAAGTCGTTCCAGCTGCCAAGGAAGATGAACAGCGCCAGCGTCACCGTGATCGGCGCGATGAGGGGCAGCACGATCGAGACGAAGATCCGCCCCTCCCCCGCCCCGTCGATCCGCGCGGCGTCGAGCATCTCGTCGGGGATCGCCAGCACGGCCTGGCGCACGAACAGTACCGCGAACACGCCGGCAAGGCCGGGCAGGATGACGCCGGCATAGCTGTTGACCAGCCCCAGTTCCTTGAACATCAGGAACAAGGGCAGCATCGCCACCTGCCCCGGCACCACCAGCGCCGCGATCAGCAGCTTCAAGAGCCGCTCGCGCCCGCGGAATTGCAGCTTGGCAAAGGCATAGCCCGCCGGAACGGTCAGCAGGAGGCCGAGCAAGGTGGCGATCGCCGCCACGCCGATGCTGTTGAGCAGCGCCGGCAGGATGCGATAGTCGAACCACGCGCCCTCGAACTGGCGGCGGACCAGCAGCTCGTAGTAATTCTCGATGCTCCAGCGATCCGGCCAGAACGGCACCGGCACTTGCGACGAGCTGCCGCGCGGCATGAACGACACCGTGACCATCCAGATCAGTGGCACGAGCGTTACCGCGGTCAGCGCCGCCACCGCGCCGTTGGCGACGATCGCGCGCAGGGTCCGCCGCCTCACAGCCACTGGTATCGCCGCCCGATCCGCGTCTGCACCGCCGTCACGCCCAGGATCAGGACGAACAGAATCAGCGCGGTCGCCGACGCCTGACCCAGGTTCCACCAGCGGAACCCCTCGTCGAACATGAAATAGAGGACGGTGACGGTGCTCTGCGCCGGCCCGCCCATCGTCATGACATAGGGCTCGGCAAAGAGCTGCAGGAACCCGGCGACGCTCATGACCGCGGCAAGCAGCAGCGTCGGCCCGATCGCGGGCAGCGTCACGTGCCGGAACCGCCCCCAGCGCGAGGCGCCGTCCAGCCGCGCGGCCTCCATCAGCTCGCCCGGCACCGCCGACAGCGCGGCAGTGAAGACGATCATGTTGTAGCCGAAGATCTTCCAGGTGACGAAGAGGAGGATCGCCGGGATCGATGCACGCGGATCGCCGAGCCAGTCGACCGGGCCGATCCCCACCGCGCCCAATGCGGAATTGAGCAGCCCGAACCGCGTGTTGAGCACGAACCGCCAGACGATCGCGGTCGCGACCACGCTCGTGACATAGGGTGCGAACAGAGCCACGCGCCACAGCGGCTTCCACCGCACCGTCGCGTCGTGGAGCAGCAGCGCGGCGGCCAGCGACGCACCGATCGCCATCGGCACGCCCAGGCCTGCGAACAGCGCGGTATTGCCGAGCGCGCGCCAGAACAGCCGGGTCGACAAGAGCTCGGTGAAATTGGCGAGGCCGACGAAACGCAGGTTCTTGAGGTCGGCAAGCGCATAGATGCTGTAGTCGGTCAGCCCCAGCAGCAGCGCGAGGCCGACCGGCAGCACCAGCATCGCCGCGATCGCCGCAAGGACGGGGCCGGCGAAGAGCCACGCGGCGCGCTCCTGCCGGCTCATGCGATCCGCCCCGCGTCGACCAGCGCGCGGCGCTTGGCGAGGATGCGGTCGATGCGCGTGTCGATCGCCGTCAGGGCCTCGTCGATCGACAGGTCCCCGCGCACCATCCGCTCGGCCACGAGCTGCACCTCGCTCTGGATCCGCTCCCACTCGACCACGGGCGGGGCGATGGCGGGCTCGCGCATCTGCCGGGCAAAGGGGGCGAGGATGGGGTCGGCCATCTGCGGCGAGGCCCACGCACTCGCCCGCGCGGGCAGGTTGCCGATCAGCGACTGGAAGCGAAGCTCGCTCGCGGCGGAGGAGAGATGGCGGACCAGCGCCCATGCCTCGGCCGGACGCGCGGACGTGGGGGCGACACACAGGCTGTTGGCGACCATCGTCGCCGGACCCGGCCCGCGCGGCCCGGCCAGCCGCGCCACGCCCCAGCGCGCGTGCGGCAATTCGGGGGCGCGGCGTTTGAGATCGAGGAGCAAGGTCGGCCAGCTCGGCCAGACCGCGAACCGCCCCTGTGCGAACGCGGCAAAGGGGTCCTGTATCTCGGTCGACAGGACCTTGGGCGCCAGCCCCTCGTCGAACAGCGACTTGTAGAAGGCGAACGCCGCCCGCGCCTCCGCCGTGCGGAAA
This sequence comes from uncultured Sphingomonas sp., assembly GCA_913775795.1. GTDB lineage: Bacteria > Pseudomonadota > Alphaproteobacteria > Sphingomonadales > Sphingomonadaceae > Sphingomonas. The sequence goes on along the minus strand of CAJYLT010000022.1, from coordinate 20,795 downwards.
TTGCCGCGCGTATCGCGGTCGCGCAGCAGCACCGCGCCGGCCTGGTACAGCATCGAGAACAGCGTGTCGGGCCAGTTGAGCAGCGCGAGGACCACGAACTCTTCGGGCTGCCGCCGCTTGAGCTTGCGGCCCATGTCTCGCCAGCTCGCCCAGTCGGTTGGCGGCGCGTCGTACCCCGCTCCGGCCAGAAGGTCGCGGCGGAAGAACTGCACCTGCGGCGCGATCGCCCACGGCACGGCGAAGTCGCGCCCGCCCACCTGTGCGATCGCGCGCGCGGCGGGCAGCGTGTCGGCGACCAGCGCAGGCGACGGCACCGGCGCGACCGCGCCGATCATCGCGAACTCGCCCACCCAGCCCGAGGGGAGCATGAACACGTCGGGCAGCACGCCGCCCGCGAACGCGGTCAGGAATTTTTCGTGCGCCGCGGTGCTCGGCACCGACTGCGTCTCGACCTCGATCCCCGTCGCGGCGGTGAAGGGGACCATGAGATGCGGGGAATAATCGCCCTCGTACCCCGTCGCCCAGAACCGCAGCGCGCCCCGGTCCCGCGCCCGCGCGCACCCCGACAGCGTCAGCGCCGCCGCACCGCCCAGCATCGTCCGGCGGTCGATAGCGATCAACACGGGCTGCCGGGACGGTCCATCGGGACAGGGTGGCAGGTCGCACATCGACGCGCCATAGCGGTGTACGGAAACGCGCCGGAAACATCCTGTACCCGGCACGTTCTCCAATTCGGCCACATCCGCCCAAGGCGGAGCGGCCGCAACGGGGGAAAGATCAGATGGCGTTCGGCACTTCATCGCGCGGCGGGCTTCTCGCCGGCGCAGCGCTGCTCCTGTGGGCGCCCGCCGCCCTCGCGCAGGAGGCACCCCCGCCGCCCGCCCCGGAGGTGGAAGAGGCCGCTCCCGCCGACGATATCGTCGTGACCGGATCGCGCATCCAGCGCCCCGATTACGCCGCGCCCAACCCAATCGTCTCGCTCGACGCCCAGGCGCTGGAGCGGTCGGGCAACACCAACGTCACCAGCTTCCTCCAGCGCGTGCCCGCACTCACCAACTCGCTCGACAGCACGCGAACGGCCGGCAATGCACAAACCGAGGCGAGCCTGGGTCAGGCCGGCCTCAACCTCCTCGACCTGCGCGGGCTCGGCACCAACCGGACGCTGGTGCTGGTCAACGGCCGGCGCCACGTCGCCAGCCAGTTCGACACCGCCGCGGTCGATATCAACGCGATCCCCACCGACCTGATCGAGCGGGTCGACGTGCTGACCGGCGCGGCCTCCGCCGTCTATGGCGCGGACGGCGTGTCTGGCGTTGTCAACTTCGTGCTGCGCCGCGATTTCGACGGGATCGCCGCGCGGGTGCAGGCGGGGATTTCGGAGCGCGGGGACGCGGGCAACCGCTTCGCCTCGGTCATCGCGGGCCGTAACTTCGCCGACGGCCGCGCCAATGTGACGCTGGGCTACGAGTATAATGCAGAGGATCCGCTGGCGAACGACGACCGCTCGTTCCTGCGCTCGGCCAACCGGTTCAATTTCGTCAATCTGGATGGCTATGATCCGGCCCGACCCGGCAGCTATCAGCAGGGGCCGGTCGCCGACATCCGCTATGCGCAAAGCTCGCCCTACGGCCTCGTCTATATCGGCAATCAGATCTTCCGCGGCGACGGCGTCATCTACACGCCGGGCCGGCAGCTTCAGAACGACAGCTATACGCTGGGCGGCGACGATTCGCCGGTCGCGGGCTATATCGGCGACATCCTGCCGCGCACGCAGCGCCATGCGGTGAACCTCCTCACCCGCTTCGATGCGTCCGACGCGTTCAAGCTGACGCTGGAGGGCAAGTTCGTGCAGTCGGAGGCGCGGACCTTCGGCAGCTATAGCGGCACCTATCCCTCTACGATCAGCTTCGACAATCCGTACCTACCCGCCTCGATCCTCGCCGCCGCGCGTGCCAATGGCGACACCGCGGTCTATATCAGTCGCAACAATTTCGACCTGCCGCGCCGGGGCGAGGACGACCGCCGCCGCACGTGGCGCGGGGTGATCGACGCCACCGGGCGGATCAGCGAGCATGCGCAATACGACGTCTACTACACCTATGGCCGCACCGACATTCGCGCGACCAAGCTCAACGACCGCAACGTCGCCAACTTCGTCGCCGCGATCGATGCGGTGTTCGACGGGTCGGGCAACATCGTCTGCCGCTCCGCCGCGGCGCGGGCGGACGGGTGCCGGCCGCTCAACACCTTCGGCATCGACACCGCCGACCCGGCCTCGTTCGACTATTTCCTGACCGATCCGGTCAGCAATGCGCGCGTCGAGCAGCATGTCGTCAACGCCTCGCTCACCGGCGATTTCGGCCAGTTCTTCGCGCTGCCGGGCGGGCCGGTGCAGTTCGCGGTCGGGGCCGAGTATCGCCGCGAATCGAGCCGCTTTCGCCCCGACGCAGGCCTCGCGAGCGGCGCCTACTTCTCGGTCGACGACGGCATCTACGACGAACCCGTCGTCCAGACGCCGTCGAGCGGCGCCTTCGACGTGTGGGAGGTGTTCGGCGAGCTCAACGCGCCGCTCCTTCAGGACCGGCCGTTCGCACACCTGCTGTCGGTCGGCGCGGCGGGCCGCTATTCGGACTATTCGACGATCGGCGGCACGCGCGCCTATTCGTTCAACGCGGTCTATGCGCCGGTCCCGGACCTGACCTTGCGCGGCTCCTATGGCCAGTCGGTCCGCGCGCCCAACATCGCCGAGGTCTTCCGCCCGCGCACCGGCTATGCCGACTTCATCAGCGATCCCTGCTATCTCGGCCGCCGCGATCGGGGGACGCAGTATCGCGAGGCGAACTGCCAGTCGCTGATCCGCGCGGCGGGCGGCGATCCGACTGACTTCACCAACGCCAACAATCCCGACGCCAACCTGAACATTCCGGGCGCGCAGCAGGGCAACGCGAACCTGCGCCCCGAAACCGCGCGAACCTGGACCGCGGGCGTCGTGCTCCGCCCCGGCTTCCTGCCGCGGTTGCAACTCGCGGTCGACTGGTACGACATTCGCCTGCGCGACGCGATCAGCCAGGCATCGCCGACGACGATCGCCGAACTCTGCGTCGATCAGCCGACCACCGACAATCCGTTCTGCCGCGCGATTTCTCGCCGGACGGGGACCGGCTACATCAACGGCTATATCGTCCAGCCCGAGAACGTCGCCGCATTCCGCACCGCGGGTCTCGAGGCCAACCTCACCTATGCGGTCGACGCCGGATCGCTCGGGCGGTTCGATCTGCGGCTGGTCGGCGGCTATCTGCACCGGCTGGAACAGGTGGCGACGCCCGGGGCGGACGTCGAGGACAACACCGACCGGCCGTTCCGCCCGCGCTATACCGTCACCTTCTCGCCCACCTGGACGACGGGTGCGCTGACGCTCGCCTATAACCTCCGCTGGCAGAACGGCGTGCGGCGCTTCTCGCGCTTCGCCACCGACGACAACCCGACCTTCGTCGCGCCGCAATATTTCCGGTTCAAGGAATTGTGGCAGCACGACATCCAGGCGTCGATCGCGGCGGGCGACGATTTCTCTTTCTATGCCGGCGTCAACAATCTGGCCGACCAGAAGCCCGATATCGGCTTCGAGACCAATGTCCCGATCTCGCCGCTCGGCCGCTATTTTTACGCCGGGGCAAAGGTGCGGCTGGACCGGCGCTGACGGGCTTGCGGGTCGCAGGCCGAGCGAACATAGGCGCATCATGCAAAGCATGAGCGAGATGTTCGCGGCCGGTCCCCGGCTGCCCGCCTATGACGTGGTCATTCCCTGCTACAACCGCGCGCACAGCGTGGGCGATGCGGTGGAAAGCGTGCTGGCGCAGGATCACGCACCCACGCGCGTGATCGTCGTCGACGACGGCTCGCGCGACGACAGCGCGCACGTCATCCGCGCGCTGGAGGCGGCGTATCCGGGCCGCGTGACGGCCGCGATCCTGCCGCGCAACGGCGGCGCATCGAACGCGCGCAACGTCGGCGCGGCGCTCGCCGGGTCCGACTGGATCGCGTTTCTCGACAGCGACGACCGCTGGCTGCCAGGCGCGGCCCGCGCACTACTGAGTGCAGCCGCAGAGGCCGATGTCGTCGTTGGCTATTTCGAGCGGGTCGAGGGCGATGGCGCGCCGCAGGCCCCCGAATGCCACTGGGACGGCGGATGCATCCGCGCGGGTCTGGCGAGCGGCGGCGTGATCGGGCCGAGCTGGGCGATCGTGCGGCGGACGACGGTGTTCGCGGTCGACGGGTTCGACCCCAGCTTTTACAATTGCAACGACTGGGACTTCTACACCCGCGTCGGTGCGGCGGGCGGGCGGTTCGTGCGCGTCGATGCGGTGGTCGCGCAGTATCGGACCGTGCCCGGCAGCCGCCTGGTCAACGATACCGCGATCGGGGCGGAGAACGCGCGCCGCGTCCTCGCCCACCCCTATTTCGCGGGCGCCTGAGCGCCGATCGCCGCGGCGGCGAGCCCGCGCACGTCCACCTTTGCCTTCATCCGCGCGGCGAGCAGCGCGGTGCCGCTGACCTTGCGCTGGACGAACAGCGTTTCGGCATCGGGCACGTGCCAGGTCGCCCGGTCGGCGGCGAGCGTCCGCCCCTCCTCGCGCACCACCGGCACGAACGCGCGGTCGCCGAAGTCGAACGGGCCGGGTCGGTTGAGCGTGGCGTCGATCGCGGCGATGATCCGGTCCACCGACGCGCGATGCGCGGTCACCGCCTCGGCACCCAGGAACCCCGTCTCCACCGCGACGTCGCGGATGCGGTCTAGGTCGCGATCGAGCCCCGCCTCGATCAGCCGGCGATAGGCATCCGACGTTTCGGCGGGAATGTCGCGCGCCGCGCCGAAATCGAGCAGGACCAGCGCGCCCGTCTCCGGCTGCCAGCGGTAATTCGCGAAATTTGGATCGGTCTGCATCGCCCCAAACTCGAACAGCTCGCGCAGGACCAGCGTCAGGAGCGCGGTCATCACCCGATCACGCGTCTCCTGCGGCTCGGTCTCCAGCACCTCGATCGGCCGTCCGTCCACGAACGACATGGCAAGGACGCGCGGGGTGGTCAGTTCGGGCTCGAGGCTGGGCACGACGAAGCGCGCATCGCCCGCCAGTCGCTCGCCATAAAGGCGCATCTGCTCGCCCTCGCGCACATAGTCGGCCTCCTCGGCGAGCTGCCGCTTCGCCGCCGCCAGCAGCGGGGCAAGGTCGAGCGTCGAGGGCAGCAGCTGCGACACGCGCAGCAGCGTCGCGACATTGTCGACATCGGCATCGATCGAATCGGCGACGCCCGGATATTGCACCTTGATCGCCAGTTGCCGCCCATCAGGCAGCGTCGCGCGATGGACCTGCCCGATCGAGGCAGCGGCGATCGGCGCGGCCTCGAAATGGCGGAAGCGGCGGCGCCAGTCCGCGCCCCACTCGGCGCGCAGCACCTTGTCGAGCTGCGCCGGCGGCATCCGGTACGCTTGATCCCGCACCCGCGACAGGATCGTCGCGAGCTCGGGCGGGAGCAGGTCGCCCGCATCCATCGAGATCATCTGCCCCAGCTTCATCGCCGCGCCGCGCAGGTGCGAGAGGCGATCGGCGACGCGTGCGGCATTGGCGGGCGTCATGACGAGATCGCCGAGCTTGGGCCGCTCCCCGCTCGCCAGCCGGCGCGCGCCCTCGGCCAGCACGCCGCCGGCGACGCCGCCCGCGAGCCGTCCGAAACCGCCGAGCCGGGCAAGCCGCCCGCTCGGCACCGCGCGATGCCGCGCGCCTGCATTCTGTTCGTAAGCCATGGCGACAGAGCGAAGCGCCCCCCGCCCCGGTTCCGCCATCCGGTCCAAGGACGGTAGCGCCTACCCCTTCAGCATCCGGATGATTCCCGAGAAGTCGGTTGCGGCGTTCCCATCGTCGACGAACCGCTGGTAAAGCTCCGCCGCGCGCGCGCCCATCGGCGTGTCGGCGGACGTGCCCGCCGCCGCATCCATCGCCAAGCGCAGGTCCTTGAGCATCAGCGCGGCGGCGAACCCGCCCTGATAATCGCGGTCGGCGGGCGTTTCCGGTCCCACCCCCGGCACCGGGCAATAGCTCGTCATCGACCAGCTCTGGCCCGACGCCTGGCTGGCAATGTCGTAATAGGTCTGGAGGTCGAGGCCGAGCTTCTCGGCCAGCGCGAAGCTCTCGCACGTCGCCACCATCGTCGCACCGAGCAGCATGTTGTTGCAAATCTTCGCCGCCTGGCCCGCGCCCGCGCCGCCGGCATGGATCACCGCCTTGCCCATCGCATCGAGGAACGGCTCGGCCCGCCCGAACGCCTCGGCACTGCCGCCGACCATGAAAGTGAGCGTGCCGGCATTCGCCGCGGCGATCCCGCCGGAGACGGGGGCATCGACCATCGTGAAGCCCTGCGCCGCGGCCCGATCGGCGACCGCGCGCGCTGTGGCAACGGGAATCGTCGAACAGTCGATCAGGATCGCCGTGCGCGGGGCCGCCGTCAGTACGCTATCGTCATAGACGCTTTCGACATGTTGCCCCGCGGGCAGCATCGTCACCACGACCTCCGCCCCGTCGCATGCCGCCGCCGCGCTGTCGGCGGGCAGGCATCCCGCTGCCTTTGCACGTTCCAGCGCCTCGGCCGACAGGTCGAAGGCGCGAACGTCATGCCCCGCCTTGGCCAGGTTCGCGGCCATGCCGCCGCCCATGTTCCCCAGCCCGATGAATGCGATCCGTGCCATCAGCGGCCCTTCCAATTGCCGGGCCGCTTCTCGGTAAAGGCGGCCATGCCTTCCTTCTGGTCCTCGGTCCCGAACAGGCCGTTGAACAGCCGCCGCTCGAACTGCACGCCCTGCGCCAGCGGCATCTCGAAGGCGGCGTTCACCATCTCCTTGTTGGCGAGCACGGCGAGCGGCGCCATCGCCGCGATCGTGGCGGCAGTCTTCACCGCTTCCTCGACCAGATCGGCGGCGGGGACGATGCGCGCGACGAGGCCCGCGCGCTCCGCTTCCTCCGCATCGATCATCCGGCCGGTCAGGACCATTTCCATCGCCTTTGCCTTGCCCACCGCATGGACCAGCCGCTGCGACCCGCCCATGCCGGGGGTGACGCCGAGCTTGATCTCCGGCTGGCCGAACTTGGCGGTGTCTGCGGCGAGGATGAAGTCGCACATCATCGCAAGCTCGCACCCGCCGCCCAGCGCATAGCCTGCGACCGCGGCGATGACGGGCTTGCGCGTCCGCCCGAACGCTTCCCAGCCGGAAAAGTGGTTGCTGCCGTACATCTCGGCAAAGCCCATCGCCGACATTTCCTTGATGTCGGCGCCCGCCGCGAACGCCTTTTCGCTGCCGGTGATGACCGCGCAGCCCTGTCCCGCATCGGCATCGAATGCGGCGAGCGCGGCGAGCAGGTCGGCGAGCACCTGCGCGTTCAACGCATTGAGCGCCTTGGGCCGATTGAGCGTGATGAGCGTCACGCGCTCCCGCTGTTCGACGGTGATGGTTTCATAGGTCATGCGGGGTTCCATTCCTCGTCGGCCGGGAGCGGCGCAAAAATGCGGTCGATCAGGTGGTCGCTGACCGCCTCGGGCGTCGCCGGGTCCCAGCGGGGGGCGTGATCCTTGTCGACGATCACCGCGCGCACGCCCTCGACGATATCGGGGCGCTGGACGACATGCGCGGCAACGGCGAACTCCTGCCGCATCTCGTCCTCGAACGTCGGCATCGCGCGGCCGTCGAGTAGCAGCTTGAGGCTGACCTTCATCGCCTGCGGCGACTTGGTCGCGAGCAGCTTGCGCTGCTCGCGTGCGAAATCGCTCTCGCCCTTTTCCAGCGCGGCGAGGATTTCCTCCAACCGATCGCTGGCGAAGAGGCGGTCGATCGCCTCGCGATGCGCAAGGATCGCCGCCTCGGGCACGGGCACCGACAGGTCGGCGAGGATCGCCTCGATCCCGCGCGGATCGACGGCGATCCGACGTTTGGCGTCATCCAGCGCCGCGGCGGGCAGATAATGCGTGGCGAGACCGAGCGCGACGCACTCCGCCCCGTCGAGCCGATGGCCGGTCAGCGCAAGGAACTGCCCCATCCGCCCGGGCAGGCGCGAGAGATACCAGCCGCCGCCCACGTCCGGGAACAGCCCGATCGAGGTCTCCGGCATCGCGAACTTCGTGTTCTCGGTCGCGATGCGATACTTCGCAGGCTGCGAGATGCCGACGCCGCCACCCATGGTGATGCCGTCCATGAACGCCACGATCGGCTTGGCAAAGGTGAACAGCCGGTGGTTCATCGCATATTCGACGCGGAAGAAATCGCGCGCCGCGCTGCCGTCACCGCTGCTCGACTGCGCGATCAAGCGGATGTCGCCGCCCGCACAGAAGCCGCGGCCGTCCGCATGGTCGATGCTCACCGCCTCGACCGACGGATCGCCCGCCCACTCGCCCAGCGTATCGAGCACTACGCGGCACATGTCCGCGGTCAGCGCGTGGATCGCCTTTGGCCGGTTGAGCCGGATGCGGCCGAGCGCACCCTCACGCTCGATCAGAACGTCGTCGGTCATCGCGCTCATCCCTGTCGCAGCAGGTCGCGGCCGACGATCATCCGCATCACCTGGTTCGTCCCCTCGAGGATCGAATGGACGCGCAAATCGCGCCAGAAGCGCTCGATCGGATAGTCCTGAAGATAGCCGTAGCCGCCATGGAGCTGCAGCGCGCGGTCGACCACCGCGCTGCCCGTGTCGGTCGCCAGCCGCTTCGCCATCGCCGCGAACCGCGTCTTGTCGGGCGCGTTCGCCGTCACCTTGGCCGCGGCCATGTAGAGAAGCGCGCGCGCCGCCTCCAGCTCGGTCGCCATGTCGGCGAGCATGAACTGCGTGTTCTGGAAATCGGCGACCGCCTGTCCGAACTGCTTGCGGTCCTTGGTATAGGCGATCGCCTCGTCCAGGCAGCGCTGCGCACCGCCCAGCGAACACGCGCCGATGTTGAGCCGCCCGCCGTCGAGGCCCATCATCGCGATGCGGAACCCCTCGCCCTCCGCCCCGACCAGATTTGCGACGGGGACGCGTACGTCCTCCAGGATCACCGCGCGGGTCGGCTGCGAATGCCAGCCGAGCTTCTTCTCGTTCGCGCCGAAGCTGACGCCGGGCATGTCACGCTCGATCGCCAAGCAGGAAATGCCCTTCGGCCCCTCCTCGCCCGTCCGGCACATGACGAGGTAAAGCTCGTTCTCGCCGCCGCCGGAAATGAACTGCTTGGTGCCGGTGACGACATAATGGTCGCCGTCGCGCACCGCGCGGGTCTTGAGCGCCGCGGCGTCGGAGCCCGACGACGGCTCGGTCAGGCAATAGCTCGCCAGCCATTCCGCGCCGACCAGGCGGGGGAGATAGCGGTCCTTGATCTCCGCCGAGCCGAAACGATCCAGCATCCACGCAGCCATGTTGTGGATCGAGATGAACGCGCTGGTCGACGGACAGCCATAGGCCATCGCCTCCATGATGAGCGCCGCTTCCAGCCGGCCGAGGCCGATGCCGCCCGATTCCTCGCTGACATAGATCGCGCCGAAGCCGAGCTCGGCCGCGGCCTGCACCACATCGCGGGGGAAATGATGCTTTTCGTCCCACTCGCCCGCGAAGGGGGTGATGCGATCGGCGGTGAACCGGCGCGCCAGCTCCTGGATCTCGCGCTGGTCGTCGGTAAGGTCGAACTGATTGGTCATATCGTGTCGGTTTCCACAGAAGCGGTCATGAGCGCGGCAATGCCGCTGCCCAGAACCGCGATCATCCAGAGATAATAGCCCGCGCCGTAGCGCACGATCAGGTTCGACCCGCTGTCGTCGGGCAGGTCGCGCCAGAGCAGCGCCCCGAACGCACAGACGATCAGCGCCCCGCCGCAAAAGCGCAGCGTGACCTTCCACGGCCGCTCGCTGCTCGCCACGATCGGCAGGACCAGCCAGATCAGCAGATTGCCCAGCCACGCGGGCTGAAGCATCAGCACCGCGATCCAGCCGATCGTCAGGATCGCGAATCCTTCCGGCGCATCGCCGTCGGCAAGGTGCGCCGCCGGCAACCCCAGCGAGACGAACCACGCCAGCCCCAGCCCGATCGCCGTCCACAGCCGCACCCGCCGCGTCCAGAAGGCGGGCGTCATGCCTTCACGCTCCCGCGCGGGGCGGTCACCACGAAGGCGAAGCCTGCCGCCGCCAGATTGTTCGCGAGCCACAGCCAGCCGCCGATTAGCATTTGCGGATAGCCGTTGAAGGCCGGACGAACGGCAAGGTCGATCATCGGCACCATCGCCGCCACGGTCGCGATCGCGCCGATCCGGGTTGCTCGATCGCCGACGGGACGGACGAACAGGCTGACGAGAACGAACATCAACGCCGGGTTGGCGAGCCACGCGGTCTGGCCATAGGCAAGCGCGATCCATGCCGACCCGAGCAGCTTGTACCCCTGCCAGACGACTGGACCGTTCGACCGGTCGAAAACCTGTGCATAGGCAGGCAGGATCAGCGTCAGGCACCAGATCGCCGACAGGAGTATCGCACCGCAAAGCCGCATCTGCGCGTTGCGCGTGCGGCGCGGATCGGGCCAGCCGATCGCCGCCGTCATGCCGCGCACCGCGTATAGGTGACCGCGTCCATTCCCGCCTCGGTCCGGGTCAGGCGCTCACCATCCTCCGACAGCGTCAGGACGGCGCGGCGGTCCCATGCCTCGCCCTCGCCCGACATGGCGAGTTTCAGCGCGATCTCGCGCGGGGCGCGGCGTTCGATCTCGCTGGCAAGGCCCTCCGCCTCGTAGAAGATCAGCCGGTCGGATGCGACGCGCAGGCGCATGGTGGCCGAACGCGCGCAGCCGTCTCGGCCCGCCCAGACGCCCTGCCATTCGACCGGGATCGTCGTCAGCGCGCCGGTCGCCACGGGCGTTTCGGTCGGGCTTGGCTCGATCGCAGGCGTCTCCGTGGCCTCTGGCGCCGGCTCGGTGGTCGGCGACGCCTCGGGCACCGCGACCGACAGGTTGCTCTCGCTGTCATCCCCCGCCGAACCGCAGGCCGCGAGCAGCAGCGTCAGGGCAAGCGCCGACCGTTTCATGGCGCCGCCGCCGTCTTCAGCACGCGCGCGTCGTACCAGCTGTCGAGCAGCTTGGTGTCGTTGCCGCGATACCAGCGGGGCGCTGGCAACCCCCGCGCCCACGCGACCGCTTCGACCAGCGTGCCCTGTGCGCTCGGCACGTCGATCGTCGCGGCTTCCTTCGCGATCGGGTCGGCGAATGCCACGTCGGCGCTGACGAAGCGCCAGCCGCGGCGTTTCAGCTCGGCGATCAGGGCGGGCAGGAAGCGCGCGGCGAGGTCGGTCTCGTGCATCAGCATGACCTGTACCGGTGAACGGCCCGTTGCCTTGACCGCCAGCGCCTCGTAGAAATCGGCGGCATCCGCCTGCGTCTCGACATAGAGCGCGCGCAAGCCCGCCGTGTCGATCGGCTTGCCCGCCTTCACCGCCTCGATCGTCCGGTTCTCAAGGTGCCAGTCCACCCCGTCGGCGGTCGCATAGCCGTCGCTCAACCCGCGCTGCGCCAGCGCCGCGCGGACGAGATCGCGCTTCGTCTTGTCCGCGCGCCCCTCGTCCAGATACGGAAAGCGATACCAGGGGCGAAAACCCTTGCGCTTATTGAGCCACGCATCGGCCCGGTCGATATCGGCGATGTACGCCTCGACCGGCGTCGCGGTCAGCGACAGGTGCGACCAGCCGTGATTGGCGATGACATGACCCGCGCGAACATAGGCGGCGATCCGCTGCTCGCCGCCCTCGCCCTGCGGCTTTTCCAGCGAGCCCGGATTGACGAAGAACGCCGCGCCCCGGACGCCGCCCTTGCGCAACGCCGCGACGATCCGCCGCGTCCGCTCGTCGGGCGTGTACCAGGCCCCCGGCGTGCGCGGCACGTCGTCGAAGGTCAGCGCGATCCGCTTCTGCGCCTGCACGGGCGCCGCCACCAGCAGCGCCAAGAGAAACAGAAGCGTGCGCATGGCCTTACCCCATCGTCGGAATGACGAAGGCGTTGCTACCGTCCGGCGAGCCGTCGGGCCAGCGCTGCGTGACCGTCTTGACCTTGGTCCAGAAGCGCACGCCCTCCATCCCGTGCTGGTTCACGTCGCCGAAGGCGGAGCGCTTCCACCCGCCGAAGCTGTGATAGGCGACGGGTACGGGGATCGGCACGTTGATGCCGACCATGCCGACCTCGACCCGCGCGGCGAACTCACGCGCGGCGTGGCCGTTGCGCGTGAAGATCGCGACGCCGTTGCCGTACTGGTGCTCGCTGGGCAGCCGCACCGCGGTCTCGAAATCGGGCGCGCGGACGATCTGGAGCACGGGGCCGAAGATCTCTTCCTTGTACGATTCCATCTTCGTGGTGACACGATCGAACAGCGTCGGGCCGATGAAGAAGCCTTCCTCATGCCCCTGAAGCTTGAAGCCGCGGCCGTCGACGACCAGTTCCGCACCCTCGTCCACGCCGGTCTGGATCCAGTTCTCCACGCGGTTCTTGTGTGCAGCGTTCACGACCGGGCCGTAATGCGCCTCCGCATCGGTCGAGACGCCGATGCGCAGCGCCTCGATCGCGGGGATCAGCTTTTCGCGCAGTGCATCGGCGGTCTTGTCGCCGACCGGCACGACCACGGGCAGCGCCATGCACCGCTCGCCCGCCGAACCGAAGGCGGCGCCGGACAGGTCGTTGACCACCTGGTCGAGGTCGGCGTCGGGCATGACGATGCCGTGGTTCTTCGCCCCGCCCATCGCCTGCACGCGCTTCCCCGCCTCGACACCGCGGCGATAGACGTAATGCGCGATGTCCGACGAGCCGACGAAGCTCACTGCCGCGATGGCCGGGTGGTCGAGGATCGCGTCGACCATCTCCTTGTCACCGTGAACGACCTGAAGGATGCCCTCCGGCGCGCCAGCCTCGCGCATCAGTTCGGCGAGGCGCACGGGGACCGAGGGATCGCGCTCGCTCGGCTTCAGGATGAACGCGTTGCCGCACGCGATGGCGACGCCAAACATCCACATCGGAATCATCGCGGGGAAGTTGAACGGGGTGATGCCCGCGCCGATGCCGAGCGGGGTGCGCATCGAGTAGACGTCGATGCCCGGCCCGGCGCCCTGCGTATACTCGCCCTTCAGCGCATGCGGGATGCCGCAGGCGAACTCGACGACCTCGAGGCCGCGCTGGATATCGCCCTTGGCGTCGGCGATCACCTTGCCATGCTCGGACGACAGCATGTGCGCGAGCGCGTCCATGTTCGCCTCGACCAGTTCCTTGAAGCGGAACATGACGCGTGCGCGCCGCTGCGGATTGGTCGCGGCCCAGCCGGGCTGGGCGGCGCGGGCGGCAGCAACGGCGGCTTCCAGCTCGACCGTGCTGCCGAGGTTCACATGCGCCTGAACCTGACCGCTGTTGGGATCGAAGACCTCGCCCGTCCGGCCCGCGTGGTTCGAGGCGCCGGCACCGGCGATGAAATGGTCGATGATCCGCATGACATTCTCTCCTGTGGCACCCTCAATCGCACCTGACGCCATTGCAGGCAACGCGCGACTTTGCTTGTATCACCTGCAATCATGCAGCCACCCGACTGGAACGACCTTCGCATCTTCCTCGCCATCGCTCGCGGCGGCCAGATCGCGCGCGCCGCCCGCGCGCTCGGGCTCGACGCGACGACGATCGGCCGCCGCCTGCGCAAACTGGAGGGCGACCTCGGCCAGCGCCTGTTCGAACAGACGCGCGACGGGCAATCGCTGACCCAAGGCGGCGAACGTCTGCTCGCGCAGGTCGAGGCGATGCAGGCCGCCGCCGAGGCGATCGGCGAACCGGGCGGGACCAGCGGCCTGTCCGGCACCCTGCGGATCAGCGTGTCGGAAGGGTTCGGCACCGGGTATCTCTCGCCGCGCATCGCCGACTTCGCCGCGCGTCACCCGGGCCTCACGATCGACCTCGCCGCCAACAGCGGGTTCCTCAGCCCCTCGAAGCGCGAGACGGACATCGCGATCCTTCTCGCCCGCCCCCGCGCCGGACAGGTCGTGGCCTCACGCCTCACCGACTATATGCTAGGTTTTTACGCCTCCGCCGATTACCTCACCGCGGAGGGGGAGCCACGCGACCTTGCCGCGGTCCGCACGCGCACGCTGGCCGGCTATGTTCCCGACCTCCTCTACGCACCCGAGCTTCGCTACCTCGACGGGCTCGGCGAGGACCTGACCGCCCGCATCCGCAGCACCAGCATCAACGCGCAGGCACAGATGATCCGCGCCGGCGCCGGGATCGGCATCCTGCCGCGCTTCATCGGCGATGCCGATCCGCAGCTTCGCCGCATCGTCGCCGACGTGGCGATCCGGCGCAGCTTCTGGCTGGTCACGCACCGCGACAACCAGCGGCTCGGCCGGATCGAGGCGTTCAAGCGCTGGATCGCCGAGCGGGTGGCGGCGGATCGCACCCTGTTCACGACCTGACGGAACCGCGGCCCCCGCGGCGCGTCCCGCATCCATGACGGCAGAGAAACAATCGGAAACAAAGTCCGGGTGGCGCGAGAACATCGTCCTGTTCGGCGCGCTGGCCGCCAATCTGGGCATCGCCGTCGCCAAATTCGTGGCCGCCGGCATTACCGGATCGTCGTCGATGCTGACCGAGGGGGTGCACTCGGTCGTCGACAGCGGCAACCAGGTGCTGCTCCTCTACGGCCAGAAGCGCGCGAAGCGGCCCGCCGACGCCGCCCACCCGTTCGGTTACGGGCGTGAGCTCTATTTCTGGTCGTTCGTCGTCGCGATCCTGATCTTCGCGGTGGGTGCCGGCGTCTCGATCTACGAGGGGTATCTGCATATCATCGAACCGGAGCCGCTGACCGATCCGCTCGTCAACTACATCGTCCTCGGCATCGCCTTCGCGCTGGAGGGCGGGTCGTGCTGGATCGCGCTGCGCGAATTTAACGAGGCGCGCAGCGACGCCGGCTGGTGGGAAGCGATCCGCGAGTCGAAGGATCCGCCGGGCTTCATCGTGCTGTTCGAGGATTCGGCCGCGCTCATCGGCCTCGTCGTCGCGGCGTTCGGCGTCTGGATTAGCCATGCGGTCGGCGACCCGCGGATCGACGGCTATGCCTCGATCGTCATCGGCCTGATCCTGGCCGCCGTCGCGGTCGTGCTGGCGCGCGAATCGAAGGGTCTGCTGATCGGCGAGCGCGCCGACCCGGCCGTCATCGAACGCGTGCGCCAACTCCTCGACCGGCGGCGCGAGATCGTCGCGGTCAACCACATCCGCACGATCCACACCGGGCCGGACACGGTGTTCGTCGCGATCAGCGCCGACTTCGACGACGACCTGACGATGGGCGACGCCGAACCGCTGATCGAGGCGATCGAGGCGGAACTGCGCGCCGCGCTGCCGCAATTGTCCTCGATCTACATCCGTCCCGAACGCCGCGACGATGCCGTGCTCGGCTCCGGCGCGGGCGAGACCGCCTAGGGTTCGACGCCGGGACTCAACAACGCCCCTGCGCCTCCAGCGTCGTCCGCAGCGCGGTACCCAGCGGCGTCGCGGGCACCTGTCCCAGAAAGCGGCGGAGCTTCGCGTCCACCAGTCGCAGCGGCCGCTGCCAAAGGTAGATCATCTCGCGCATCTCGCGCGCGGTTTCGTGGAACGGCGCGAGCGCGTGGACCACCGCCCATGGGAAGGCGCGGATCGGCGCGTTCGGCCGCCCGGCGGCCTTGCGGATCGCGTCCGCGAACGCCCGGTTGTCGTCCACCCAGGTACCGCCGAAGTGGAAGCGATCGAACGCCGCCAGCTCGTCACGGCGTTCGACCAGCCGGACCATCGTCTCGGCAAGGTCGGGCAGATAGGCCCAGGCGTGCCCCGTACCCGCTCTCGCCGGATCGAACACTCGCTTCAGCGGCCCGGCCGTCGGCACCATCCCCTGCGTCAGCCAGCTGTTGCCGCTGCTCGGCCCAAAGAAATCGCCCGCGCGGACGATCAGCGCCGTCGCGCCCGTGCTGGCGGCGCGCTCCAGGCGGCGCTCCATCTCAACGCGGATCGCCCCCTTGCGCGTCACCGGGTTCTGCGGCGCGTCCTCGCTCACCGCGTCACCCGCGTCGGGACCGTAATTATAGACCGTACCCGGCAGCAGCACCCGCGCCCCGTTTGCCGCGGCGGCGGCGATCGTGCTGTCCAGCATGGGAAGGACCAGCCCGGCCCAGTTCCGGTAACCGGGCGGGTTGACCGCGTGGACGATCACCGAAACGCCTTCCGCCGCCCGGCAGACGGAGGCCGCGTCCATCGCATCGCCCTGCACCCAGTCGAGGCCGGACTCGCTTGCCCGAACGCGGTCGGCGTCCCGATGCAGCGCGCGGACGGCCCAGCCCCTTGCCTTCAGCACGCGGGCGACTTCCCCGCCGATGCCCCCCGTCGCGCCGATCACCAGCGCGCCATTGTTCGTCCCGATCATCACCGTCTCCTTCGAGACGCAGAAATGAGCCCGATCGGCTTGAACCGAAATTGCGGCATTCCGTAGGCTAGCTATACGAAATCGCATGGATCGTGAGCCGGGATGGGAATTGTGGCGCACCTTCGACGGGGTGATGCGGGAGGGGAGCCTGTCCGCCGCCGCCCGGACGCTCGGCATCACCCAGCCGACCGCGGGGCGTCACATCGCCGAACTCGAAGCGTGCCTGTCGACCGACGCGCTCTTCACCCGCTCCGCCCGCGGACTGATGCCGACCGAGGCGGCGCTGGCGCTGGCGTCGCAGGCCGAGGCGATGGCGGCAGCCGCGGCGGCGCTCGTGCGCACCGCCTCGGCCCCGGCGAATGCAGTGTCGGGGGTGGTCCGGATCAGCGCCAGCGAGGTGATCGGGGCGGAGGTCCTGCCGCGCATCCTCGCCCCGCTCACCGCCGCGCATCCCGGCCTGCAATTCGAGCTGCTGCTCACCAACGCCTCGTCCGACCTGCTGCGCCGCGACGCCGATGTCGCGATTCGCATGACGGAGCCGCGGCAACAGGCGCTGCTCGTCCGGTCGATCGGCCGCATCCGGCTGCGCTTCTATGCGCATCGCGACTATCTGGCCCGCACCGCGCGGATCGACACGGTGGCGGACCTGGCGCGGCACGCGATCATCGGCTTCGACCGCGACGCCGCATCGCGCCGTTCGATCGAGGCGGTGTGGCCGGACCTGCCCGCCTTCGCGCTGCGCACCGACAACCAGCTGGCGCAGATTGCGATGGTCCGCGCCGGGTGCGGCATCGGCGTCGTGCAGGACCCGATCGCCTGCCGCGACCCGGCGCTGGTCCCGGTCCTTCCCGACGCGTTCCACGCCCACCTGCCCGTCTGGATCGCGATGCACGAGGATCTGCGCCCGACCCGGCGGATGCGGGTGGTGTTCGATGCACTGGTGGCCGGCATGACGGCGCATGTCCGGTCGGGCGAGCACCGCTGAGGCGTCCTTCGCGATCCGGCAGCAGCGGTCAGGCAGGCGGCGCATACCGCCTCCCCGACAACTCGCTTCAATCACATGTCGGCGGCGACCGGCCGGACGATCACCTCGTTGATGTCGACGCCCTCGGGTTGCTCGATCGCATAGCGGATAGCCCGCGCGATCGCGTCGGGGGTCAGCGACTTCCTGCGCCAGCCCGTCAGGGCGGCGGCGACGTCGGGATCGGTGATATCGTGCCCCAGCTCGGTCGCGACCACGCCGGGCGAGATCAGCGTCGTACGAATCTCGTCCTGCTCCTGTCGCAGCCCCTCAGTAATGACCCGAACGGCGTGCTTGGTCGCGCAATAGACCGCGGCGGTCGGCATCACCATGTGCGCCGCGACCGACGCCACGTTGACCACATGTCCTCCCTTCTGTTCAAGGAACCGGGGCAGCACCGCGGCGATCCCGTTGAGGACGCCGCCGATGTTGACGTCGATCATCCGCTTCCATTCGTCCTGCTTGCGCGCGGCGAGCGGTGAAAGCGGCATCACGCCGGCATTGTTGACCAGCACATCGATGCGGCCGAACCGCGCCGCCGCCGCTTCGACGAACCGCTCGAAATCGGCGCCGTCGGTCACGTCCAGTTGGCGCCAGTCGACCGTGTCGCCGAGTTCGGCGGCAAGCGCCCGCAGGCGGTCGCCGCGGCGCGCGCCGATGAAGAGCCGCGCGCCGGCCGCGGCCAGCTCGCGCGCCGTCGCCTCGCCGATTCCGCTCGATGCCCCGGTAATCAGGACGACCTTGTCGATACCCTCTGTCATCATGTGCTCCGTTGCTTGGGTGACGGAGGGCAGATGGCGTTCCGGGCAGCGCAAGCGGTAGCGCGATCGTCCGATAGTCTTGCACGATCCTCCAGATCCGGCATCGGCTCGCTTGCCGCGGGCGGCAAGGCCGGGGATAGGAACCGCCATGGACCGGATCGCCGACCTTGCCGCCGCCATCGACCGCCATGTCGACAGTCCCGGGATCGCCGCGACGGCGATTCCCCGCCTGAGCCTGATCCGGGCGGACCGGCCGAGCACCCCCACGCCCGCCGTCTACGAAGCGTCGCTCTGCCTGATCGCGCAAGGATCGAAGCGCGTGTCGGTGGGCGAGCGAAGCGTGATCTACGACGCGGCGCATTACCTGATCGTCTCGTTCGACCTGCCGCTGGTCGGCCATGTGATCGATGCCAGCCCCGAGCGGCCCTATCTTTGCTGCAAGATCGATCTCGATCCCGCGGTGATCGCCGACCTGATGCTGCCGGAGGGGCGCCCGGCACCGGCGGCCGAACGACCGGTGCTCGGCGTCTATCCGGTCGAGCACGACCTGATCGACGCCGCCTGCCGGCTGGTGGCGCTACTCGACCGGCCCGACACGATCGGCGCGCTGGCGCCGCTGATCGAGCGGGAGATCCAGTATCGGCTGCTGACCGGACCGCATGGCCCCGTTCTCCGCCAGATCGTCACCGCGGACAGCCGCCTCAATCAGATCAGCCGCGCGATCGGCGCGATCCGGCACCGCTTCGATGCACCCATCCGCGTCGAGGAGATCGCGGCCGCAGCAGGCATGAGCCCGTCGTCGCTGCACGCGCATTTCAAGGCGATCACCGGTCTGACCCCACTCGCCTATCAGAAGCAGTTGCGCCTTCAGGAGGCGCGGCGGCTGATGCTGGCCGGCGATGCGGGCGCCGGCAGCGCGGGCTTCGCCGTCGGCTATGAAAGCCCCTCCCAGTTCAGCCGCGAATATCGCCGGCTGTTCGGCGCGCCGCCGGCCCGGGATATCGAGCGATTGCGCGGCACGCCGACCGCCGGCCTGGCGCTCTGAACGAGTTCCCCCTCTCGCGGCTCACTCTGCCTGTCTCGCCGGGCGCAGCGAGCGCCATGCGCGCTCCGGCCGCAGCGCGCTCCACCAGGTCAGCGGATTGCGGTCTGCCGACCCGCCGAGCGAAAAAGTGACGACCTCCGCCCGCCCGCCGATCGCTTCGACCGGAACCGGCCCGCCCAGCCCGCCGAACGCCAGCGGCACGCGGCTGTTCGCGCTGACGTCGCGATTGTCGCCCAGGACGAAGACATGGCCGGCGGGGACGCGCACCGGCGGGGTATCGTCGGTGGACGAGGGGCCGCGATCGAGCGTGTCGTAGCTGGCCCCGCCGGGCAGCGTCTCGCGCACGGTCGCCGCGGCGCATGGCTCTCGCTGCTCGGCGGGGCACCCGCGTCCGCGGACGCGCTCTGAACGCACCGGCAGCCCGTTGAGCCACAACCGTCCCGCGATCATCTGAACCGTGTCGCCCGGCAGGCCGATGACGCGCTTGATCCAGTCCTCGCCCCCTCGGCCGGCGCCCGGCGGGATGAGGATCACCACGTCGCCGCGCACAGGCATCCGGCCGAACAGGCGCCCGGGAATCGGCGGCAGCAGATGCAACGCGGCGGAGGCGTAGGACCAGCCATAGGGCCATCGGCTGACGAGCAGCCGGTCGCCGACCTGCAGCGTCGGCATCATCGACGTGGACGGAATGTAGAAGGGTCGTGCGACCAGGCTGTGCAGCGCGAGCACGCCGAGCGCGAGGAGAGCGAGGCCGCGGAGCTCGACGAGCCAGCGGCGGCGGGCGGATGGGGGCGGGTTTGTCATTCGCCGCATCCAGCCGCTGCGTTCGCGGCGATCCAGCGTTACCGTGCCCGGACGCGCCCGTTTTCGTGTCCTAACAAGCCTATCGGGCGAATTCGGCGCGGGTCAGCACGCCGTCATGGTCGCGGTCGAGCTGTTCGAAGGTCGGACGGTTCGTCGCCGCGGACTGCGCGAAGGAGGGCGCGGCAGCGCCGGCACCGATGGCGACGCCGAGCAGGCCGGCGGCGATCAGCCGCCCACGCCCGCGCCGGACGCGGTCGGTCGCGCCGCTCAACTGGCGTTCCATCAGCCGGCGCACCGCCTCGCTCATGGTCACGTCCTCGCGCCGGCAATGTGCAGCGAAAGCGGCCTTCATCTCGTCGGTCAGACGGATTTCGACGGTGCCGGTTTTCTTGGCGGATCTCGGCGCGGGCATCGGCAATTCTCCTTGCCGGACCCTAGGCGCACGGCGCGCTCGCCCGCAAGCGGCGGATTGTGCTCGAAGCGATCGGGATACGCACATGCCCGGCCCACGGATCGGGACAAAAGCCGACGGCGATGTTCTGCAATCGGAACTTCGTCATGCCAGCCGCATCAGGGCTGGAATGGTGGAGCCGAGGGGGATCGAACCCCTGACCTTCGCAATGCCATTGCGACGCTCTCCCAGCTGAGCTACGGCCCCATCGTTCCGGGAAGGCGCCCATTAGGGGCGCTTTTCTGGGTT
>CAJYLT010000021.1 GCA_913775795.1 uncultured Sphingomonas sp. | reverse complement strand
GCGGGGCGGTAGAAGTGCCAGTCGGTCATCGGCCCGCGATGCGCAGCGCCGGGCCAGGCGTCAATATCCGCATGGCGGCTTGGCTGGCGATATCGGCGACCGGGGCGGGGCGATGGTGGGTCCGCCGGGGCTCGAACCCGGGACCTCTCGATTAAAAGTCGCTTGCTCTACCGACTGAGCTACGGACCCCTACCATCGATGCGCGGACCTAGGGATGGAGCGGCGCGCGGTCAACCGGGTGCGAAGCTGGCGAAGCGTGAGGCCGGTGACCGGATCGCGCCAGTCGGGGGCGATGGCGGCGGCGGGGGTCAGCACGAAATCGCGCGTGCGGAACGCGGCGTGCGGGATCGTCAGCGGGCGCGACCGCCAGCGGCCGCCGCTCCACAGCACGATGTCGAGGTCGAGCGTCCGCGCGCCCCAGCGTCGTCCACGCCGCCGCCCGAAATCGCGCTCGATCGCCTTGAGCGCGGCCAGCATCGCGGGCGGGGCGAGGTCGCATTCGACGAGCGTGGCGGCATTGGCGTAGCGGCGCAGTGACGGGCCGATGGGGGCGCTCGGCAGGATCGGCGATCGCGCGGCCACCCGGCCGGGCAGCGCCGCGAAAGCCGCCGCCAGCGTCGCCGCCGGGCCGCCATGACGAGACGGCCGGTTCGATCCGAGCGCGATCAGATAGGTTGTTGCCGTCGCCACGATCCCCCGCCTATGCCGGGCCGATGTTCGCGCCAAGCCCCCTGCCCGATACCGAACCCCCGCGCGACTGCCCGCGCTGCCCCCGCCTCGTCGCTTTCCGGGAGGCGCTGCGGGTCGAGTACCCGGACTGGTGGAACGCGCCGGTCAATGCGTTCGGCGATCCCGATGCGTGGCTGGCGATCGTCGGCCTCGCCCCCGGCAAGCACGGCGCCAACCGCACCGGCCGGCCCTTTACCGGTGACCATGCCGGCGTGCTCTTGTTCGACACGCTGGGCAAGTACGGGCTGGCCGAGGGGACTTACGAGGCGAAGCCCGACGATACGCTCGCGCTCAAGGGCGCGATCATCATCAACGCGGTCAAGTGTCTGCCGCCCGAGAACAAGCCGACGCCCGAGGAAATCCGCACCTGTCGCCCGTTCCTGGAGGGACAGATCGCCGCGCTGCCCGCCCCGCGCGTGTTCGTGGCGCTGGGCCAGATCGCGCACCAGTCGGCGGTCAAGGTGCTGGGCGGCAAGCTGCCCAAGGCCAAGTTCGGGCATCTGGCCGTACACCGGATGCCGGGTGGTGAGGTGCTGATCGATAGCTATCACTGCTCGCGCTACAACCAGAATACCGGTCGCCTGACGCCCGAGATGTTCGAGGCGGTGTTCGCCCGCGCGCTGGCGGTGAAGGCGGAACTGGACGCGGGCTAGGTGGCGGAGAGGGGGCGGCGCATCCACCGCGCCGCGTCGCCATAGCCGGCGACCTTGGCGGCGAGCGTGGGCGTCGTGGGGGCTTGCACGAAGCCCAGTCGCCGCCAGTAATCGGCGGCCCCCTCGACCGCGACGAGTTCGCCTTCGGTCAGGCCATCGTGCCGCGCAGCTTCCAGCGCCGCCGCGACCAGCCGCTCGCCGACGCGCAGGCCGCGGGCAGCGGGGGACAGTGCGAGATCGTGGAGGAACAGCACCTCGCGCGCTGCGCCCGGATCGAGGATCGTGCCGACCGCGGGCGGCGACCCGCGCGGCCAGCCATGCGCGAGGAGGTAGCCGATCAGTACGCCCGCCCGCCGCGCGGCGAGGCAATAGCCGGCCGGATGGTCGATCCGGCTGGCGAACGCCTCGGCCGGCTCGATCAGGAACGGCGGATAAGCCAAAGCCTGAATCTCCAGCGCCGCGGGCAGGTCGGCACGCGTCAACCGATCGATCGCGATGCCGGTCAGAGCGCCTCGTCGCCCTGATAGCGGATCTGGAGATACCGCCCGCGCGTCGCCAGCAGGTCGAGATCACCCTGCGCCAGCTGCGCGGTCATCGTCGCGATTTCCTGGTCGATGACTTTCAGCCCCTCGACCAGCTGCGCGTCGGGCGTCGCGCCGTTGCGTTCGGTGCGGCGGAGCGGTTCGGGGACCTGCTGATAGCTCTTCACCAGTTCCGGCAATTGTTCGGCGACGAGCTTGCGCACCTCGGCCGCGGCGGGCTCGCGCTCGTCGAGGCGGGCGAGCTGCGGCGAGAGCGTCTCCAGCTTCACCCCGATCGAATCGATCAGCGTGCGCGCGGGCGCGGGCAGGGCGAGGCGCTGGCCCTCCAGCCATTGCTCGGTCTGGAGCGGCAGTGCCTTCAATGGCGTCTCGACCAGCCGTTCGGGCGTCGGCGCGGCGTCGGTGCGCATGAACGCGATAAGCAGCGTGGCCGCGACGAGCAGCGCCATCACGATCATCGCCCCCGCCATGCCGAGCGGCGTGACCATGCCGACCGTCAGCGCGACCGCGACGATCAGCCCGTCGACGAGCAGGATCGCGGCGACCCGGCGCAGGATCGTCCCCTCGCGCCGGCGGCTGGCACGGCGCGACAGGCTGGACCGGCGCTCGCGCGCGCGCTCCAGTGCTTCGCTCGCGCGGGCGATCTGGGCGTCGACCTCGCTCACAGCGCCTCCAGCTTGAAGGTCTGGCCGCCGCTCGCGCCGTTCTGCGCGGCACCCTCGGCACGGGCGATATAGCCCTTGGACTTCTCGACCTCGTTGCCCAGCGTCGTCACCGTCGTCTTCATGCTGTCGAGCGCCTTCAGCTTGAAGGTGTCGATCGCGTCCATCGTGTCGTAGATGTTCTGGAACGCGCGCTGGAGCGTCTCGAGCGGGATGGTCGAGGACGCCGACTGTTCGTGGATGCGCGCGGTCTGCGACTTGAGGAGCGCGCCGGTCGAATCGATCAGGCCCGCGGTGGTGGCGTTCAGCGCGGTGATCTGTTCGAGCACCAGCTTCTGGTTGGTGAGCGCCTGCGCCACGGTGACGGCGGTGCGCAGCGCGGAAACGGTGGTGGTGCTGGCGCGATCTACGCCCTTCACCAGCTCGACATTGTTCTTCTTGACCAAGTCGAGCGCGAGATAGCCCTGCACCGTTACCGCCATCTGCGTCAGCAGGTCCTGCGTGCGCTGGCGGGTGTAGAAAAGCGCGGTCTCGCGGATCGCCTTGGCCTTGGCCGGGTCGCTGTGGTCGAGTTCGTTGGCCTTGTCCTCCAGCCGGGCGTCCATCGCCTTGGACAGGTGGATCATCTGTTCGAGCCGGCCCATCGCCGCCCACAGGTTCGCGCGCTCGGTATCGATCGCGGCGTTGTCCATCAGGAGCTCGTCCTTGCCGGAGGCAAGACGCTTCAGGATCGCGGCAATGTGGCTCTGCGCCGACTGATAGCCGTCGAAATAGTCGCGCATCTTGTCGCCGAAGGGCAGGATGCCGAACAACTTCTTCTTGGTGAACAGGTCGCCCTTCTTGCCGGGGTCGAGATCCTCGACCGTGCGGCGCAGCGCCAGCAGGTCGGCGCCGACGCCGCTTTCCTGGTCCATCGCGCGGACCGGGCGGTCGAGGAAGCGGTTGGACTGGCCCGCCGCGTCGCGGATTTCCTTGTTCCCCATCGCGCTGATCGCATCGACGCGCTTGCCGAACTCGGGCGAGTTCACGTCCTGTGCCACCAGATCGTCGATGAAGGCATCGACGCGCTGTTCCAGCTCCGACTTCTTGGCCGCATCGACGGGGACCAGCCCCGCCGCCTGCGTCGGCGCGACGGTGGGCACGGGATCGGGCGGGGTCAGCTTCAGTGCGGGTTCGGCAGTCGTCGTCTCGGTCGCCATTCCATCCTCCGTCCGGTGCCCGCGACGATGGCCGCGATCGGCACCGGCTTCAACCGTATTAGATAATCAATACACCTGTCGTCGCAAGCGTGACGAACGGGATGGCGCACGCTAGCGTGCGCGCGATCCCGGAGGAACCCCGATGCCGATGCTTGCCGCGCTGTTGATGCTCCAGGCCGCCGCCTGTCCCGTGGGAGCGGAGCCGATCCCGCCCGCGCTGTCGGCATGGGGCCAGGGGACGCCCGTCTCTGCCGCGGCCGACGCAAACGCGCCGACGATCGCGGTCGGCACGCCGGTCGAGGTCGCGTTGCATCCCGCCGCGCACCTGAAGCTGCCTGCGCCGCCGGCGAAGGTTGCGGCGGCGAACAGTCATGGCGGCCTCGTCGCCTTTGCCATGCCCCGCGCGGGCAAGGTACGCGTGGCGCTGTCGGCGCCGGCATGGATCGAGCTCGTCTCGGGCGGCAAGCCCGTCGCCTCGACCGGGCACGGCCACGGGCCGCGCTGTTCGGGGATGCGCAAGATCGTCGATTTCGACCTGCCCGCTGGCCGCCACCTTATCCAATTGTCGGGCAGCCCTGACGCGTCGGTACGGCTGATGGTCGTGCCCGCTGCCTGAGGCCATTGCGCCGCGCGCCTCGCCCGCCCAGATAGCGCGCGCATGACCGTCGTCGCCGCCACCCTCTATCGCGCCGGCCAGTGCGTCGGCCCCGTCTCGCTCGATGCGATGCCCGAATGTCACGGCGACGACGAGTTCGTCTGGATCGGCCTCTACGAGCCGAGCGACGAGGAATTGCGCACGATCGCCGACCGCTATCACCTCCATCCGCTGGCGGTGGAGGATGCGATCAACGGCAAGCAGCTGCCCAAGCTCGACATTTATGGCGAGCAGTTGTTCGTCGTGTCGCGTACCGCGCATCTCGACGGCGACCATATCCGCTATGGCGAGACGGCGATCTTCGTCGGCAAGCATCATGTCGTCACGGTCCGCCACGGATCGGCGCGCGCGCACACCGAATTGCGCAAGGAACTCGAAACCTCGCCCGCGCTGCTCAGGCGGGGGACCGATTACGTGCTCCACGCGATCCTCGACTTCATCGTCGACGGATACCAGCCGATCATCGACCAGATCGAGGAATGCGTGCTGGAGATCGAGCAATCGACGCTCGACAGCTTCCTGACCCGCGAGCAGACCGCGCGGCTGTTCACCTTTCGCCGCCAGCTGATCCGGTTCCAGCGGGTGACGGTGACGATGAGCGAGCTGGTCGCCAAGCTCGTCAACCTCGACGTGCCGTGCATCGACCGCGACATCCGGCCGTACTTCAAGGACGTGCTCGACCACCTGCGCCGTACCGAATCGACGACGGCGACGCTGCGCGAAGTGCTGGGGCAGGTGTTCGAGGTCTCCAACCTGCTCGAACAGCAGCGGACGGGCGCGATCACGCGGCAACTGGCGGCCTGGGCGGCGATCCTGGCGGTGCCGACCGCGATCGCGGGCATCTATGGCATGAACTTCGACTACATGCCCGAATTGAAGGTGAAGGGCGCCTATTTCGTGGTGCTGGGGGTGATCGCGACGCTCTGCACGATCCTCTATCTGCGGTTCAAGGCGCTCAAGTGGCTGTAACGGCGCGGATCGCGCGCGGGGTGGGCGAGATCGCCGCCGCCGACTGGGACGCGTGCGCGGGGAGCGGCAATCCGTTCCTGTCCCACGCGTTCCTGTCGCTCCTCGAGCGCTCGGGCTCGGTCGGCGGGCGAAGCGGCTGGACGCCGCTGCCGATCGTCGTTGATGGCGCGGATGGCAAGCCCGCGGCGATCGCGCCCGCCTATGCCAAGACGCACAGCCAGGGCGAATATGTCTTCGACCATGGGTGGGCCGATGCGTGGGAGCGGGCGGGGGGCAGCTACTACCCCAAGCTTCAGGTCGCGGTGCCGTTCACGCCGGTGCCCGGCCCCCGCCTGCTGCTGCGCGAGGGGGCCGAACCCGCGCCGCTGATCGCCGCGATCGAGGCGGTGGTCGACCAGAACGGCCTGTCGTCGGTGCACGCGACCTTTGTCGAGGAGGGCCAGCTCGCCGCGTTCGAGGCGGCGGGGTGGCTGATCCGCGAGGGGGTGCAGTTTCACTGGGCCAATCGCGATTACGGCAGCTTCGACGATTTCCTCGCCGACCTCGCCAGCCGCAAGCGCAAGAACCTGCGCAAGGAGCGCGCCGCCGCGACCGAGGGCCTGACGATCCGCCACCTGACCGGGGCCGAGATCACGGAGGCGCATTGGGACGCCTTCTGGGTGTTCTATCAGGATACCGGCAGTCGCAAATGGGGGCGCCCTTACCTGACCCGCGCCTTCTTCTCGTTGCTGGGTGAGGCGATGGGCGACCGGGTGCTGCTGATCCTCGCCGAACGGGACGGGGTGCCGATCGCGGGGGCGCTCAACCTGATCGGCGCCGACGCACTCTACGGCCGTTACTGGGGGTGCAGCGAGGACGTGCCTTTCCTCCATTTCGAGCTTTGCTATTATCAGGCGATCGATGCGGCGATCGCGCGCGGCCTGGCTCGTGTCGAGGCGGGGGCGCAGGGCGAGCACAAGCTCGCGAGAGGTTACGCGCCCGTCGCCACCTGGTCCGCGCACTACATCCCCGACCCCTCGTTCCGCCGCGCCGTCGCCGATTTCGTCGAGCGGGAGCGGCTGGCGGTCGAGCGCGAGGCCGAGTTCCTCGGCGAGCTCACGCCGTTCAGGAAGACCGGTTCGCCCGGTTGATCGCCTCCATCCGCGTCTTCATCTCCGGCCCATAGGGGCCGAGGTCCTGCATCATCAGTTGCGGCGCGCGCGCGGCATCGTCGACGCGGAACAGCGCGCTGGTGCCGCTGCGCCAGACGGGGATCAGCCCCGCTTCCAGCCGGCGGTCGTATTTCGGCGGCTGGACGATCCAGACATAGTCGTAGGTCTGGCGCGGGAAGCGGGCGAGGCTGACGGCGATCGGTCGCCACCATTCGCGCGCGCACTTCACGTCGGTGACGATTTGCGACGGGTCGTGATTGAACCCGCGCGCGTTCTTCATCCGCACGGTCAGAAGCTGGCCGCCCGCCATCGACCATTGGTCGTTCGCATAGGCAAGCTTGCGCTCGAGCGCGAGGCCGGGAAGATGCTCCAGCCGCGACATCTTCCATTCGTAGCGGCACGTCTCGCCGATGAAGGTGATGAGGCGCGCGCCCTCGGGCAGCTTGTCGAGCGCCGCCAGCTCGCGGTCGTAGCTCTTGTCATAGAGCCAGAAGCTGTAGGTCGTGGCGGCGATCCGCACCCCGAAAAAGGCGAGGCCCGCAGCCGCCAGGAGCGCGGCATTGCGCATCGGGATGCCGGGCTTGGGCCGAAGCGCCAAGAGCGCGATGCCGAGCGCGAAGGGCGCCAGCCGCATGTCGGCATAGGCAGAGCCGAAGACGATGCGCGGCAGCAGCACATAGACCGCGACGAGGAACAGCGCCGAGATGCTGAGATGCCGCGAATACTGGATATTGGGATCGCGCAGCCCCTTGAGCAGCACCAGGAACAGCGTGGCGAGCGTCGCCATGTCGAACAATTCCCAGCGGTCGCGAAAGATCATCGTGACCCACTGCATCTTCGCGCGCCAGTTGAACCAGTCGCCGGTCTGGCCGCCGACATGCCCCCCCGATCGCCATGCGAGCATCAGGATGGCGGGCGGGAACAGCGACAGGCAGTGGATGCCCGCCCAAAACGGCGCCTTCCACTTGTCGGCCAGCGCCGGGTGGCGATCCCACTGGCGGATCAGCTCGCCGGCGAAGGCGAGCACGCCGAGCAGTCCCCAGCCATAGGTGTGGCAGACCCAGAGGATCAGCCCGATCGGCACGAACAGCACCGCGCGTAGTTTGAGCCGACCCAGCCGCGCGAGCCGCAGCCAAAGCGCGAAGGCGTTGAGCGCCAGCGCCATCGCCAGCGCGAAATTGACGAAGCCGAAATGGAAGGGGAAGCTGTAGACGATCGGCAGCGCGAACAGCGCGGTCGCGGGGATGCGGCCATGCACCTCGCGCGCTATCCAGAGGAGGCCAGTCGCGGTCAGCACCGGGGTCATCAGCACGATCAGCTTGACCGCAAGCTCCAGCCCCATGATCGGCTCGAGCGGGACGATGAGCAGGTCGATGCCCAGATTGCCGATCAGCTGCCAGTCGAAATTATACCAGTCGTTGAGCCACGGCACCTGTCCGTGCGCGAGCTGGACACGGTACCGGCCCATATGGCCGGGGAGGTCGACCAGCGGCGGGATGTCGGGCCAGATCAGCGGCACTGCCGCGAGCAGCGCCATCGCCGCCACGAACCAGCGCGTCTGCCACCACCGAAGCGGTTCCTGCCCCGCGCCCTCACCGTGCCCCTGCATCGCGCGTCCTTAGCGGGTGGGGGCGGGGTGCGACAAGCGGTTCACCGCACGCCCTGTCGCAATGCGGTAAAGCGTTGAGGGACCATCGCTCGCCGCCCGGATCACGTCGGGGGCAAGGTTTGCGCGGGCGGGAAACCCGATCGTCCAGACATGCGTGAAGACGCGGCGATCGGCATCGCGCACCGCCGCGTCAAAGTCCGTGGGCGCATATTCGCACGCCTTCGGATAGACGAGCTGCGACGGGTCGCGGTCATAAGGGGCGGCAAGCGGATGGCGGTGGGCGAGCAGTTGCTGCCCGGCGATCGTCCACTGGCCATTGTCGAAAATGTCGCGCCGCACCTCCGCAATGCCTGCCAGGTGGCCCAGCCGGTCGGACGACCAGTCGGACGCGCAGGGTTCGTTCACCAGCACGAGCACCGCCGCGCCCCGCGGGATAGCGGGGACGATACGCAGTGCCGCCTGCTGCCGCTCCGCGACGATCGCGAAGCTCGCGGTCGTGGCGGCCGTGCGGACGAGGAGGAAGGCGAGCCCGAACAGCAGCAGCCGGGCGGCGAGCCGCGGCTCGGCCACCCGCACCGCGATCAGCGCCACGGCAAGCGCCGGCGCCAGCATCCGCATGTCGACATAGGCCCCGCCGAGCGCGAGCCGCGGCAGCAGGACGAACGCCGCGACGAGGATCGCCGCGACCGCGCCCAGCACCGGATCGAAGCGGAACGCGCGGTGGCGGATCGCCGTCCAGAGCAGGCCGGCGATCACGATCGCGCTGGCGGCGTCGAACCATTTCCACCGGTCGCGCAGCACCCCGGCGACCCAGACGGCTTTCGCCCGCCAGTCCCAGGCGAGCGGCTGCGCCGCCCCGCCATGCCCGCCGACCATCGCGAAGATCGGGAGCGCGAGGGGCAGGCAGCTCAGGCCCGCCTCGATCACTGCACAGAGCCACGGGCGCCCGCGTTCGCGCCGCAGCACCGTGTCAGCGGCAAAGGCGGCAAGCCCGAACAGCCCCCAGCCAAAGCTGTGCGCCACCCACAGGGCACAGGCCGCGGGGGTCAGCAGCAACAGGCGGAGCACCGGCCGCTCTGTCAGCGCGATCCACGCCGCCAGCGCCCAGAGCGCAAGCGCGGCGGCCAGCGCGAAGTTGACGAAGCCGAGCTGGAACGCCTGTCCGTACGCCAGCGTCGCGGCGAACCCAATGAGCGGTGGCACGCGCAACCGGCGGACCCGCGCGAGCATCATCAGCCCGCCGACGAACAGCGCCGGGATCAGGATGACGATCGCCTTGGCCGCTGCCTCCGCCCCGATCGCGTGCGCCAGCGCGATCGCGGGCAGGTCGACGCCGAGATTGCCGACCAGCGCCCATTCGTATCGCCAGTGCGCCTGAAGCGCGGGCGACTGTGCGAGGGTGGCGGCGATGTGATAGCGGCCGATATGGCCGTGCAGGTCGTTGAGCGGCGGGATCGCCGGCCAGAGCAGCGGCGCGACCGCGCACGCGAGCAGCAGGAAGGCGATCCGCCGGGTCGGGGCGTCCGTCATCGAACCCGCCAGACGTTCGCGACGCCGGTCGGCCGCAGCCATGCCGGCGTATGTCCCTCGGTCAGCGCCGGGCCAAAGCCGCGATCGACCCGCATCGCCGAAAGGGCGGCGGGACAGGCGACGACGTAATCGATGCGCAGGGTCTGGGCGATCGCCCGCGCTGCCCCCTCGCTGCCCGCGAACAGGCGATAGCTCGCAAGATTGCCCGCGCCGTTGCGGTGATAGGGCGCGGCGATCGCATGGTGGCGCGTCGCGACGAGCAGCCACGGGCCGAGGTCGACCGGGCCGAGCACGCGGCCAGGCGGCAGCGCGGCCGTCGCGCGCGCCTGATCGATCCCGTCGCAGGGCGGGCCGGCTGGCGGCACCGTGCGGACGGGCAGCGCCGCGGCGGCGATCGGCCAGACGATGCCCGCCCCCGCGATCCAGACCGGCAGCGCGGCAAGCGGCGACACGTCCCGCGCGCGACCGAGCGCGAGCGCAATCAGCGGGGGCGCCAGCGCCGCCGCCGCATAGGCACCCCGCAGTTGCAACAGCGCGACGCCGAGGCCTGCGGCGACCAGCGCGGCGATCGTCAGCGCCGCTCGCTCTCGCGCGGTCAGGACGGCGGCGATCAGTCCCACGACCCCGACCCCGGCATAGCCGATCGCCCAGCGCGGATCGGCGGCGAACAACGGCTGCGCCTCGCCCACCTGCGTCAGCCAGACCCTCGCCAG
>CAJYLT010000020.1 GCA_913775795.1 uncultured Sphingomonas sp. | reverse complement strand
TGGCGAGCGAAGGCTTCGACTGGTTCTGGCTCGACGAGACCGAACCGGATCTGGTGCCCGCGGGCAAATTCTATTCGATCGGCTCGGGCGACCGCTTCTACAATCTCTTTCCGCTGGTCCACACCGGCGGCGTGGCGGAGGGGTCGGCGAAGGACCGGCCCGACTTCCGCAACCTGATCCTCGCGCGTGCGGCCTATACCGGCGCGCAGGCGTCGGGCGCGATCTTCTGGACCGCAGACGTGCACGCCAGTTGGGAAGCATTGAAGCGGCAAGTGCCGGCGACGCTGGGCATGGCGGCAAGCGGTATCGCCTATACCAGCAGCGATACCGGCGGGTGGCAGTGGCCCAACGGGCCGAAGGCGGAGCGGCCGGTGCTGGTCGACCCCGCGGGCGCCACGGCGATGGGGCCGGACTATCGCGACTATCCCGAACTCTTCGTCCGCTGGTTCCAGTATAACAGCTTCACGCCCACGCTGCGCATCCACGGCCAGCGACCCGCGACCGCGATCTGGGAATATGGCGCGGCGGCCGAGCCGATCCTCGCCGAGTGGCTGCGGCTTCGCTATGCGATGATCCCGTACCTCTATTCGCTGGGGCGGCAGACGTACGAGGGCGGGGCGCCGTTCATGCGCGCGCTATTCATGGATTTCGGCAGCGACCCCAAGGTCGCCGACATTCGCGACCAGTATATGTTCGGCCCCGCCTTCCTCGTCGCGCCCGTGGTCGAGCAGGGGCGGACGAGCCGGTCGGTCTACCTGCCCGCCGGGACCGACTGGTACGATTACTGGACCAACAGGCGCTACCCCGGCGGCCAGACGATCGAGGCGGCGGCGCCGATCGAGCGGATGCCGCTGTTCGTGCGCGCCGGGTCGATCGTGCCGGTGGGCGCGGGCGTCAAGAACACGAGCGAGAAGCAGGCGCTGACCGCGATCCGCGTCTATCCCGGCCGCGACGCGCGCTTCACGCTCTATGACGATGATGGCGTCACCAACGCCTATCAGCGCGGCGGGGGCAGGAAGGTCGAGCTCGTCTGGAACGACGCGACCGGCCGGCTGTTGGCGAGCGGGCGGCTGCCCACCGGGCAGGATGCCGCGTCGCTGGTTCAGGTGGTCCGCGGCCAGTGAGGGCACTACTCGCCCTCGCGCTGATCGCGTCGCCGATTGCTGCGCAACAAAATCCGCTTCCAAGGCTGGAAACCAAGGACGGTCGCCACGCGCTGATCGTCGACGGCAAGCCCTTCCTGATGCTGGGCGCACAGGCGAACAATTCGTCCAACTATCCTGCCGCGCTGCCCAGGGTGTGGCCGGTGGTGGAGGCGATGCACGCCAACACGCTCGAAATGCCGATCGCCTGGGAACAGGTCGAGCCGGTCGAGGGCAGGTTCGACTTCGGCTTCGTCGACACGCTGCTGGCCGAGGCGCGTGAGCATGACAAGCGGCTCGTCCTCCTGTGGTTCGGGACGTGGAAGAACACCGGGGCGAGTTACGCGCCCGAATGGGTGAAGCGCGACGGCAAGCGGTTCCCGCGGATGCGGACGGCGGACGGCAGCGCGCATTATGCGCTTAGCCCGCACGGGACCGAGACGCTCGCCGCCGACCGTCGCGCCTTTGTCGCGCTGATGACGCATCTGGCGAAGAACGATACGCAGAACACCGTCGTCATGGTGCAGGTCGAGAATGAGGCGGGGAGCTATCGCCTCGCCCGCGACCATGCCGCCGACAAGCTGTTCGGGGGGCCGGTCCCCGCCGAGCTGGTCCGCGCGTTGAAGGTCCAGCCGGGGACATGGGAAGCGGTGTTCGGCAAGCGCGCCCAGCAGTTCTTCCAGACCTGGCACCTCGCCCGCTACGTCGATGCGATCGCGGCGGCGGGCAAGGCGGTGAAGCCGCTGCCGATGTACGTCAACGCAGCCCTTGGCAGCGCGTTCACCGATGAGGGGGGCGAGGTCGGCCCCTCGGGCGGGCCGAACTGGAACGTGATCCCGGTGTGGAAGGCGGCGGCCCCGCACATCGACCTGCTCGCGCCCGACATCTACAACCGCAAGGCAGCGGACGTCGCCGCCTTTCTCGACAAATACGCGCGCCCCGACAACGCGCTGATGGTGCCCGAGATCGGCAACGCCGCCGACTATGCACGCTTCTTCTGGCCCGCACTCGGCAGGGGTGCGATCGGGTTCGCGCCGTTCGGCATGGATGCGACGGGGTTCTTCAATTATCCGCTCGGCGCCAAGAGCTTCGACGGCGGGGTGATCGAGGCGTTCGCAGCGCCCTACAAGCTGTTCGCGCCGATGGCCTCGGATTGGGCACGGATTGCGCGCGATCATCCGACCTGGGGCACGGCCAAGGACATGCCGCAACAGTCGGTGGTCATGGGCCGCTGGAAGATCGCCGCCGAATACGGCCAGTGGCAGATGGGCGAGGCCGAGTGGAGCAAGTGGTTGCCGACCGCCGCGCACCCCGACGCCGATCGCCCGGTGGGCGGCATGGTCGCGGCGCAGATCGCCCCCGACACCTTCCTGGTCGCCGGCGCGAATGTCCGCGCCCGCCTTTCGCTCGCCGCGCCGGCGAAGGGGGAGGCGGGGGAGATCATCCGCGCCGAAGAAGGCAGCTTCGTCGCCGGCAAATGGATGACGACGCGGCTGTGGAACGGCGACCAGACCGACTATGGCTTTAATTTCACGGGCGAACCTGTGATGCTGCGCGTGACGATGGGCACTTATCGCTGACCGGGGGGAGAGGGGAATGACTGGAGGGATCGACCGCCGCGGGCTGATCGCGGGAGGCCTTGCCGCCTCGCTGATGGCCGGTCCCGCCTTTGCCCAGACGCGCCGCCGCGTCGCGGCCAGCGACAAGCTGCAGGTCGGCGTCATCGGCTGCAAGGGGATGGGCTGGAGCGACCTTCAGGCGATGATGAAGGGTGGCGACGTCGTCCCCGTCGCGCTTGCCGATGTCGATGCGCGCGTGCTGGCGGAGCGTGGGGCCGAGCTG
Organism: uncultured Sphingomonas sp.; assembly: GCA_913775795.1. GTDB lineage: Bacteria > Pseudomonadota > Alphaproteobacteria > Sphingomonadales > Sphingomonadaceae > Sphingomonas. The sequence goes on along the minus strand of CAJYLT010000020.1, from coordinate 49,620 downwards.
CGCAAGGCGGGGCACGCGCCGCGCCTCTACGACGATTACCGCCGGATGCTCGACGATCGCTCGGTCGATGCGGTCATCATCGCGACGCCCGATCACTGGCACGCGCTGCAACTGATCGACGCGCTGTCGGCGGGCAAGCACGCCTATTGCGAGAAGCCGCTGGGCAACTCGATCGCCGAATGCCGCGCGATGGTGGCGGCACAGGCGCGGCACGGCGGCGTCGTGCAGGTGGGGCAATGGCAGCGCAGCGCCCGCCACTGGGCCGACGCGACCGCGCACGTGCAGTCGGGCAAGGTCGGCCGCGTGCGCAAGGTCAAGGCATGGGCCTATATGGGCTGGATGAAGCGCGTTGCGCCGCAGCCCGACGGCCCGGCGCCTGCGGGGGTGAACTACGACCGCTGGCTCGGCCCCGCGCCCGCGCGCGCGTTCAATCCCAACCGCTTCCATTTCAGCTGGCGCTGGTACTGGGACTATGCCGGCGGGCTGATGACCGACTGGGGCGTCCACCTGATCGATATTGCGCGGATGGGGATGAAGTCGGACGTGCCGCGCGCGGTTACCTCGATCGGGGGGGCGTTCGGTTATCCGAACTCCGCGATGGAGACGCCCGACACGCAGACCGCGATCTTCGACTTCGGCGACCACCTGCTCGAATGGGAACATGCGGTGGGGATCGGGCAGGGACCCTATGGCGGGCGCGACCACGGCGTCGCCTTCATCGGTGAGCGCGGCACCGTCGTGGTCGACCGCGGCGGGTGGCAGGTGATCCCGGAGACGAGCGACGGCAAGCCACTGAGCCCCGCGGTGCCGATCACCCCCAGCCGCGACGACGGGCTGGTGCGACACACCGCCGACTTCGTCGCCTGCATCAAGGATCGCGCGCGCACCCCTGCCTGTCCGATCGGCGAGGCGGCGGCGACGGCGATCGTCTGCCAGATGGGCAACGTCGCCTATCGCACCGGCCGCCGCGTCGAATGGGATGCGCGGGCGGGTCGCTTCGGGAACGACGCGGGGGCCAATGCGCTCATCACCCCGCGTTATCGCGCGCCCTATCGACTGGCCGCGCGATGAGAGCGCTCGTCGCACTGCTGGCGCTCGCGGCGCCCGCGTCCGCGCAGCAGTCGATCGAGGCGGCGCGCGCGATCGCCGGGCCCCCGGCGACGACGCCGCAACGCCTGACGCTGACCGATATCCCGAAGGCGACCGGCAAGCCCGTCGCCCTGTTCGACGGCCGGACGCTCGACGGGTGGCAGGCGTGGCTCGGCTATGCCGACCCGGCGATCACCTACAATGCCGGTCCCGATGCGCGGCCCATCGGACGCTCGCGCGACACCGGCGGCGACTTCGCCGTCCGCTCGATCGACGGCAGGCCCGCCATCTGGGTGAAGGGCGAAACCTGGGGCAGCCTGATCCACCGGGCCGACCTGTCCAATTATCACCTGCGGCTCCAGTTCAGATGGGGCGGCAGGACGTACGCCCCGCGCGAAAAGCAGCCGCGCAACAACGGCCTGCTCTATCATAGCCATGGGCAGCCGGGGGAAGTGTTCGGCACTTGGCAACCGTCGACCGAGTTCGAGATCATGACCGGATCGACGGGCATGATCGTTGCCGTGGGCAGCCAGCTACGCGGGCGCACGACGGTCGCGTTCGACCCGAAGATCATCGCCCCGCACCTGCGCTACCGCGCGGGCGGGCGGGCGATCGACATCGTCAACGGCACGCCCACCTGGAACGTCGAGGCGGCGACCGATGCCGAGCGGCCGGTGGGGCAGTGGAACACGCTCGATCTCTACGTCGTCGGCGACCGCGCGGTGCATGTCGTCAACGGCGTACCGGTGGCGGAAGTCCGCGACCTCGCGACGATCGCGCCCGACGGCCGCCGCGTACCGCTGACGCACGGGCGGATCCAGTTGCAGTCGGAAGGGGCCGAAACCTGGTTCCGGGATATCGTCGTCGAACCGATCGACCGGCTCCCGCCCGTTCGCGTCGCCGGCTGACCCATCTGACGCATGGCGGTCAGATCGCGGCGCGGCGCCTTGCGGTTTCGCGCCGATCGGCGATCTCGGTCGACACGCGTGCCTTCGCCTCGAGCTCGGTGAAGTCGAGCAGATCGGCCATCACCCGGTCGAGATGCGCGCGCATCGCCCGCCGCGCCGCGGTCGGATCGCGCCTCTCGATCGCCTCCAGAATGCGGTGATGGTCGGCGATGCGCGGGGTCTGTCCGGCGCGCGCGATCCGTTCGAGCATCTCGTGCGACAGCGGCGATCGGCGGCGCAGGTCCCACATCGTCTCGACCATCATCGCCAGCACCACATTCTGCGACGCCCGCGCGATGGCGAGGTGGAAATCGCGGTCGGCGATCCACTCGGCATTGCCCTCGGCGCGCTCCTCCTTGTCCATGTCGGCGAGGATATCGCGCATCGCGGCGATCTGTTCGTCGGTCGCCTCCAGCGCGGCGAGCGCGGCGGTCTGGACCTCGACGATCCGGCGCGCTTCGATCAGTTCGACGGGGCCGATATCGAGACTGCCGGCCTGCATGTCCCGCGTTGCCCGATTGCTGCGAACAAAGACGCCCGAGCCACGGCGCGGCTCGACCAGCCCGAGGATTTCGAGCCCGATCACTGCCTCGCGGATCGTCAACCGGCTGACGGCGAAGCGTTCGACCAGCCCTTTCTCGGAGGGCAGCCGATCACCGGGCTGAAGCGCGCCGCCTTCGATCTCGGCGCGCAGCACGTCGATGACATGCCGGTACAGGCGCGCGCTGGGGGCGCTTCGGGTCCGCTCATCCTCTCGCGCCATTACCTTTTACCCCCGCCGGACCGCGATCTTATCCGACGAAAGCGGCGGATCGGCAACCGAAACCTGTCGGATCGCCTTGCATTGACTTGTCTGATGAGTTGCCGCACCCAGTGACGCGGATGTGCCGGTCGGTTCCGGCGCTAGGGGCGATTATGCGGACGCATAGAGCCGGGGAGAGGCGAATGACGGGCGAGCCATTGGATCGCGACGGCGCGCGCATGACCGAGCGTACGACCCCCGCGGCGCTGCGGCCCGCGCTGGTCCTGACGGTCTGCCTGTTCTTCCTGTGGGGCATGGCCAACAACCTCAACGACATCCTGATCGCACAGTTCAGGAAGGCGTTCGTCCTCAGCGATTTCGAGACCAGCTTCGTCCAGCAGGTATTCTATCTCGGCTATTTCCTGTTTGCGGTCCCCGCGGCGATGCTGACGCGCGCGCGCGGGTACAAGCCCGCGATCGTCGCCGGGCTGTTGCTCTATGCCGCGGGCGCGACACTCTTCTATCCCGCGGCGCAGTTCGGCGAATATCACTATTTCCTCGCTGCGCTGTTCGTCATCGCCTGCGGGCTTGCCTTCCTCGAAACCTCCGCCAATCCGCTGATGACCGAGATCGGCGACCCGGCGGGCGCGGCGCGGCGGCTGAACTGGGCACAGGCGGCCAATCCGGTCGGTACGCTCGCCGGGGTCGCGATCGGCAAGTACTTCATCCTCGGCAGGGTCGCGCACGACGATGCCGCGATCGCCGCGATGCCCGCCGCGCAGCAGACGGCGGTCTATCGCGAAGCGGTGCTGGCGGTGCAGGGGCCGTATCTGGTCATCGGCCTCGTCGTGCTGGGGGTCGCGGTCGCCGCGCTGCTGATCCGGTTTCCGCAGCATTCGTCGCGCGAGTTCGAGGGGAGCGGCGGCCGCTTCATCGACGTGCTGCGTCGCCCGCGCCTGCTCGGCGCGGCGGCGGCGCAATTCTTCTATGTCGGGGCGCAGGTGGGGCTGTGGAGCTACACCATCCGCTATGTCCAGGCGGGGATGCCGGGGACGACCGAGGCGAGCGCCGCCGATTTCCTGTTCGCCAGCCTGCTCCTGTTCGGGGTCGGCCGGTTCGCCGGTTCGGCGCTGATGACGCGGATCGCACCGGCGCGGCTGCTCGCGCTGTTCGCGGCGATCAGCTTTGCGCTGACTTTGGTCGCCTGGCTCGCACCGGGCAGTGCCGGGCTCTATGCGCTGGTCGCGGCTAGCTTCTTCATGTCGATCCAGTTTCCGACGATCTTCGCGCTCGGGATGGAGGGGTTGGGGCCGCTGGCCCGGACGGGGGCGTCGCTCATCATCATGGCGATCATCGGCGGGGCGGTGCTGACCGGGCTGATGGGCTTCGTGTCCGACCGTTTCGGCATTGCCGCGGCGATGCTGGTGCCGGCGGGTTGTTTCATGGCGGTGTTCTTCTTTGCGCTGCGCGCGCGCCGGCCGGCGGGAGTCACGGCATGAAGACGATCGTCTGCGACCGGCCCGGCGTCCTCAGCCTCGCCGAGCGACCGCGACCCGAGCGGCAGCCGGGCGAAGTGCTGATCCGCATCCGCCGGGTGGGCATCTGCGGCACCGATTATCACATCTATGGCGGCAACCAGCCCTATCTGAGCTATCCGCGCGTCATGGGTCACGAACTGGCCGGTACGGTCGAGGCGGCGGATGCCGGATCGCCGCTGGCACCGGGCCAAGTGGTAACGGTCATTCCCTATCTTGCCTGCGGGGTTTGCATTGCCTGTCGCAAGGACAAGCCCAATTGCTGCGTGCGGATTCGGGTCTTGGGCGTCCATGTCGACGGCGGCATGGCCGAATATCTGTCGGTGCCGGAAGCCTATGTGCTGCCGACCGAGGGGCTGACGCTGGATCAGGCGGCGATGATCGAGTTCCTCGCAATCGGGGCGCATGCCGTGCGCCGCGCTGCGCTGACCGGGGGCGAGCGGGTGCTGGTGGTCGGGGCCGGGCCGATCGGGCTGGCGACGGGCATCTTCGCTCGCCTTGCCGGGGCGCAGGTGACGCTGGTCGATCGCAACGCCGATCGGCTGGCGCTGGGCCTTGCGGCAGCGGGGCTGGACCGGGGCGAGGTCGCCGATGCGGGGCTGGCCGATCGGCTGGCCGCCGCGACCGAGGGCGAGTTCTACGACGCAGTCTTCGACGCGACCGGCAATCCGCAGGCGATGGCGGCGGGTTTCGGTTATGTCGCGCATGGCGGCGCCTATGTCCTCGTCAGCATCGTCGCGGCCGACATCGCCTTCAACGATCCCGAATTCCACAAGCGGGAGACGACGCTGCTCGGCTCGCGGAACGCGACGCGCGCCGATTTCGAGCACGTCATCGCCGCCGTCCGCGCGGGCAGGGTCCCGCTCGCGGCACTCCACTCGCACAGCTTCGCCCTTGACGAGGCGCCCGCGCGGTTCCCCGACCTGATCGCGGGGCAAAGCGCCGTCATCAAGGCGATCGGCGCGATCTGACGCTCGGAACCGCTCCTTTCAGGCGAAAGGAGTGGCGAGCTCCAGGCGGATACCGCCCGGAATGAAGACGAGGAAATGGCGCGTCGTCGATCCGGGCGCGATGGGGCCGGGCGGCGCATCGACGACCACCTCGGGATGCGCCGTCACCGCCTCCCACGCCGCCGCCAGCGCGGCATCGTCGGCGACCGAGAGCGAAAGATGGTGGAGCCCGATATTGGCACGCCGGTCGAACGCGCGGGCGGTCGGCGGGTCGGCGGCGCGCCACAATGTCAACAGGATCGCGCCGTCCGACACGAAGATGGAGGGATAATCGGGCACCCCGCCGACTTCGTCGAACCCCAGCGTGCCGCAGAAGAAGCCGCGCACCTGATCGAGGTCGGGCACGGTCAGGCCGACATGGTGGACGCCGTTGGTGAGCTTGCCGGTCATGACGCTGTCCCTTCCAGTTCCGCGATACGAGCACGCAGCACGGCGATCTCGTCGATCAGCGGCTGTGACGCGCGGCGCACCTCCGCCTCGGTAAACCGCGGGGTGATGTGTTGCGGGCAGTTCCAGTCGAAGCCGACGATGTCGATCAGGAAGCCGCGCTCCGGTTCGGCCGCATGGCCGGGCGGCATCAGCGCGGCGATGACCGCAGGGTCGTCGCTCGCCCGCGCATGGCCGATGATCTTCAGGCGTCGGCGATTTGGATAGTCCATCAAGAACAGCGCGACCCGGTCGTCGGTCGCGACATGCGCGGCGGAGAGATATTGCCGGTTGCCCCGATAGTCGGCGAACCCGATGCGATTGCCCCCGACGTGCCGCAGGAAGCCCGCCGGTCCGCCGCGATGCTGGACATAGGGCCAGCCATGCTCGGAAATGCTTGCCATGTAGAAACTGTCGCGGGCCGCAATGAAGTCGAGTTCCCGTGCGGTCAGCACGTCGAGCGGCCCCGCGCCGGCTTCCATGCGGGCATAGGCGGCGCGCGATCCCGCGGCCGCCTGCATTGCCCGGGCGCGGGGGCCGAAAAGCTTGTGAAGATAGGTCTGTGCCATGGCCACCGACATGGCGCGTTGCCCCCGCTGTGATAATCGGCGATCAACGACATTCACTATTGCGCATCGAGGAATAATGGATCGCTTCGAAAGCCTGTCGGTGTTCGTCGCGGTGGCCGAACAGCGCGGCTTCGCGGCGGCGGCGCGCGCGCTCGGCCTGTCGCCGCCCGCGGTCACGCGCGCGGTCGCGGCGCTGGAGCGCCATCTGGGCGTGACGCTCTTCCATCGCTCGACGCGGGCGGTGTCGCTGACCGACGACGGGGCGGGCCTGCTCGACCGGGCGCGGCGGATACTGGCGGAGCTCCGCGAGGCGGAGCAGGTCGCCTTGGGCAGTCGATCGGTCCCGCGGGGTCAGCTCTATGTGACCGCGCCGGTCATGTTCGGGCGGCTGCACGTGCTCCCGGTCGTCAACGCGCTGCTGGCAAGCCATGCCGGCCTCAGCGCGCGCATGATGCTGCTCGACCGCAATGTCCGCATCGTCGAGGAGGGCGTGGACGTCGCGGTGCGGATCGGCGCGCTCGCCGACAGCAGCCTGCGCAGCGTGACGATCGGCTCAGTCCGGCAGACTGTCGTGGCGAGCCCGGCCTATCTGGCCGCGCATGGCGTGCCCCGCGATCCGGGCGACCTCGCCGGTCATCATTGCATCATGGGCAGCGGCGTGCGCGCGGGCAGTGGATGGCCGTTCGGCGCGCGCGGCGAGAAGGCGGCGGGCCTAGTGCCCCGCCTCTCCATCAACGGCATCGATGCGATCGTCGCCGCTGCGGAGGCGGGCGTCGGGCTTGCCAACGTGCTGAGCTACCAATCGGCCGGACAGGTCGCGAGCGGGCGACTGGTCGAGGTGCTGGCCGCTCACGCGCCGCCGGCCTTGCCGGTCAGCCTGCTCTATGACCCCGGTCGGGCGTCGATGCCCGCGGTGCGCGTGTTCATCGATGCGATGCGCGAACGGGGGCGGCGGGGCGCGTGGTCCTGACTTCCCGTTACGGTTGCAGGATGTCCATCGGCGGCGAGAGACGATCGCTTGCTTCCCCTACCCACAGACGCAGCGGACCGGACGGCAGCGCTGTCCTGAACCGGCAGCGGGTCGTGACGCCCGGATCGACCGCTTCACGCAGGATGGCGGCGAGTTGCAGCCGCGGCCGGACATGAGCTCCCTCCAGCGCCCGATAGAAGAGTTGCAGGACGGCGGTTCCGGATCGGCGGCCCGCATTGGTGACATCGATTGCGACCTCAGTCTCGGACCCGGATTTCTCTACCGCGATCGCGCCGAGTTCGAAGCGGGTGAAGGACAAACCGTTGCCGAAGCCGTAGCGCGCCCGATCGGGGGCGTCGCGCCAGTGCGCCTTGCCCGCGGCCATCGGATCGGCATCGGGGGCGGGGCGGCCGGTCGGCGGGCGGTCGTAGCTCCATGGCTGTTGCCCGGTCGAGAAGGGGAAGCTCACCGGCAGGCGGCCGGTCGGCTCGGCGCGGCCGAAGACGATGTCGGCGACCGCGTCGCCGGTCGCCTGCCCCAGGAACCAGGTAGCGAGGATCGCAGGCGCATCGGCGACGGCGCCCTCAAGCACGAGCGCGCGGCCATGGCGGAGGAGGACGACGATCGGCTTGTCGACTGCCGCCACGGCCCCGGCCAGCGCCATCTGGGCGGCGGGGACGGTGATCTCGGTCCGGCTATTGCCCTCGCCCGACATGTCCGCGCCCTCGCCGATCGCGAGCAGGACCACCTCGGCGGCGCGCGCGGCGGCGACCGCGCGCTCGATCCCGCCGGGCAGCGGGTCGTGGATGCCCGATCCCGGCTCCACCGCCAGATGCGGCGCGATACGGGCGAGGCCGCTTGCCAGATCGATGCCGTCGTTTGTGCCGGCAAAGGACCACGGACCGTTCAGATGCGCTCGATCGCGCGCGAACGGCCCGATCAAGGCAATCCGCCTCGACGGATCGAGCGGGAGCAGGTCGCCCTCATTGCGCAACAGCACGATCGACCGCGTCGCCGCCTCGCGAGCGAGCGGCCGAAGGTCGGGAACGCGCGCCGGTTTGGCGAGGCCCGCATGGGGATCGTCGAACAGCCCGGCGGCGGTCTTGAGCGCGAGCACCCGCGCGACCGCCTCGTCCACGCGCGCGATCGGCACGGCGCCCGCGGCGACCAGCGCGGGCAGATGCGCGTTGTAGAGGCCGCTCTGCATCGACATGTCGATCCCCGCAAGGATGGCGAGCCGGGCAGCGTCGGCCTCGTCGCGGGCGACGCCATGCGCGACCAGTTCGCGATCCGCGTCATAATCGGCGATGCAGACGCCGCCGAACCGCATCTGTCCGCGCAGCCGCCGCGTCAGCAGGCCGCGATTGGCGGTCGCCGGGATACCGTCGACTTCGGTGAACGCCGCCATCGTCGCGGCGGCGCCCGCAGCGAACGCGGCGGCGAAGGGGGGCAGGTGGATCGCCTCCAGCTCGCGTTCGCTCATGTCGACGGGACCGTACTCCATGCCGCCGCGCACCGCCGCATAGCCGGCGAAATGCTTGGGCGTCGCGAGGATGCCGCCGCGCGCGAACCCGCGCACGCGGGCGGCTGCAAGCTGGCAGCCGAGATACACATCCTCGCCCGCACCCTCCGCCACGCGGCCCCAGCGCTGGTCGCGGGCGATATCGACCATCGGCGCGAACGTCCAGTGAAGCCCGGCCGCGCGCATCTCACCCGCCACGCCGCGCGCGATCCGCTGCGACAGGTCGGGGTCGAAGGCGGCGGCTTCGGCCAGCGGGATCGGAAAGATCGTGCGGCAGCCATGGATGACGTCGGCGGCGAAGATGAGCGGGATGCCGAGGCGACTGCGAAGCGCCGCGGCCTGGGCAACGCGCGCGCCCTCGATCCCATAGCCGTTGAACAGCATCCCGATCCGCCCCGCTTCGATCGCGCGAAGCTGTTCGGTGGCCCCTGTGCGGTTCACCTTCGGGTTGAACTCGGTGCCGACGGGGCGGATCTCGTCGCTGAAGCAGGAAAGCTGGCCCGCCTTTTCCTCGATCGTCATGCGCGCGATCAGGTCGGCGATACGCGCGCGCTCGGCATGGGCAAGGCGGGGCAGCGCGGCGGTGCCGGCGAGCAGGCCAAGGGCGGTGCGGCGGTCGATGCTCACCGTGCCGGCGGGCGAAGCGCCAGGAAGACCGTGCTCCAGAGCTGTGCCGCGTTCGATTCGTCGGCATCGCCGCTCGATGCGCCGAACGGCGCGACACGGTAGCCGCCGCCCGCATAGCTCCACGACCAGAGCTCCGACGTACGCACCTCGCCCGCCGCGTCGATCGCACGCCACAGCCGGGTGCGCAGCGCGGTCAGGCGCGCGCGCGTCGCGGGCGGCAGGTCGCGGCGCGCCAGCTGGCGGTCGATCCCGGCTGCCATCACCGCCTGTTGCCAGGACCAGACGACGGTGCCGTGATACGCCTCCCGCCCGAAGCGGCCCTGCACGTCTGCGGGGGCGAAGGCGGGATTGGCGACCAGCATCCCCACATCGGTGAACAGGCCGGCGGGGAAGGGCCGGCCGATTGCTGCGATCGATCGGTCGAGCGCGGCGGGATCGGGATCGGTGAAGAGCAGTGCGAAACCGTCGTCCGAATGGAGCACGGGCACCGGCCGCCCGCTTGCGTCGAGCGACAGCGCGTTGAACGCGAGCGGCGCGGTGCCGAGGCTTTTTAGCGCGGCAGTCGCGGGGACGCCCGCCTTTCGCGCATAGTCGGCGACGGCGCGGCGCGCGGCGGCATTGGGCAATTCGGTCGCGAACAGCGCGGGGGCGGCGCGGTGCCATACCGCCGCCTGACTGCCGGCGCGGGCGATCGCCGCACGCTGCGCCGGGGTGCCGTAGCGCGCGAGCAGCGGCGCGAGCCGGGCGATCGAGCGGAGCGCGGCGGGGACCCACACCGCGTTGACGTCGTAGGGGTAAGTGCCGCGACCCAGCCCCTCCTCGCTGTCGCGCCACTGGCCGGTGCGGCGCCCGTCCTTGAGTGCGACCAGCCGCTCGAACCCCGGCCGTTCGGCAAAGGCGGCGGTTCGTCCCACTGCCCAGGCGAAGTTGCGGGCGAGAAGGTCGCCGTTCCGTTCGCCATTGGCGGCGCGGGTGGACAGGAACTGTGCAGCGCGAGCCCGACCGCGCCCGGTCAGCCATGCCTCCGCCACCGGCGGGAGCATGAAGTCGTCGTCGATCATCGCATAGTCGTAGATCGGCGTATCGACGCGCCCGCGCCCGCGCCCGCGCCCTTCCTTTGCGTTGCGCAGCAGCGCGAACTCGCCGATGTCCTCCTCGTGCGCGACCTCGCCGCCGGGCGACAGGCGGGCGAGGACCGAGCCGATCCCCGCCTCGACCGCGGCGGGCTGGAGCACGGGCATCAGCAGCCGAACGCTCATCAGCGTGTCGCGTCCGAAATAGGTGTCGAACCGCCACGATCCGGCGAGGAACTTCTCGCGGTAGGAGAGGAACCGGAGCGCATTGGCGGCGCGCGCATCTGGTCGCGCGGCGTCGGTGAGCAATTCGCGCCCGCCGATCGGGGTCAGCGGCGTCTCGCCGGTCGAGGCCATGACGATGAGGGCGATGCGTCCCGACGGACCGGCGCGCAGCCCCTCGCGCGTCACGACCGTTCCGTCGGTGCCGATCAGTTGCAGCCAATAGCCCGGCGCACCGTCCAGCCGGTCGCGCGCCCAGGTGACCGACGCGCCGCCGCCATGCAGGCCCGGCGCGGTCGTGGGCGGTGCGATGACCTCGGCTGGGGCCTTTCGCAACAGCTCGTAATCGCGCAGCACTCGGATCGACGTGCCGAGGCCCTGTCGAAACCGCAGCTCGGCGGCATCGACCGATACGTGCGCTACGATTCCGTTCAGCCGACGCCCCTTGGCATCGGCCGACCGGTCGGGCTGCGGTGCCCGGTCGATCCGCCACGTCACGGGCCGCACCGTCTTCTCGAACCACAGCGCCACGCCGCTGTTGCCCGCGGGAAAGCCGACGAGGATGCGCGGCTCTTCACCCGAACGCAGCAGCAGGTGCGCCGCAACCGGCCCCTGCCGGACGAAGGCGTTGAGGTTGCGCCCCTCGTCGATGCGGAAGGCGAGCGGCGCTTCCTGCATCGGGGCCGCCGCCCCGGTGGTGGCCATCAGGAGGAGGGCGGCGGCGTGCCGGATCATGATTTGCCCTTCGCGCGGGATCAGAAGTCGAAGCGCAGCGAGGCGACCGCGTTCCGTCCGTTGACCGGCCGCGCGAAATAATAGTTCGAGCCGGTATTCTCGACGAAGCCGCCGCGCGGATTGCCCTCCGTCAGGCCGACGGTGTTGCCGATATTCTCGACCGAGGCGTTGAAGGTCACGTCGTCGGTCAGCTTGAACATCACGCCCGCGGAGAACAGGTCGTAGCCCGGCAGTTCGAGCGAGTTGGACACGTCGGCATAGATCTTTCCGATCCGCTTCCAGCTCGCATAGATCTCGCCGCGTCCGCCGGGCAGGACGATGGCCGGGGTGACGGTCACGTTCACCGCGGGCGTCCGCTCGGGCTTGTTGCCGTCGAAGCCGTTGACCTGATCGCGCAGCGCCTGGGCGATCTGATTGACGTCGATCGGGTTGCCGTTCTGGAAGGCCGAGAGCGAGCGGATGCTGATCTTCGAATCCTGGATGACGCCGGCCGCCGACAGGCGGAGCCAGTCGGTGGGGCGGATCGTCACGTCGAACTCGCCGCCATAGACCTTGATCCCAGAATTGGCGGTCAGCTGCTGCGTCACGGTGGTGCCATTGACCGTCGTCTGCACGTCGCGCGACTGCGGATAGTCGAGGAAGTTGGTGTAGAAGCCGGTGACCGATGCCTGGACCAGCGGGCTGGAATAGCGCAGGCCCGCCTCGGCGAAGCGCAGGTCGGTGGGCTCGTTCTGCTCCTGCGCCTGGAAGCCCGTCGCATACCGGCCATAGACGGCGAAACGATCGGTCAGGAGATAGTTGGCGCCGATCGTCCACGCGATCTTGTCGAACACCCGGCGCTGGCGCGAGAAGGTGCCGTCGAAGCTGCCGCCGCCGAACTGGGCGATGCAGTTGTTGGCGATGATGTTGTCGTTGTCCTGCACGATTCCGCAGCCCGGCCCGAACGTCCCCTGACCCGCGATCGGCACCGCGCCCACGGTGTTGCCGCCGAGGCGATTGAAGACGAAATGCTCGTACCGGATGCCGCCCTCGATCCGAAGCTTGTCCCAGAGCGCCAGCTGATCGGTGGCATAGGCGGAGATCGAGCTGAACTTCGCCCGGCTCGGCCCCTCGCCGAAGGTGCCGTAGTTGAGGAAGCCGTTCTCGGTCAGCGAGCCGACGACCTGACCGCCCGCGTTCAGCGCCACCACGTCGACGCGGCGCGCCCGATCCTGCACGTCGGTCAGGAACGTCGCCGCCCCGATCGCGTCGTTATAGCGGCTGGACCGCGTGAAAAAGCCGCCGATCGTCAGCGAGTTCTTGCCCGTGTCCCAGGTGATGCCGGTGTCGCTGTTGAACTCCTTCACCGAGGCGCGGTTCTCGCCGATCACGCTTTCGGCAATCAGGCCGTTGCCGTTGATCGCGTTGAGATTGGCGTCGCCCGCGATCACCTGTCCGGTATCGACATAGCGTATGCCGAGCTGCGTCGCACCCCGCGGCGCGAAGGTGCGCAGCGTCAGAGCGCTGGTCGCGTTCGAGCGCAGTCGTTCCGACGCGAGTTGAAGCGCCGAATTGTCGTAGGAGAAGATCGAATTGAAGTCGGTGCCGAAGTTCGTGTAGCGGCCACGCGCGAAGAACGTCACCTCGTCGCCGAAGCGCTGGGTGAGGTCGTAGCCATAGGATTGCGACCGTGTGTGGACCCCGTCGGTCAGGTCGATGTCCTTGAACGAGGCGCCCGTGGTCGGCGTGGTGCGCACCGTCACGCGCCCGAAATCGCGGCTCTGGAGCAGGCCGTGCGTCGCCGACAGGCCGGGGATCGACTGCGGATCGCCCACGCCCGTGACCGGGATCGGCACGTAGAAGATGTTGCGGTCGTCCACGACCTTGGCGGACAGGGTGAGCTTGCCCGTCGACCAGCGCTGGCTGATCGCGGCGCGCAGCAGGCCGCCGATGTTGGCGTCGTAGCCCGGATCGCGAATGCCGTCGTCCTTGCGAAAGAAGCCGCCGATCGAGATCGCGGTATTCTCGCCGATCGGGCGGGTCATGAAGGCGTCGACGCGCGCGGTGCCGAAGCTCGACGTGGTCAGCTGGAACGTGCCGCTGGCTTCCTCGAAGCTTGGCTTGCGGGTGATGAAGTTGATCGTCGCACCCGCGCCGTTGACGGTCAGGATGCCCGATGCGCCCGACCGCACCGCCTCCAGCCGGTCGATCGCCACTTCCTGTTTCAGGATCGTGTCGCTGAGCGCGTTGATGTAGAAGACGGGCAGGCTGTCTTCCTGCACCTGCACGAACTGCTGCCCGCCGCCGGCCAGGCCGCGGACCGAGAAATTGTTGGATACTTCGCCGCCCGATCCCTCGACGAAGATGCCGGGGATGAGCTCCAGCGCCTGCGCGGTCGACCGCGGCGCCTTGCGGTCCAGATCCTCGCGGCTGGCGACGGTGACGGCGGAGGAGGACGTGAGCACGGTGGTGCCGCGGGCGCGGGTGCCGGTGACGATAATGTCCTCGCCCATCGGCTCGGCGGCGGCCTGTTCGGCGGGCCCGGGCCCCTCGGTCCGAGCGGTGTCCTGCGGCGTCGCGGCCTGCCCGGCGGCGAGGACCGCGGTGTTTCCATCGAAGGAGACGAGGCGCAGCCCGGTGGGCGCGATCAGGCGGCGAAGCCCCTCCGCCACGTCGAGGCGGCCGCGCACCTCGCCGGTCCAGCGCGCACGCGTTGCATCCTCCGGCGCAATGATCTGGATACCGGCCTGACGCGAGAAGGCGACGATACCGGCGGCGGCGGGCTGTGCCGACACCTCGAATGCGCGGGCGGGCCGCGCCTGTGCGACGGCGGGCGCGGCAAGGGCGATGAGGCTGACGGCGGGGACGAGCCCGATCCGGTACGGCATGCGCATGATGATCCTCTCCCGATATCGCCCCGTCTGCCGCGGGGACATGGGCTAGACGCGCGAGGGGCGCGGTTCCGTCGCGCTCGGTCCGCAAATCAGCGGGTGATGCGAATTTTTCCGTCGGCCTGCTCGACCCGGCCGCCCGCGACGATCGCGGCGGCGCGGGCGAAGCCGTCGATGTCGCCCGCGCGAAAGCGGCCGACGATGCGGCGATCGGCCAGCGACGCCTCGACCGCGAGCTGGCGGGTGCTGTAGCGATTGAACTCGGCCGCGGCATCGCCCAGCGTCATGCCGTCGAGCACGACCTCGCCCGTGCGCCAGGCGAGCGCGTCGGTCACTGCGGCGCCGACCCGCTCGGGCGCGGCGACGCCGGTCGCGCGCGAAACCGCCGCGCGTTGCCCGGCGTCCAGCGTGCTGAAGCGCGCGGGATTGGCCTCCGACCAGACGCGGACGCGCCCCTCGGTTACGAACACCTCGGCATCGTCGCCGGTTCGGCGCACGGCAAAGGCGGTGCCGACCGCCTCGACCCGAATATCGCCCGCCGACACGATGAAGGGGCGGGCGCGATCATGCGCGACCGCGAACCACGCCTCACCCGCGGTAAGGTCGATGCGGCGGCGGTCGGGCGTCATCGCGACGATGGAGGCGCTGGCGGTGTTGAGGATCATCGTCGATCCGTCCGCCAGCGCGACACGGCGCCGCTGGCCGATCTCTGTCGCGTAGGTCTCGGCGCGTCCGCCGCCGATCCAGGTGCCGACGCCGCCCAGCACAGCGACCGCGGCCAGCCCTGCGGCCAGCAGCCCGCGACGCGAGGCTCGGGTCGCGGACGGCGCCTCGGCACTCGCGTTCGCACCCGCCATCGTCGTCCAGATCGCCTCGGCCCGGATCAGCGCGCCGCGGCGGCGGGTGTCGGCATCGGCCCAGCGCTCGATCGCGGCGGCGAGCACGGGGTCGCCCGGCGCGGCATCGCGCGCAGCGATCCAGCGGGCGGCTGCCGCCTCGATCTCTGCCGCCGGCTCACGCACGTCCACGGCGACCTCCGCTCGGTCGCAGCGTCGCACGATCGTCTTCGCTCAGGCCCGCCATGACGATGCGCAGGCTGCGCGACACATCGTTCTCGACCACCGTTTCGGTCACGCCGAGCGTGGCTGCGATCTCACGCTGCGACAGCCCCTCGATCCGGCGCAGCCAGACGATCCGGCGCGCCCGCTCGGGCAGGCGGTCGAGCAGCGCCTCGACCCGCGACAGCAGCGCGCGGCCCGCGGTGATCCGCTCGGGCGAGCGATCGTCGGCGAGTGCGTCCTCCAGGTCTGCGGCCGATCCCACCGCCTCGATCCGCACGATCTTGGCGCGGCGCACGTCGCTCAGCGCCAAGTTGCGCGCGGTCTGGAACAGGTAGCGGCGCGGATCGTCGATCGCGGCAAGGTCCGGGACCGAGGCGATGCGGCAATAGCTTTCCTGGACGAGGTCGTCGGTATCGCACCCCGGAAACGCACCGCGCAGCCACGCGCGAAGCGCGGCTTCGTGCGGCAGGATGTGGCGCGCGACCCAGGCGGGGCGCTCATGATCGGCGACGGACCGTGACATTCCTAACCATGATGCCCCAGCGGCGCGATTCCGTCACGGAAAGGATGTGGCCCCTCGGATTTGCACCGTCAGTCGCCGAGGTTCCAGCGGGCGATCATCGCCTGCGTCACGCCGTTGGTCCAGCCGAAGCCGTCCTGAAGCGGGTATTCGCCGCCGCCGCCGGGGCGCACCGCCTCGACATCGTATTTCTCGACGAGCTTCCCGCTCGAGGCATAGCCGCGGCGAACGGTCGCCACCCAGGCGGCGGCGATACGACGGGCGCGTACATCCTCGCCATACTTCGCAAGCCCGTCGGCGGCGACCCATTGCAGCGGTGCCCAGCCATTGGGCGCATCCCATTGCTGACCGGTACCGACCAGCGTGGTGCGAAGGCCGCCGGGCGCGATCAGCTTTGCCTCGATCGTCGCGGCGACGCGTGCGGCGCGGGCAGGGGCGGCGAGCCGCGCGAACAGCGGATAGGCGGTCGCCGCCGTCACCCCGGGGCGGATCGCACGGATCGAGGTGTCGAAGTCGCCGTAGCGGCCCTCGGCCTCGTTCCACAGCCAGCGTTCGACCGCGCGGCGTCGCGCATCGGCGCGCGCGGCGAAGGGGGCGGCACACGGGCGCTTGAGCGCGGCACAGCGGCGGGCGATCGCCCGCTCCATCCCGTAGAGCAGGCTGTTGAGATCGACGGGCACGATCGCGGTCGTGTCGATCGTCGCCAGCGTCCGCCCGTCGCGCAGCCAGCGCGAGGAAAAGTCCCAGCCGCTTTCGGCTCCCGCGCGCAGGTCGCGATAGACGGTCTTCGCCGGACGTCCACTGGCGCGCGCGGTCAGCACGTCTTCACGCCAGCTTTCGTCGCGCGGCGTCTCGCGGTCGTCCCAATAACGGTTGAGGGTCGCGCCATCGGGCATCCGCACCTTTCGCCCGCCCCGCATCCAATAGCCATGCTCGGTGATGAGCGCATCGAGCCGCCGGCCGAGGGTCGTCGGTGCGGCCGCATCGGACAGGTCCATCATCGCATAGAGGAACGGCGGCTGCGACCGGCTGAGATAATAGCTGCGCGCGCCATTCGGCACATGGCCGTACCGGCTCACGAGGCCGACGAAGCCGTCGACCATCCCCTCGATCAGGTCGCGGCGGCCGTCGACCTTCAGCCCCAGCATCGTGAAATAGCTGTCCCAGTAATAGATCTCGCGGAACCGGCCGCCGGGAACGACGTGACGTCCGTCGAAGCGGAGCGCCGACGATCCCGGCACCGGTACTACCGGCGCGCGGGCAAGCGTGTCCCACAGCGCGCGGATGTGCTGCGTCAGCGGGCGCGTCGGTCCCTGGATCGGCCGCACCGCGGGCGGGCCGTCGTCGGGCACGTCGAAATTGGCGAGCACGAACGCCTTGAGCGCTGCGTCGCTCCATTCGCGGCGCGCGTGATAGTCGGCCATGATGCGCGCGACCGGGCGGCGCGGCACGGCGTCGACGAACGCCTTTCCATCGGGGAACAGCCGGCGCATCTGAACTGCCTCGAACAGCGGGCCGTAGCGATCCGCCGGGCTGGCGACGGCAACGGATCGCGGCAGTTGCTGCGCAGCGCTCGGCACCGCGAGTGCAAGCGATGCTGCCACGATGGCGAGGGGTCGGAGCTGCCTAGAGCCCGGTTTCGTGTCGACTCTCCCATCGCGTGAAGCCGAGAACACGAGCTCGGCCGCCTGTTGCAATCTCGCTCACGGACGGACGAGAGGCGGCTCATCAGCGCCCGAAAGCGGCGACATCATAGCGCTTTCGGGCATGATGGCGACAAGCTCGAGCGAACGGAACGGACGGCCGGATACTGGTCGCGGTGTGCGAAGGCCTCTCGTGCGATCGCGGGCTTCGAGGGCAGGCTTACCCTGGAAGACCCATTATAACGCCGTGTGCAGCAGCTCAAACAAGCGGCTCTCGGGGGACCGTCTTGCCGACGATCCCCGTGCATTTTCAATGCGGAGAGAGTGGTGCCCAGAAGAGGACTCGAACCTCCACGCCCTTGCGAGCGCCAGCACCTGAAGCTGGTGCGTCTACCAATTCCGCCATCTGGGCACGGGGTAGGCCGGCGCCTCTAGGGGAGGGGGCGCGGGGTTGTCAACGCACTTTCGGCGGAAAAATGCGGAGCCTTGCTGACGACTTGCCGTTTCCGTTGCGACGCGGCATTGCGGGCCGCGAACGACCGGGTTCGAAAGGCAGTTTCCAAGACCATGCGCGACAAGCTCATCACCCTTATCGGCGGCGGCGGGTTCGTCGGCCGCTATGTGGCCCAGGAACTGATGGCGGCGGGCGCACGCGTGCGCATCGCCCAGCGCGACCCGCGCCGCGCCTTTTTCCTGAAGCCGCTCGGCGGGCTCGGCCAGGTGCAGTTCGTCGGCGCCGACATCAAGCGGCCCGACACGATCGCGCGCGCGGTCGACGGCGCGGATGCGGTCGTCAACCTGGTCGGCACCTTCACCGACTATCAGCGCATCCAGGTCGATGGCGCGCGGCTGGTGGCGGAAGCCGCCGCCGCCGCGGGGGCAGGGGCGCTGGTCCACATCTCCGCGATCGGTGCCGATGCGGCGAGCCCGTCGCACTATGGCCGCAGCAAGGCCGAGGGCGAGGCGGCGGTGAAGGCCGCGTTCCCGGCGGCGACGATCCTGCGCCCGTCGATCGTGTTCGGCCGCGAGGACCAGTTCGTCAATCGCTTCGCCGCGATGATCGCCAGCCCCTTGCCGGTGATCCCGGTGCTGAAGCCCGATGCGCGGTTCCAGCCGGTGCACGTCGTCGATGTGGCGCGCGCGGCGGCGGCGGCGCTCGCCGATCCGAAGGCGCATGGCGGCCACACCTATGAGCTTGGCGGGCCGGACGTGCTGACGATGCTCGACCTGCACCGCTGGATCGCCGAGGCGACGGGACGAAACAAGATCTTCGCGCCGCTGCCCGATTTCGCGGGCTCGGCGCTGGCCAGCCTCGGCAAGCTGCCCGGCGCGCCGATCACGCGTGACCAGTGGCTGATGCTCCAGCGCGACAATGTCGTGGCGAGCGGGGCGGAGGGGTTCGAGGCTTTCGGCATCGCGCCGACGCCGATGGCCGCGGTCGCGCCCGGCTGGCTGGTGCTCTATCGCCGCCAAGGTCGCTTCGGCCAGACCAAGCAGCCGGCCTGACCGGCGCACGCATTACTGACGATCAACGCCGGCGGGGGATTGCATGGGCGAGTTGCTGACGGTCCTCCTGCTGGGAGCGATCGAGGGTCTGACCGAATTTCTGCCGGTGTCGTCGACCGGTCACCTGATCCTTGCGGGTGAGCTGCTGGGCTTCAACGATGCCAGTTCGGTGGCGTTCAAGATCGCGATCCAGCTCGGCGCGATCCTGGCGGTGCTGGTCGTCTATTGGCGACGCTTCTGGAACGTCGGTACCGGCATGATCGCCGGGCGGCCCGATGCGTGGCGGTTCGTTCGCAACATCCTGATCGGCTTCGCGCCGGCGCTCGTCATCGGCGTCGTCGCCTATGACGCGGTGCGCGCGGCGATGCAGACGCCGGTGATCGTCGCGGTCGCGCTGATCGTCGGCGGCATCGCGATCCTCGTCATCGAGCGGATGGTGAAGCGTGTGCGCGTGAACAGCGTCGAGGGGATGCCGCTCGGCACCGCCGCCACGATCGGCGTCGTCCAGTGCATGGCGATGGTGCCGGGCGTCAGCCGCTCGGGCGCGACGATCATGGGCGCGCTGCTGATGGGCGTCGAGCGCAAGACCGCGGCCGAGTTCAGCTTCTTCCTTGCGGTGCCGACGATGACCGCGGCGACGGCCTATGCGCTCTACAAGGACCGGGCGCTGCTCAGCTTCGACGACCTGCATGCGATCGCGATCGGGTTCGCGGTGGCGTTCGTGGTCGCGCTGCTGGTGGTGAAGGCGTTCGTTGCGCTCGTCTCGCGCTACGGCTTTGCGCCGTTCGCTTGGTATCGGATCGTGGCAGGCAGCGCGGCGCTGATCTGGCTGCTGGCACGGTAGTGCCGGATCGGACCTATTGAGGATGGGGCGTCTAAGCTAGCTCAGCAGTAGCAGCGACCACAAAACTAATTAGGTATGTAATGCTGTCATAAGTGCCGTTTTGTGCGTGACAGCGCGCTTGCGTGAAATTATACGTGCCCTCGAACCGAGAGGGATGCGCCATGAATGCCACGCTGAAGTTTGTCGGGACCGCGCAGGACTATCCGTCGAAGCGCGCCGCCGACGATCGCAACCGCGACTTCCGCGAGATCGCCGACCGTTTCGCCGCGCCCAAGGCGGGTGAGCAGGCGGGGCGGTGCTCGCAGTGCGGCGTGCCCTATTGCTCGGTGCATTGTCCGCTGCACAACCACATTCCCGACTGGCTGCGCCTGACCGCCGAGGGGCGGCTGCGCGAGGCGTACGAGCTGTCGAACAGCACCTCGACCATGCCCGAGATCTGCGGTCGCATCTGTCCGCAGGACCGGCTGTGCGAGGGCAATTGCGTGATCGAGTTTTCGGGCCACGGATCGGTGACGATCGGCTCGGTCGAGAAGTACATCACCGACACCGCCTGGGAAGAGGGCTGGGTCGAGCCGCTGGTCCCGGGCCGCGCGCGCGGCCAGTCGGTGGGGGTGATCGGCGCGGGGCCGGCGGGGCTGACGACGGCGGAGTATCTGCGCGTCGCGGGGTACGAGGTGCACGTCTACGACCGGCACGATCGGGCGGGCGGGCTTCTTACCTACGGCATCCCGGGCTTCAAGCTGGAAAAGCACGTCGTCACCCGCCGGGTCGAGCGGCTGAAGGCGGGCGGCATCGTCTTTCACGAGGGGTTCGAGGTCGGCCGCGACGCGACGCTCGACGAGCTGCGCTCGCGCCACGACGCGATCCTGATCGCGACCGGCGTGTACAAGCCGCGCGCGATCAAGGCGCCCGGCATCGGATCGGGCGGCGTGGTCGACGCGCTCGACTACCTCATCACCTCGAACCGCAAGAGCTTCGGCGATCGGGTGGCCGCCTGGGACGACGGCAGCCTGAATGCCGCGGGCAAGGATGTCGTCGTGATCGGCGGCGGCGACACCGCGATGGACTGCGTGCGGACTGCGGTGCGGCAGGGCGCGAAGTCGGTGAAGTGCCTCTACCGCCGCGACCGCGCCAACATGCCCGGCAGCCAGCGAGAGGTCGCCAATGCCGAGGAGGAGGGCGTCCAGTTCGTCTGGCTCGCCGCGCCCGAGGCGTTCGACGCCGCGGCCGAGGGGCATGTCGCGGGCGTGCGCGTGACGAAGATGCGGCTCGGTGCGCCCGATGCCAGCGGCCGCCGCGCGCCCGAACCCGATCCGGGGAGTGAGGAGACGCTTGCCGCCGACCTCGTCATCAAGGCGTTGGGCTTCGATCCCGAGGACCTGCCGGCGATGTTCGGTGCGCCCGAACTCGGCGTCAATCGCTGGGGCACGCTGCGGGTCGACAACAAGTCGATGATGACCAGCCTCGACGGCGTGTTCGCCGCCGGTGACATCGTGCGCGGCGCCAGCCTCGTCGTCTGGGCGATCCGCGACGGCCGCGACGTCGCCGACCGGATGCATGCGTGGCTGCGGGCGAAGGCGAAGGCCGCGAAGGTGGCGGCGTGATCGCGCTTGCCCTGCTGTTCGCCCCGACGACGGCGATTGGCGCGACGCCGGCACAGGTCGCCGCCGCGAGCGTCGCGGTTCCCGAAGCGGACCGGCTCGCGGCCGCGCGCCGGGTGGTCGATGCGGTCTTTCCCGCTGCGCAGCGCGAACAGATGGTCGCGTCGATGGTGGCGAGCACGAATGCCATGGTCGAGCAGGGGCTGGCGCGGCAGCCGGAACTCGCCAAGCTGATCGAGCGGGAGCCTCGCGCTCGTCCGATCCTCGACCGCTTCGTCAAGAAGCAGCAGGCGAGGAGCGTGCAGCGACTTCAGGCGGGCATTCCCGGCATGATCGAAGCGATGGGTCGCGCTTACGCCCGGCGCTTCACCGTCACACAGCTCGGCGAGATGCAGGCTTTCTTCGAAACCCCGACCGGGCGGGTCTATGTCATGCAGTCGGCCACGATCATGGCCGATCCGGATATCACGGCTTGGCAGTCCAGGCTGATGGCCGACACGATCGCGTCGATCGGCCCCGACACCCAAGAACTTGTCCAGGAACTGACGGCGCTTGCGCCTGCCGGGAAGGCCCAGTGATGACCACGCTCGAAACCGAACGCCTCCGCCTCGCTACCGAAGGCATGTACCGCCCCGAGTTCGAGGGCGATGCCTGCGGCGTCGGCCTCGTCGCCGCGACCGATGGGAAGCCGAGCCGCCGCGTCGTCCAGTCGGCGATCGATGCTCTGCGCGCGGTCTGGCACCGCGGCGCGGTCGATGCCGATGGCAAGACCGGCGACGGCGCGGGCATCCATGTCGACCTGCCGCACCGCTTCTTCGACGATGCCGTGGTGGCAAGCGGGCACCGGGTGCTCCCCAATCGCCTCGCGGTCGGCATGGTGTTCATGCCGCGCACCGACCTCGGCGCGCAGGAGACGTGCCGCACGATCGTCGAGGCGGCGATCATCGAGGCGGGCTACACCATCTATGGCTGGCGCCAGGTGCCCGTCGACGTGTCCGTGATCGGCCAGAAGGCGCAGGCGACCCGGCCCGAGATCGAGCAGATCATGATCGCCGGCCCGCTGCCCGGCGATCAGGACGAAAGCGAGTTCGAGAAGAATCTCTACCTCGTCCGCCGCCGGATCGAGAAGCGGATCATCGCCGCGCAGATCACCGGCTTCTACATCTGCTCGCTGTCGTGCCGCTCGATCATCTACAAGGGGCTGTTCCTCGCCGAGAGCCTGTCGGACTTCTACCCCGACCTCAACGACGAGCGGTTCGAGAGCCGCGTCGCGATCTTTCACCAGCGTTATTCGACCAACACCTTCCCGCAATGGTGGCTGGCGCAGCCGTTCCGGTGCCTCGCCCATAACGGCGAGATCAACACGATCCGCGGCAACAAGAACTGGATGCTGAGCCACGAGATCAAGATGGCGAGCATCGCGTTCGGGGAGCATTCGGAGGACATCAAGCCCGTCATCCCCGCCGGCGCCAGCGACACCGCCGCACTCGACGCGACGTTCGAGGCGATCTGTCGCTCCGGCCGCGACGCGCCCACCGCCAAGCTGATGCTGGTGCCGGAGGCGTGGCAGGACCGCGCCGACATGCCCGAGGCGCACACGGCGATGTACACCTATCTGGCCAGCGTGATGGAGCCGTGGGACGGCCCCGCCGCGCTCGCGATGACCGATGGCCGGTGGGCGGTCGCGGGGCTCGACCGCAACGCGCTGCGCCCGCTTCGCTACACCCGCACCGCCGACGGCCTGCTGATCGTCGGGTCGGAGACGGGCATGGTCGTCGTGCCGGAGACGAGCGTGGTCGAGAAGGGCCGGCTCGGGCCGGGCGAGATGATCGCCGTGGACCTCGCCGAAGGCCGCCTGTTCCACGATGCGGAGATCAAGGACCGGATCGCGGGCGAGCATGACTATTCATCGATGATCGCCGGCTACCTCTCGGTCGACGACCTGCCGCAGGTTGAGGCGGCCGATGTGCGCTTCGACCGGGCGGAACTGGCGCGCCGACAGGTGGCGGCGGGGCAAACGCTGGAGGATATGGAGCTGATCCTCGCGCCGATGGTCGAAACCTCGAAGGAGGCGATCGGCTCGATGGGCGACGACACGCCGCTCGCCGTCATCAGCGACAAGCCGCGCCTCATCAGCCAGTTCTTCCGCCAGAATTTCAGCCAGGTGACGAACCCGCCGATCGACCCGCTGCGCGAACGGCACGTGATGAGCCTGAAGACGCGCTTCGGCAACCTCGCCAACATCCTTGATGTCGAGGCGGCGAAGGGCCGGGTGCTGATCCTCGAATCCCCCGTGCTGGTCGGCAGCGAATGGGCTCGGCTCAAGGCCTATTTCGGCGGCCAGTCGGCGGAGATCGATACGACCTTCGAGGCGGGCAGCGGGGCCGAGGGCCTGCGCGCCGCGATCGCACAGCTTCGCGCGCAGGCCGAGCAGGCGGTGCGCGAGGGGCGGACCGAGCTGTTCCTGACCGACGAGCGGATCGACGAGGACCGCGTGGCGATCCCCGGCGTGCTCGCGGCCGCGGCGGTCCACACGCACCTCGTCCGCCGGGGCCTGCGCTCCTATGCCAGCGTCAACGTGCGGACGGCCGAGTGCCTCGACACGCATTATTTCGCGGTGCTGATCGGCGTCGGCGCGACGACGGTGAACGCCTATCTGGCCGAGGCGGCGATTGCCGATCGTCAGGCGCGCGGGCTGTTCGGCGACCTCAGCCTCGCCGACTGCCTGAAGCGCTATCGCAAGGCAATCGACGAGGGGCTGCTCAAGATCATGTCGAAGATGGGGATCGCGGTGATCTCCAGCTATCGCGGCGGCTACAACTTCGAGGCGGTTGGGCTTAGCCGCGCGCTGGTCGCCGACCTGTTCCCCGGCATGCCGGCGAAGATCTCGGGCGAGGGCTATGCCTCGCTCTACGTCAACGCCAGCCAGCGGCACGAGGCGGCGTTCGACGCCGCGGTCGTCAACCTGCCGATCGGCGGCTTCTATCGCCAGCGTCATTCGGGCGAGACGCACGCCTATTCGGCGCAGCTGATGCACCTCCTCCAAAGCTCGGTGTCGACCGACAGCTATTCAACCTACCTGCAGTTCGCGCGCGGCGTCCGCGACCTGCCGCCCGTCTATCTGCGCGATCTGCTCGAGTTCAATTTCCCGCGCGAGGGGGTGAACATCGACCAGGTCGAGGCGATCACCGAAATCCGCAAGCGCTTCATCACGCCGGGCATGTCGCTGGGTGCGCTGTCGCCCGAGGCGCACGAAACGCTGGCGATCGCGATGAACCGCATCGGCGCCAAGGCGGTGTCGGGCGAGGGCGGCGAGGACAAGGTCCGCTACACGCCCTATGAGAACGGCGACAACGCCAATTCGGTCATCAAGCAGGTCGCGTCGGGCCGGTTCGGCGTGACGGCGGAATATCTCAACGCCTGCGACGAAATCGAGATCAAGGTTGCACAGGGCGCGAAGCCCGGCGAGGGCGGGCAGCTCCCCGGCTTCAAGGTGACCGAGTTCATCGCCAAGCTGCGCCACTCGACGCCGGGCGTGACGCTCATCAGCCCGCCGCCGCACCACGACATCTATTCGATCGAGGATCTGGCGCAGCTGATCTACGACCTGAAGCAGATCAATCCGCGCGCGCGCGTCTGCGTGAAGCTGGTCAGCTCGGCCGGCATCGGCACCGTCGCGGCGGGCGTGGCCAAGGCGCATGCCGACGTCATCCTGGTCGCCGGCCACAACGGCGGCACCGGCGCGTCCCCGCAGACCAGCATCAAATATGCCGGCACGCCGTGGGAAATGGGGCTGAGCGAGGTCAATCAGACGCTGACGCTCAATTCCTTGCGCGGTCGCGTGAAGCTGCGCACCGACGGCGGGCTCAAGACCGGGCGCGACATCGTCATCGCCGCGATCCTGGGCGCCGAGGAATTCGGGATCGGCACGCTCAGCCTGGTCGCGATGGGCTGCATCATGGTGCGTCAGTGCCATTCCAACACTTGTCCCGTCGGCGTGTGCGTGCAGGATGAAAAGCTGCGCCAGAAGTTCACCGGCACGCCCGAAAAGGTCATCAACCTGATGACCTTCATCGCCGAGGAGGTCCGCGAGATTCTGGCGCGGCTGGGCGTCCAGAGCCTTGACGAAGTGATCGGCCGCACCGAACTGCTCCGCCAGGTCAGCCGCGGCGCCGAGCATCTCGACGACCTCGACCTCAACCCGATCCTCGCCAAGGTCGACGCGACCGATGCCGAGCGCCGCTATTCGCTCGATACGTGGCGCAATGCGGTGCCCGACAGCCTGGATGCGCAGATCATCAAGGATGCGGCGGCGGTGTTCAGCCGGCGTGAGAAGATGCAGCTGACCTACAGCGTGCGCAACACCCACCGCGCGGTCGGGACCAGCCTGTCAGGTGCGGTCACGCGGGCGTTCGGCATGTCGACGCTCGACGACGGGCACATCACGGTCCGCCTGCGCGGGTCCGCCGGCCAGTCGCTCGGCGCATTCCTGTGCAAGGGCGTGACGCTGGAAGTGTTCGGCGATGCGAACGACTATGTGGGCAAGGGGCTGTCGGGCGGCATCATCGCGGTTCGCCCGATGGTCAGCAGCCCCCTCGCGTCGAACGAGAACACGATCATCGGCAACACCGTGCTGTACGGCGCGACGTCGGGCCGGCTATTCGCCGCGGGCCAGGCCGGCGAGCGCTTTGCGGTGCGCAATTCGGGCGCCGAGGTCGTCGTCGAAGGCTGCGGCGCCAACGGCTGTGAGTACATGACCGGCGGTACGGCGGTGATCCTGGGCGGCGTCGGCGCGAATTTCGGCGCGGGCATGACCGGGGGCATGGCCTTCGTCTATGATCCCGACGGCAATTTCGAGCGCCGGGTGAACCCGGAGACATTGACCTGGTGCCGCCTGTCGTCGGGCCATTGGGAAGCCGTGCTGCGCGCGCTGGTCGTCCGACACGTCCAGGCGACCGACAGCAAGTTCGCCGCCAGCCTGCTCGAGGACTGGGACCGCATCCGAGGATCCTTCTGGCAGGTGTGCCCGAAGGAGATGGTGAGCCGACTGGCGCATCCGCTGGATGATTCGGAGGCGGCGCTGGAAGCGGCGGAGTAACTCTTCCCCCCGTTCGCCCTAAGCCTGTCGAAGGGCGAACGGAAATGGCGAAGGGAAAACCTCGTTCAGCCTAGGCTAAGCCTTTGTACGATATGGCCTAGAGTTCCTGTTTCGACTCGGGAGAGTATCATGCGTCTCATGTCCGCCGCCCTGGCCCTGTCCGTGGTCGCCGTACCGGCCGCCGCCCAGTCCCGCGCCGAGGTCGATGCCGCGCGTGCGCTGCAGGATCCTGTGGCGCAGGAAGGTATCGCCGCTGCGGTCAGCGCACTCGCCGGTATCGTGCTCGATACCCGCGTCGGGCCGCTCGCGCGTTACACCGATCCGCGGAGCGACATCCGCCCGAACGACACGCTGCGCGACATCGAGCGTCGCCGCGACCCGCATTTCGAGGCGCGGTTGCACGACGACACCCGCCGCGCGGTCGCCGGCGCCGGAATGGTCGCGGGCGACGCGGTGGCGATGTCCGCCGAACTCGCCCGCACCGCCGGCCGCCTGCAAGCCGCCATCGCGCCCTTGGGGGGTCTGCTTGCCAGCGGCGCGCTGTCGGGGCCCGATTACGACGATGAATATTGATCGCCACCGCTAGACGGTTGCCACGCCAGCGGTAGATAAGGGCTGCATGTGGCAGCTCTATCAATTTCCCCTGTGTCCCTTCTCGCGCAAGGTGCGGCTGCTGCTGGCCGAGAAGGGCCTGGGCTACGACCCGGTGCGCGAGTCGCCGTGGGAGCGCCGCGACGAATTCCTCGACATGAACCCGGCCGGACAGACGCCGGTAATGATCGACACCGATCGCCCCGGCGCCCCGCTGATCGATTCGATGGCGATCTGCGAGTATTTCGAGGAGACGGTCGAAAAGTCGGCGATGATCAACGGCACTGCCGCCAACCGCGCTGAAATCCGCCGGCTTGTCGCGTGGTTCGACACGCAATTCTACCGCGACATCACCGCGCCGCTGCTCAACGAACGCATGTTGAAACGCGTCGTTCACCGCTCCGCGCCCGACGCCGCACTGCTCCGCGAAGCGATGCGCGCGGCGGTCGGGCACCTCGACTACATCGATTATCTGCTCGACCACCGCACCTGGCTGGCCGGCGCGACGATGAGCCTTGCCGATCTCGCCGCCGCCGCGCAGATCTCGGTCGCGGACTATCTCGGCGGTATCGACTGGAAGAGCCACGAACAGGCCAAGCGCTGGTACGTCGGCATGAAGAGCCGCCCCAGCTTCCGCCCGCTGCTCGCCGAACGCATGGAAATCGTCAGCCCGCCGGCGGATTACGAGAAGCTGGACCTGTAATGTTGCCGTGGCGGGCAGTGATCGCGATGATCGTGTTGCTCGCACCGACCTGCTGCCACGGCCCGACCGGTAATCCGACGACGCTGGCAGCGATTCGAGTGGAATCCCGCGCGCTGATGCAAGGACCGGACTTTTGGTGGACCACCGGCGATACCGATCGACGGGTACCGCTGACGATCGCACAGCTGCGTCCGGATATCGTCAGCGTCGATCGCGACGGCGTCGACATCTATGCGCCAAATTTTCTCGACGGCGGCTGGGGGTATCATGTGCCGCGTGTTCCCAATCCGTCTCCCGACACAGTGTTTCGGCACCAGAAGGTCGCTAATGGCGTTTACTGGTTCCATCCCTACTGACCAGCGGACGTAACCATGCTCGAACATATTCCCCATTGGCTCGGCAATGCCCTGAAGGGTTTGCGCGCCGGCACCGACAAGCTCGCGATCGTCCAGGACGGGCTCGGCAGCTTCACCGCGATCGATCTGCGCTCGCCCGCCTTCGCCAACGGCGCTCGCATCCCCGAACGGTTCACCGCCGATGGCGATGGGGTGTCACCGCCGCTGTTCTGGACCGGCGTGCCCGCGGAAGCGACGCATCTGGTGTTGCTGGTCGAGGATTCCGACGCGCCGACGCCCGCGCCGCTCGTCCATGCGATCGTCTGGGATCTGCCGGCCGAGGACGGGCAATTGGCCGAAGGCGCGATTGTGGCGGACGGAGACGGCACGGCCAGTGGCGATGTCGGGCGCAATTCCTATCTGCGGGAGGGCTGGCTGCCGCCCGATCCGCCGACCGGGCACGGCGAGCATCGCTACGCCTTCCAGCTCTTCGCGCTGAAGAACGCCGCCGATCCGGGCGCAACGCCCAGCCGCAGCGACATCATCGACGCGATGCGCGGACGCGTGCTGGCGGCGGGGCTGCTGACCGGCACCTATTCGCGCGGCGAACCGGCGGATGTCGCGCCGGTCGGGGCGGTGGCGACGGCCTGACGCGGATCAAAGCCGCCGCGTCAGGGCCTTTTTCAACCGGTCGTGCGCCGACTTCTTGATCTGGCAAACGCGCGCGGCGCCGACGTCCAGCACTTGGCCGATTTCCTCGAGATTGAGTTCCTCGACGTAATAGAGCTGGATCACAATCTGCTCGCGCTCGGGCAGGTCGGCGATCGCCTGGATCAGCACGTCGCGCTGGTCGGTTTCCGCGAGCAGGTCGAAGGGGGAGGGTTCGTCGGACACGAACCACGGTCCTTCGTCGCCCTGCACGTCGGCGACATTCTCGAACCGCACGGGCTCGGCGGTCGCATAGTCGGTACGCAGCTTCTCGATCGTCACGCCCAGCTTCTCCGCCACCGCTGCATCCTCGGGCCGCCGGCCATCGGCCGCGGTCAGCGATGCGACCGTTTCGTTATAGAGTTTGCGCCGCTTCATGGCACCGCGGGTCAGCGTCGCCTGGCGGCGCAGTTCGTCGATCATCGACCCGCGGACACGCGTGTTGAGATATTGCTCGAACGTCACCGCGCCGCGATCCTCGAAGCTGGCGACCGCCTCGACCAGCGCGATCAGGCCGATCTGGACCAGATCCTCGACCTCGACCGACGACGACATGCTGCCATGGACGTGCCAGGCGATGCGGCGTACGCGGGGCATGTGCTGGCGGACCAGCGCGTTAAGGTCCGGGCCCGGCTTCGATCGCGCGCCATAGGTCAGCGGGGCGCCGGGGGCGGGCTGGATAGGGCTCATGAAGCTCATGCGGCGATCGCCTGTGGCTGGCCGGCGCCGAGCGCCGGCGGCTGATCCGACGCGCCGATGACGGCGATGACTTCGACCGACTTGTCCTCGGGCACTTCGAAGAAGCTCATGACGGGAGTATCCGGCAAAATGGTTTTCACCAGCTTACGCATCGCGATGCGGATGGCGGGCTGGACGACGAGCGCGAAGGGCTTGGCCTCGGCAATGAACGGCCCCGCCGCGCGCTGCATGGCGTCGGCAATGCGACGGCCGAGATCGGGTTCGATCGCGTGGCGGCGCGCGGGATCGGAGCGGATCGCCTGGCCGAGCAAGGCTTCGAGCTGCCCCTCCAGCGTCATCACCCGCAGCGGCTCGCGCACGGTACACAGCTTCTGGATGATTAGCGCGCCGAGGTCCGGGCGGATGAGCTCGACCAGTTCCTCGGCATCCGCAGACTTGGTCGCGGCGTTCGCGAGTGCGGCGGCGATGCGGCGGAATTCCTTCAGCGGGATGCCCTCCGCCAGCAGCGTGCGCAGGACCTGCGTGAGCGTGGTGAGCGGCAGCGGCTGCGGGCAAAGCGAGGCGACGAGGGCCGCCGAGCGTTCCTTCAGCCCATCGAGCAGCGACTGGACCTCGTCCGGACCCAGCAGGTCGGCCGAATGGCTGAGCAATTGCTGGTTGAGGTGCGTCGCGACGACGGTACCGGCATCGACCACCAGATAGCCCGCACCTGTCGCCGCGTCCGAATCGGCCGCGTTGATCCAGATGGCGTTGAGGCCGAAGGTCGGGTCCTTGGCGGGCTTGCCCGGCAGCGAGCCGACCGCCTGGCCGGTGTCGAGCGCCAGCATCTCGTCGGGCGACACCTGATCCTCGCCGACGATGACGCCGCCGATGATGATGCGATAGGTATAGGGTGCGAGGTTGATGTCGTCGCGCACACGTACCTGCGGCACGACGAAGCCCAGATCCTTCGACAGCTGGCGGCGCACGCCGGTAATGCGGCCCATCAGCGGCGAGCCCTTGCGCTCGTCGACCAGCGGCACCAGGCCGTAGCCGATGTCGAGCATGACGTGGCAGCTGTCGGTCACTTCGTCCCAGCCGATCTTCGACAGGTCCTGCGGCTCGGCCGGTGCCGTGGGTTCGACGATGACCGGGCGCTGCGAGGCCTTCTTCAGCTTGTACGCGGCGAAGCCCGCGGCCGCCGCCATCGGTAGGATCAGCAGATGCGGCATGCCAGGCACCAGGCCGAGCACGCCCAAGGCCACCGCGACCGGCGTCCAGGTGCGGTGGCTGGCGAACTGACCGCCGATCTGGCCGGCAAGGTCCTGGCTGGATGTGACGCGGGTGACGATGGCGGCAGCCGCGATCGAGAGCATCAGGCCCGGCAGCTGCGCGACCAGCGCGTCGCCGATCGCGAGCACGATATAGGTCTGCGCGGCTTCCTTGACTCCCAGCCCGTGGCTGACCGTGCCGAGGATCAGCCCGCCGACGATGTTGATCGCCAGGATCAGCAGACCGGCGACGGCGTCGCCCTTCACGAACTTCGACGAACCGTCCATCGACCCGTAGAAATCGGCTTCGGTCGACACTTCGACGCGACGCGCGCGGGCGTCGTCGGGCGTGATGAGGCCTGCGTTCAGGTCGGCGTCGATCGCCATCTGCTTGCCGGGCAACGCATCCAGGGTGAAGCGCGCCGACACTTCGGACACGCGGCCCGCGCCCTTGGTCACCACGATCATGTTGATGATGACGAGGATGCTGAAAACGAACAGGCCGACGACGTAATCGCCGCCGATCAGGAAAGTGCCGAACGCCTCGATGACATGACCCGCCGCCGCCTCGCCCTCGTGGCCCTTGCCCAGCACGACGCGGGTCGACGCGACGTTGAGCGCCAGCCGGAACAGCGTGGCGAACAGCAGGACGGTCGGGAAGGCGGAGAAATCAAGCGGCTTCTGCGCGTTCAGCGCGACCATCAGCACGGCCAAGCTGATGACGATGTTCATGATGAAGAACACGTCGAGCATGAAGGCCGGGATCGGCACGACCATCAGCACCACCAGCAGCAGCATCGCCGCCGGCAGCGCCGCGCCCTTCAGTCCGGGCAAAGCCTTGGCGAGAACGGGCGACGCCATCAGACGTTACCTCCCAGCTGGGCGAGCATCAGATAGGCGAGCCGCGCATTGTCCGGGTTGGGGCGCAGCAGCGTCGCCGCCGTTTCCGACACACCGGTCGCGCGGCCCGAGGCGCCGAAACGCTCCAGCGTGGAGGCAAGCCAGGCGCGGTCGCCGCCCTGCGCTTCGTTGCCGAGCACGACCTCCATGTCGGGATCGAGCTTCAGCGCATCGATCGCCCCGCTGGCGAGACCTGTCGCGCCCGACGCCGCCGCACCCTTGTCGAGCTTGGTGGCGAAGCGGCTGTAGACGTCACCCAGTGATCGCGGGCTGCCGTCCGAGGCATAGAAGACGTTGCGGTTGGTGCGCGCGGCGCCGGGGAACAGCGCCGCGGCGCTCTGGCCGGGATTGTTCTCCATCGCCGCCAGGAATTTCTTGGCTCCGCCGATGCCGAGGAAATGCGCCATGTACAGATCGGTGCCGGTCACGTCGCGGTTGAGGGCTGACGACAGTTTGTCCTTGTTGTCCGACGCATGTTCGGCCGCCATCAGCGACGAGGCGGTGGGGTCGTTGCGCAGACTGAGGATCTGACGGCGGACACCGGGGTCGCTGACGACATATTTGCCGGATGCGGTGCGCGTGATGCTGTCGGCCGCCCAGCCCATGCCGTGATCGGCGCCGTGGTTCTTGACCACGCCCAGCCAGCTTTGTTCGATGAACTGATACAGGCCGGTCGCCGAAGACGTGCCGGCGCGGGCGGAGGCGTTCAGGCCGCTTTCGACCTGCGCCTGCCCCAGCAGATAGTTGAAATCGATCCCCGTGCGCGTGGACGCAAGCTGGATGGCGTTCTGCACGCTCCCTGCCCGCCCCGCGGCGACCTTCGTCAGGTTCGGAATGGTCATTCGAAATCTTGCCTGAAACCCCTGTTGAGGATCGTTTCAGCAAGAGGCGTGCCAGATCGGGAAACCCGGGCACGGCGGGTGGGCGCCGACGCCTAAACGCTCTTACGCGTAGGCGGCAGCGCCGGTCGGGCGGTAGGGGGCGTTGGGCGAACCGGCAAGAACCTGCAGGCGACGGCGGACGTTTGCCGCCATCAGATTGACGTAGATGCGGCAGGTCTCGTTCAGTCGGTGCGCCTCGCGCGCCAGATCGTTCAGTTCCGCGGTCGGCTCTTCGTGATCGCAGGCGGCTACATCCTCGATGCAGCGCAGCTTGCGGGCGGTCGCGGCCTCCAGACGCGCGATGTCGTTCGACTTCAGCGCATCGATTTCGCCGTGCAGCGCTTCGATCACGCCGACCAGGGCCTCACGCCGCTTCATTGGGATTCCATTCGAGCTTGAGGGCCAGCAGACGGTCGGCGATGGTCGATGGCAGGATCGGAAACTTTCCGTCCTGGATCGCCTTCTTGATCTTGCTCACGCGCTCCGCATCCACCGGGGCGGATGCGGCAGCGGGTTGGGACAGGGCCTGCAACGTCGACGACGCCCGGGTGACCGACGTGTCCTCGGCCGGCTGAGACACCTGCACGGCCGCTGCCGGCGCGACAGGCGCCGGTTTGCGATCGATGCTCGTCGCGCCTTTGATACCGATCGGATCCACCATGGTTCCCGTCCTCGAATGGCTTCGTCACACGCTACAACGACCCCTGGCGGAAATGTTTTAGAAATTTTTTCGACAAAGAGAGTGAAGGCCGGCTTCACCAAAAATCTGCTCAGTTCGGCAGCGCAGCCCGACCGGCGCCCAGCGCGACCGCCTGGATCGGTGGCTTGGCCGGATCGATCCTCACCAGCAGACGCCCACCGGCCGGTGCGTCGCCCATCGCGGTCCCGTCGCGCGTGATCGAGAAGCCTGCCCCTCCCGCTTCGATCGTGATCGGATCGCCGCGCTTGATGACCATTTCGGGTTTCGGCGGCGGCGCGACCGGTATCAGCGCCGCGGCAGCCACCTGCGGACGGGCGGCCTGGGGCGGCAGCTTGATCGGGACATAGATCCGCCAGCGCGGGGTATCGCAGGTCACGACGACCGCGTCCTGGAACGCACCGCGCCAGTCGAGTTGCGGCAGCGGGCATTGCGCCAGCTTCAACCGGGCGTCGACCGCGGTGCGTGCCCCGCCCTCCTCGCCGATGGCATGCCCGGTAAAGGCCGTGACCGCGACGTCGATCGCGGTGGTATCCTGGAAACGGATCGCCTGGGCGGCGGCGGGCATCGCGACGGCCAGAGCGGCAAGCGTGAATAGCGGGCGGATCATCGGGTTTCCCCATCGTAGGACAAAGTGAGTTGAACGGCGCGGCCAGCACCGGGGCGGGCATCGATCGCGATGCGCCCGGCCGGCACGTCGGCGGCAATGGCTGCGGCAACCGCGCGGGCGCGATCGACAGCGAGAATGGCAGCGGAGCCGGTGGCGGGATCGACGTCGGCGGGCGTCCCATCGGTCCCACCGGTGACGCGGATGGTCGTGCGCGGATCATTGGTCACTGCGCGCACCCAGCCGGCAACGTCGTGCGGCGGCAAGGCGGCGGCCCCGACGGCAAAGCCCTGAACGACATTCGCTTCCAGCGCGATCGGCGCCTCCGCGGCCAGGCCGAAGCCTTCGCGCAGGGCGTTGCCGAGCGTGGTCGCATCGACCTTGGGATTGGCCTGGAGGAAGACGAAGAAGCCGACGAGCAGCATCATGACGTCGGCCAGCGTCACCAGCCAGATCGGCCGACGCGGTTCGTCCTCGAGCAGCTGGTCGATGGTCATGCGACCGCCACCGGGCGCAGGCACGGCGCTTCGCGCGTGGCCAGGCGGGCGAGCGGTTCGGCCAGGCGCCCGCGCTCGACACATTCCGCGCGCGCAAGTCTCTTCAGACGCGCCGCAACCGGCAGGCAGATCAGGTTGCCGACCAGCGCGCCGTACAACGTTGCGAGCACCGCGATCGCCATCGCCCCGCCGATCGCGGCCGGGTCGGTCATGCTGGTGAACAGGCGAACCAGGCCGATCAGCGTACCGACCATGCCCATCGCCGGCCCGAATTCGGCCGCGGCCGCCCACATTTCGGCGGCAGCCCGCTGGCGTTCGTAACGGGCGACCCGACGATCCTCGATCAGCGTGCGGACGATGGCGCCATCCGCCCCGTCGACGATCGCGTTCATCGCGGCCGATACATCGGGATCCTTGATGACCGAGCGGTCGAGCTGCAGCACACCGTGACGCGCCGTGATCCGGCTTAGCGCCTCGACCTGAGTGACGAGCGGCCCGGCATCGAACGGCGTACGGCCGATCGCCTTCAGCGCGACGACACCGCGTGCGAGGTCGCGCGCGGGCGTGCGAAGGACAGTCGCCAGTACCGTACCCCCACCGACGATGGCGAGGGCGGCGGGATCGAGAAAGGCGGCAAGGCTCACGATCAAAGACATCGCGCGAGGTCCTGCAAAGCCCGTGCCGTTTTGGTTTACCATGATGGAAGGCGATGGGGCGCAACGAGCGATAGCCCTCTCCCCGCTTGTGGAAAGAGGGTTGGGGTAGGGGCAAGTGTCTCACCGAGACCGCCCGCTCGCGACACCGCCCCCCTCCCCATCCCTCTCCCCGCGAGCGGGGAGAGGGCGTGTCACAATGCCAGCGCTCCACCCGGCAATCCCCAACCGGCAACCGGCAACCGCTTGCCGCCCACCCCTGCCGGTGATGGCAAAGCGGATCGAAACGGGCATTTGGCACGGTGGTTGCAAAGCCGTCCCACGTCATCAACGCGGGACCACGCCATCATGGCTGAGAACGATCTTTTCGGGGTACATGGAACGGCACTCGCCGTGCGATCGCAGCGCATGGCGATGCTCGCGTCCAACATCGCCAACGCCTCGACCCCCGGCTTCAAGGCGAAGGATATCGACTTCGCCGCGGCGCTGAAGGGTGCGGAGAGCGGTCGTCTCGACGCCAGCGTCACTGCGAACACCAAGTTCCGCCTGCCGACGCAGATGAGCCTGGACGGCAACACTGTCGAGCTCGCGACCGAACAGACCGCCTTCGCCGAGAATGCGGTCGCCTATCAGACGACGCTGTCGTTCCTGAACGGTCGCATCGCCACGATCACCCGCGCGCTGAAGGGGGAATAAGCGCATGGCCGACAATCCCATGAACATCTTCCAGGTCGCCGGTCGCGCGATGTCCGCGCAGCTGGTGCGGATGAACACGACCGCGTCGAACCTGGCCAACGCCGGCGGCGTCGCGACGACGTCGCAGGCCGCCTATCGCTCGATCAAGCCGGTATTCCGCACCCAGTTCGACCAGGCATCGCAGATGTCGACCGTCAACGTCGAGCGGATCGTCACCGCGGGCGAGGAACCGACCAAGCGCTACGACCCGGGCAATCCGCTGGCCGACAAGGACGGCAACGTCTTCGAAAACGCGGTCGATGAAAGTCGCGAGCTGGTCGACATGCTCGAAAGCGCGCGGAGCTACCAGAACAACGTCGAGGTCATGCAGACCGCCAAGACGCTGATCCTCGACACCATCAAGCTGGGACGCTGATAAATGGCTACCACCACTTCCGCCTTCGACGCCGCGCTGAACAAGGCCGGCATCAGCACGGCGGCGACGGCCAAGGCCGCTGCCGCTGCGAAATCGTCGAACAGCAAGACGCTCAATGAAATGGGCCCGGGCGACTTCATCGCGCTGCTGACCGCGCAGATGAAGAACCAGGATCCGTTCGAACCGGTCGACAATTCGCAGATGGTCGCCCAGATGGCGCAATTCTCGTCGCTGGCGGGTATTTCGGAGATGGGTTCGACGCTGAAGTCGATCTCCGGCAAGCTTTCGGGCGGCGCCGCGGATGCCGCGGCCTATGTCGGCAAGACCGTGCTGACGCCGGGCAAAACCGCCTACACGCGCCAGAGCGGCGGGTTCGCCGGCGCAGTCGAACTCGGTGCCGCGGCAAGCGACGTCAAGGTCACGATCAAGAACAGCGACGGCACGACGGTGCGGACGCTCAACCTCGGCAAGCAGGAGGCGGGCACGGCATCCTACGACTGGGACGGCAAATGGGAAGACGGGACCGATGCCGGTGCCGGTGCCTACACCGTGACCGTCGCCGCGTCCGACAAGGGCAGCGCCGTGATCGCCAATCCGCTCGTCTGGGCGCCCGTCACCTCGGTGTCGATGCTGCAAGGCGGCGACCCCGTTCTCGACGTCGGCGGCGTCGGCAAGATCCCGACCTCCGCCGTCCGCGCCATCGCCTGATCCCGTCCCAATCTTCGATCTTACCAGGAGCTAAACCGCCATGACCTTCTACACTTCGCTTTCGGGCCTTCAGGCATCGCAGACCGAAATGGCGACGATCTCGCACAACCTCGCCAACGTCTCGACCAACGGCTTCAAGAAGAGTCGCGTCGAATTCGCCGACGTCATGGCGTCGAACGTTTCGGTGTCGCCGACGCAGATGGTCGGTTCGGGTACCGTCGTGAAGGCGGTTCGCCAGCAGTTCAGCCAGGGCGGGTCGCAGCAGTCGACCAACTCGCTCGACATGCTGATCTCGGGCGAAGGATTCTTCGCGGTGAAGCCGGACCTGAATTCGGCCAAGGTTTCGTTCACCCGCAACGGCGCGTTCTTCGTCGACAACGATCGCTTCGTGACCGACGCCAACGGCGGCAAGCTGCAGGTCTATCCGGTCGACGGTTCGGGCACGGTCGTTGCGACCGGTCTGGACTCAATGGTCAGCCTGCGCCTGCCCGCGACCAGCGGCGTGCCATCAGCGACGAAGAAGATCGACCTGTCGATCAACCTGTCGGCCAACGCGTCGATCCCGAAGGACAGCACGCTGTTCGCCGCTGGCACTGGCAAGACCTATGCGTTCGACCGGTTCAATCCGTCGACCTACAACAATTCGTCGCAGACGACGATCTATGACGCGCTGGGCAACGCCCAGACCATGACGAACTACTACGTCCGCGACACGGCATCGACCGGTCCCGGCACGACCAGCACCTGGAAGGTCTATACCTTCGTCGGCAGCGAGCAGCTGACGTCGGGTTCGGGAAAAGACCCGATGACGATGACATTCGACGACAAGGGAAAGCTGCAGAGCGTTGCGGCGGGCAATGGCACCGTGTCCACGCCGTCCTCTTTCGTCGCCTTCGATTTTTTCACGCCCGCCAGCTCGACGACGCCGCAGGGACTGTCGATCGATTTCGGCTCGATGACGACGCAACTGAGTTCGCCGTTCGTCAAGAGCGCCGAAGTTCAGGACGGACGCGCGATCGGTCAGATCGAAAGCGTGACGATCAGCGAATATGGTGTCGTCAGCGCCAGCTTCTCGAACGGCGACACCCAGCCGCTCGGTAAGGTCGCGCTCGCCAATTTCTCGAACCCCTCGGGTCTGCGCCAGCTCGGCAAGAGCTATTGGTCGGCGACCGGCGTGTCGGGCGAGGCCCGCCTGGGCGAAGCTGGCGCGAACGGCTTCGGCAACCTCAGCACGGGTGCGATCGAACGGTCGAACGTCGACATCACTGAAGAACTGGTGAGCCTGATCGCTGCCCAGCGCAATTTCCAGGCGAATGCGAAGAGCCTCGAGACCTCGAGCCAGATCTCGCAGACCATCTTCAACATGCGCAGCTGATCCTGAGCGAATAGATAAGGGACGTAGCCGATGGACCGGATGGTCTATACCGCCCTCACCGGGCTCAAGGGTCAGATGGCCGCGCAGGCGTCGATCGCGAACAACATCGCGAACGCGTCGACGACCGGCTTCAAGTCTGACCGCCTGGCCTTTCAGCAGCTGATGCTGAAGGGCGGCAGCGGCCTGGAGTCGCGGGCGCCGGTGTCGGAGGAAGTGCTCGACGCCGATCGGCGCGCGGGCACCATCCAGCAGACCGGCCGCACTCTCGACATCGCCATCCCCGGCACGTCGTGGATGGTCGTCCAGGCGTCCGACGGCAGCGAGGCCTATACCCGCCGCGGCGACCTGCAGATCACCGAAACCGGTG
Organism: uncultured Sphingomonas sp.; assembly: GCA_913775795.1. Lineage (GTDB taxonomy): Bacteria > Pseudomonadota > Alphaproteobacteria > Sphingomonadales > Sphingomonadaceae > Sphingomonas. The sequence goes on along the minus strand of CAJYLT010000020.1, from coordinate 10,928 downwards.
TGCTGCAGACCGGCGACGGGTTTCCGGTGATGGGATCGGGGGGTCCCATCACCCTACCTCCCGCGCAGGACATTTCCATTAGCGAGGACGGTACGCTGTCGATCGTGCCGATGGGTTCCGCGCCCGGCACCCCGCCCCAGCGCATCGACCGCATCCGCTTCGGCAACCCCGAGGGATCGCAGACGGTGAAGGGCCTGGACAATCTGCTGCACGTGAAGGGCGGCGGCGTGCTGCCCGACGATCTGGACGCAAAGGTGCAGGTCGGCGCGCTCGAAGGGTCGAACGTCAACCTGACCCAGGCGCTGATCGACATGATCGAGAACCAGCGCAGCTACGAAGTGCAGGCCAACCTGCTGAAGGAAGCCAAGACGATGGACGAAAGCTCCGCGTCGCTGATGCGAATCCCTGGCTGATCCGGCCGACCGAATTTGAAGGACTGATACGATGGGTTCTGCCGCACTCCATATCGCCCGTACCGGCATCGACGCACAGGATACGCGCATGCGGGTCATCTCCAACAACCTGGCCAACGTGAACACGACCGGGTTCAAGAAGGACCGCGCCGCGTTCGAAACGCTCGCCTATCAGGTCGTCACGGCGCCCGGCTCCGCCAGCACGCAGGAGACGAAATACGCGACCGGCCTGAATCTGGGCACCGGTGTCCGCGTGCAGGGCACGTCGCGCATCGACCGGCAGGGCGCGATGCAGACAACCGGCAACAGCCTGGACGTCGCCCTCGACGGGGGCGGCTATTTTCAGGTCCAGCTGCCGGGCGGCCAGCTCGGCTATACGCGCGCAGGCAACTTCAATCGCTCGGCCGAAGGGCTGGTCGTGACATCGGAGGGATATCAGGTGATGCCCGGCATCACCGTGCCCGAAAATGCGACCGCGATCACCATCGGTCAGGACGGCACGGTATCGGCGACGATCCCCGGCCAGACCGAATCGACCCAGCTCGGTCAGATCCAGATCGCCAGCTTCGCCAACGCCGCCGGCCTGCAGTCGGTCGGCGACAATTATCTGATCGAAACCGGCGCGTCGGGCGCTGCGAACCTGGGCATCGCTGGCCAGGACGGCCGCGGCAACATCCGCCAGGGCATGCTGGAAGGCTCCAACGTCAACGTCGTCGAGGAACTCGTCGACATGATCGAAACCCAGCGTGCGTACGAGGTCAATTCCAAGATGATCTCGGCGACCGACGAAATGCTCAAATACGTCAACCAGAACATCTGAGGCCGATAGACCGTCATGCGTATCCTCTCCGCTCTCGTCCTCACCGCGGTTCTCGCGACGCCTGCGACCGCCGGCATCTTCGGCAAGAAGAAGCCGGTCGTGCCGCCGCCTGAATTTCGCACGGTCTATGCGCCGCCGCCGCCGGCCGCGCCGCCGGCCAACGGCGCGATTTTCCAGGTGTCGGCCGGCTATGGCGGGCTCTACGAGGGCGCGCGGGCGCGGGCGGTCGGCGACCCGCTCACGATCATCCTGACCGAACGCACCCAGGCGTCGAAGTCGGCGGGCAGCAAGCTTGATTCGGGCGGCGGCTTCGGCATCACCCCGCCGTCGACCGGTCTGCTCTCGGCGATCAAGCCGAGCGACATCGGCACCAGCGGCAACCGCAACTTTAACGGAACCGGCACCGCCGACCAGTCGAACGCATTGTCGGGAGAGATCAGCGTGACGGTCGCCGAGGTGCTGCCCAACGGCACCATGATCGTTCAGGGCCAGAAGACGCTGACGCTCAACCGCGGCGACGAATTCATTCAGATCCGCGGCGTCGTCCGCCCGGCCGACATCGATGCGAACAATCGAGTCCTGTCGACCCGCGTCGCGGACGCGAAGATCGCCTACACCGGTCGAGGCGACGTCCAGCGCGCCAGCCGCCAGGGCTGGCTCAACCGCTTCTTCCAGACCATCAGCCCGTTCTGAGGATCGTCGGAATGCTTCGTCTCCTTTTCGCCGCCCTCACTGCCCTGCTGATCGCGACGCCGGCCCAGGCCGATCGCATCAAGGATCTCGGCACGTTCCAGGGCATCCGTACCAACCAGCTGACCGGCTATGGCGTCGTCGTCGGTCTGCCCGGCACGGGCGACGACAACCTCGAATATACCGTCCAGTCGATGAAGGGCGTCACCTCGCGCTTCGGGCTGCAACTGCCGCCGGGCGCCAATCCGGGGCTCAAGAACTCAGCGGTCGTGATGATTACGGCTGAACTGCCCGCCTTCGCCAAGCCGGGCCAGAAGCTCGACATCACCGTGTCGGCGATGGGCAAGGCCAAGTCGTTGCGCGGCGGCACGCTGATCCTCAGCCCGCTCTACGGTGCGGACGGCGCGATCTATGCGATGGCGCAGGGCAATCTTGCCGTCGGCGGTCTGGGTGCGGAAGGCGCCGACGGATCGAAAGTGGTCGTCAACGTGCCCTCGTCGGGCCGTATCCCGGAAGGCGCGACGGTCGAGCGCGCGGTCGACACCGGCTTTGCCAGCTCGCCGACGCTGACGTTCAACCTGACCCAGGCCGATTTCACGACGGCGCAGAACGTCGCCGGCGCGATCAACGCGCGCTTCGGCGCCGGCGTCGCACGGGCCGTGGACGGCGTGTCGATCGCGGTGACGGCCCCGGCCGGTGCCGACGTCCGCGCCCAGCTGATGAGCGGGATCGAGAACCTGAGCGTGGTGTCCGCCGAGGCGCCGGCGAAAGTAATTGTAAACGCGCGCACCGGTACGGTCGTTATCAACAGTGCCGTCCGGGTGAGTCCCGCGGCGGTAACACATGGTAAACTAACTGTTCGTATTGATGAAAACCAGCGTGTCAGCCAGCCCACGCCCTTTTCCAAGGGGCAGACGGCGGTCGAACAGAAGAGCGGTGTGTCCGTCGAGGAAGAGAGGCGTCCGATGTTCCTGTTCGAGCCCGGGCCGAAACTGGCCGATGTCGTGAACGCGGTGAACGCCATCGGTGCGTCGCCCGCCGACCTGGTCGCTATCCTCGAAGCGCTGAAGCAGGCCGGCGCGCTGAAGGCGGAGCTGATCGTCCTGTGACGCAAATCTCCGCCTCGCCCACCGGCATGACAGGCATCACCGGCACCGCCGGCGGCGCGTCGAACGACACGTCGCGCCTGAAGTCCGACGCGAATCTCGCCGCGGCGGGCCAGCGGTTCGAGGCGATCTTCACCGGCATGATGCTGAAGTCGATGCGCTCGGCGAAACTTGCCGACGGACTGTTCGACAACAAGGCGGGCGAGCAGTTCCGCGACATGTTCGACGGCAAGCTGACCGAAAGCATGGCGCAGCATTCGCCGATGGGTATTGCCAAGGCGATGACCGACTTCCTGGCCAAGTCGCAAGGCACCGGCGGCGCAGACGGTGGGGGCGGTACGCCATGACCGACCTGCTGAGCATCGGCGTCACCGGCGTCCGCGCGTATCAGACCGCGCTGTCGACGACGTCCGAGAATATCGCGAACGCCGCGACGCCGGGCTATACGCGCCGATCCTCGACGATCGAGGAATTCCGTACCAGCGGCGTGGCCGGCCTGGGCCAGACGACCCAGCAGACCGGCGGCGGCGTCCGTATTGCCGGTGTGTCGCGTGCGGCCGACGAATTCCGCTCGGCACAGGCGCGCACGACCGGGTCCGACCTTGCCAAGAGCTCCGCGTCGGTCGGCTGGATCGACCGGATCGAAGGCGCGCTGGCCGGCAACCAGCTGTCCGATCGCTTCACCACATTTTTTGCGACCGCCAAGACCGTCGCCGCGGACCCGTCCGCCACCGCCCCGCGCACCGTCTTCCTGGAAGATGCCCGTTCGCTCGCCTCGGGCTTTGCCAGCACCGGCCGCGCGCTGGCCGGTGCTGCCGAGGAACTCGCCGGGCAGGGCCGCGACATGGCGGCGCAGCTGACCGACCTCAGCAATTCGATGTCGCGGATCAACAACAGCCTGACCCGCGCAGCCGAAGGATCGTCGTCGCGCGTGCAGCTGCTCGACGAACGTGATCGGACGCTCGAGGCGATGAGTGCGCTGGTCGATATCGATACGAAGTTTGACGCGTTCGGCCGCGCCACCGTTCGTGCGGGCGGAAGCGCCGGCCCGGTGCTGGCCAATGTCGAACGCGGCGCGATCGTCAGCTTCGTCACCAACGATTCGGGCGAGGCGGCGATCGCCGTCAACGATTCGACCGGGATGCAGAAGGTGCCGGCAACCGGCGGTGCGATGGCGGGATTGGTCGATGGGGCCTTGCAGATCGCCGGCGCGCGCCAGCGGCTGAACGCGGTCGCGACCGATTTCGTCTCGGGAATGAAGGCGTGGCAGGCCGGCGGCAAGACGCTAAGTGGTGCGCCGGGCGAAGCGATCTTCGAGATACCCACCGGCGCGGCGCCGACAGAGATCGCCGTCGTGATGAACGACCCCGCAGGCGTCGCCGCAGCCGTCGGTACGGAGGGCGTGCGCGGCAACGGCAACATGACGAAGCTGACCGCGCTGCGCGACTCGTCGAAGTGGGAATCGAGGTTCGACGATCTTACGACCGAAAATGCCGCGCTGCTCAAGACGCGACGCGCGGTCGTCGATGCCCAGACCGCCATCCACATTTCGTCTGTCAGCGCGCGCGACGGCATGACCGGCGTCGACCTGGACGAGGAAGCCGTCAGCCTGATCCGGTTCCAGCAGGCCTATCAGGCATCGAGCCGCGTCATCCAGGTGGCTCGCGAAATCATGCAAACCATGTTCGACATTCGCTAAGGACCGCCCACATGCGCGTCGCGACCTCCCTTCAATTCGACCGGCTCCGCGACCGCATGGGTGCGCTGAGCAACAAGGCCGATGCGCTCAACAACCAACTGTCGTCGACGAAGCGCATCACGACGCCGTCCGACGATGCCGCGGGCTATCGCGCGCTGACTGCGCTGAAGCGGGCAGGCGCGAATTCCGATGCGGAGCTGACCAACGTCAATCTGGCGACCTCGCTGCTCGATTCGTCGGCGACCGCGCTCGCCAGCATCGAATCGCAGCTCAGCCGCGTGAAGACGATCGCGATTTCGGCCGGCAGCTCGACGTTGAGCGACGAGCAGCGCAAGTCGCTGTCGGCCGAGGTCGACGTGATCCTGGAGGATCTGGTGCGCGTCGCCAACACCACCGACGCCCGCGGCACGCCGCTGTTTTCCGGCGACAGCACGGCGACGCCCTATGTCGTCGACGGCGGCGGAAAGGTGACCTTCACCGGCAAGGGCGAGGCGGGGCAGGTCCCGATCGGCGACGGTCGCACGATCGCGGCGACCACCAGCGGTCAGAATATCTTCGGCAACATCCCGGTAAAGGCCGGTGGGCCACCGAGCGACATGTTTGCGATCGTGAAGGCGTTTTCGGACAAGCTGAAATCGGGTGCCCCGGCAACCGACGACACCGTCGACATCCAGGCCGCGATGACGTCGGTCGTGAACGCGCAGACCTCGATCGGCGCCCGCGGCGCGCGACTCGAGTTGGAAAAAGGCCGCCTGGAAGACCTTGCGCTGACTCGCGAGGCCGACCGGTCCGCGATCGAGGATGCCGATATTCCGGCGACGATCACCGAACTGAAGAAGGTGATGACAGTGCTCGACGCGACGCAGGCAAGCTTCGGCAAGCTGACCTCGCTCAGCCTGTTCAACTATCTGCGCTGATCGGACGACGATCGGCCCGATCCGGTACGTTAAGCACAACTTCCGTCAGGCCGTTAACCAAATCCCCACTTCCGCTTGCGACAAGGGACACAAGAATTGCCGACAGGTCCGTGACCCGCCGGCCGCGAAGGGGAAGTCCTAAGTCATGTTTGTCGCCATCGGCCTCGTGGTCCTGCTCGGCATGGTGTTCGGCGGTTTCGTCATCACCGGCGGCGCGCTCGGTCCGGTCCTCCACGCCATCCCGCACGAAATGCTCATCATCGGCGGGGCGGCGATCGGCGCGCTCATCATCGGCAACTCCGGCAAGGAGCTGAAGGCCGTCGGCGGGGCGCTGGGCAAGGTGTTCAAGGGGCCGAAGTACAAGAAGCAGGACTATCTCGACACGATCTTCCTCGTCAGCAAGCTGATGAAGATGCTGCGCGTCGACGGGCCGATCGCGCTCGAACCGCATGTCGAGGACCCGAAGTCTTCATCGGTCTTCTCCGAATATCCCCGCCTGCTGGCCGACCACACGCTGGTCGCGCTGATCGCCGACACGCTGCGCCTGGTCGTCGTGTCGTCGGGCACGCTCGACGTGCATGCGGTCGAGGAGGTGATGGACAACGCGATCAAGACCCACCACCACGAGGTCCAGGGACCCCAGGGTACGCTGACGTCGTTGGGCGACGCGCTTCCCGCACTCGGCATCGTCGCAGCGGTGCTCGGCGTCGTGAAGACGATGGGATCGATCGACAAGCCGCCGTCGATCCTGGGCGGCATGATCGGTTCGGCACTCGTCGGCACCTTCCTCGGCGTGTTGCTGGCCTACGGCATCGTCGGTCCGCTCGCGAACCGGTTGCAGCAGGTGATCGACGCCGATTCGGCGATCTATCACGTCGTCAAGCAGATCATCATCGCCTCGCTCCACGGTCACCCGCAGCCGCTGGTGATCGAGGCTGCGCGCTCGGGCATCGCACACAGCAACCAACCCGGCTTCGGCGAAGTCTTCGACGGCCTGCGCGGGCGCTAACCAATGGCCGCCGCTCGCGCTCCTCACGGCAACAACCAGCCGCCCAAGATCGTCATCGTTAAGAAGATCATCGCAGATGGCCATGGTGGCCATCACGGCGGTGCATGGAAGGTCGCGTACGCCGACTTCGTGACGGCGATGATGGCGTTCTTCCTGCTGCTGTGGATCCTGGGCGCGACGACCGAGAAGCAGCGCAAGTCGATCGCCGACTATTTCACGCCGACGATCGTCGACATCAAGATGCAGAAGTCGGCGGGTTCGAACGGTCTGTTCGGCGGGTCGTCAATCATCGACAAGGACAATTATCCGCACAAGGCGCAGCAGACCGGCACGCGGTCGCTGACGATCCCGTCCGAAGCGTCGGGCGGAAACCGCGAAGGCACCGGCGAAAAGGGCTCGCTGCGCAACCCTGGCCAGACCAGCGAGGACAGGGCCAATTTCGAGAAGATGAAGCGTCAGGTCGAACAGCAGATCGCGGCCGACACCAAGCTTGCGAAGCTCGGCCGGCACGTCCGCTTCTCGATGACCCGCGACGGGCTGCGCATCGATCTGGTCGACGACGCCGATTATTCGATGTTCGCCACCGGCACGACCGCGCTGGTGCCGGAAGCGTCGACCCTGATCGGTCTGGTTGCGGACGCGATTCGGGCCACGCCCAATCCGATCATGATCCGCGGCCATACCGACGCGCTTCAGTTCGGCAGCCGCCAGGGCATGAACAACTGGACACTGTCGTCGGGGCGCGCCGAGGCCACTCGCCGCCGCCTGGCGATGGGCGGCGTACCCGAAGCGCGCTTCGAACGGATCGAAGGGGTCGCCGACCGCGAACCGATGATCGCCGACAATGCGACCGACCCGCGCAATCGCCGCGTCGCGATCACGCTGCTCTACCGCGCCGGCAAGTTCGGGGAATAGGCCTCAGCGGCGAATAAGAAACGTCAGCCGCGCCGCTGCGATCGGCGTGGCGCGGTCATCCTGCCACGCGATCGCATCGACGTTGGCGACGCGCGAGCCCAGACGCCGGACGAGTCCTGCGGCATAGGTCATCTTTTCGCGCCCACCGCGCATGTAATCGACCGTCAGCGTCACCGGCTTCACCACCGCCGCCTCGTCACCCAGCGCATCGCGCAGGCGCAGGATCGCGGCCATCTCCAGCAGCCCACCGATCGCGCCGCCATGCAGGTATCCCGGCCGCCCACTGACCTTGCCGGCATAGGGCAGCACCAGCCGGCGCGTACCGTCGTCGTCGAGCTCGATCGCGATACCCAGCAGCGTCGCATAGGGAGGCAGCGTCATGCCGTGACCCCGGTCGGCATCCGCGTCACCATGAACGTGCCCGCGACATGCGCCAGCGGATCGTCGGGGTCGCCGTCATGCGCGATACCCCGCACGAAGGCGATGCTCTTGGTCACGTGGTAGCATTCGCCGCGGCCGATCACCGTGCGGTGCGGGGTCGCGGGGCGCAGGTAATCGATGCGCAGGTCGAGCGTCGCATGCGGCAGGAACCCGCCGCGCTTCAGCCACACCGCCGAACTGGTCGCCTGGTCGAGCAGCGTCAGGATCGGCCCCGACGCGATGACGCCCGACGCCGGATCGCCGATCAGATGCTCACCGTACGGCAGCGCGAGTTCGGCCCAATCGTCGCCATGCGCATGATAGACGATGCCCAGCGTCGATCCGTGATGCTCCCAGGTGAAGCGCTTGAAGAACTGCTCGGGATCGAACGGGATCGGCTGCATAGGCCCGGCCGTATCGTGCCTGACGGCCGTTTACAAATCGCCGCCGTGGCGTAGCTTGGGTGCCATGACCGACGCCCCTCGCGTGACCATCGCCATCGACGCCGGCATCGCCGACGTCCGCCTCAACCGTCCGGCCAAGATGAATGCGCTCGACCCGGCGATGTTCGCCGCGCTGATCGACGCGATCGACCGGATCGGCGGCGACAGGAGCGTGCGCGCGGTCGTGCTGTCGGGCGAAGGGCCTGCCTTCTGCGCCGGCCTCGACATGGCGAGCATGGCATCGGCCGGCGCCGGCGTCGATCTGCCGGTGCGGACGCACGGGCTCGCCAATAATTTCCAGCAGATCGCCTGGGGCTGGCGGACGCTCGGCGTGCCGGTGATCGCCGCGGTGCACGGCATCGCGTTCGGCGGCGGACTGCAGGTGATGAGCGGCGCGGACATCACGATCATCCATCCGACCACGCGGCTGTCGGTCATGGAGATCAAATGGGGCATCGTCCCCGACATGGCCGGTTTCGCGCTGTGGCGCGGCCGCGTGCGCGACGATGCGTTGCGCGAACTCGCCTACACCGCGCGCGAATTCACCGGTACCGAAGCGGTCGATCTGGGCTTCGCGCTGCGGACTTCGGACGATCCGCATGCCGAGGCGATGACGCTCGCCCGCGCGATCGCCGAGCGCAACCCGCAGGCGGTCCGCGCAATCAAGCGGTTGGCGAACGAAGCGGTCGAGGCCGATGCCGCCGACATCCTGATGGAGGAAAGTGTCGAACAGGCCGCCCTGCTGCGTTCGCCGAACCAGATGGAAGCGGCGATGGCGAACATGCAGAAGCGGGCGGCGGTGTTTACGGACTAATATCGTCATCCCCGCGAAGGCCGGGATCAATTGATGGGGAGCGGGCGGCTCTTTCCGTTAGGTCAGCCAGAATTGATCCCCGCCTGCGCGGGGATGACGGTGAGTGGGTCTCAATCCACCAGATCGTCGATCTGCCCCGCCAGTTCGACGTCCCGCGTCGACAGCCCGCCCGCATCATGCGTCGTCAGCACGATGTCGACACGGTTGTACACGTTCGACCATTCCGGGTGATGATCCGCCTTCTCGGCAAGCAGCGCGACCTGCGTCATGAAGGCGAAGGCTTCGGAGAAGCTGTCGAAAGTGAAGCTGCGCCCGATCGCGTCGCGGCCGTCGTCATAGTCCCATTCGGGCAACCCATCGAGCGCATCGGCGCGTTCGGCTTCGCTCAACTGCTCGATCATAACCCCTCGTCCTTGCCCTTGGCGTAGCCCCATGCCTATGTCGCTCCCCATGGACGGGCAAGAGCGGATCGCACCGGGCGCAGACGAGATCGAGGCGCTGGCGCGTGCCAGCCTGGCGCGCATCCCCGCACCGTTCGCCGAGCATCTGATCGACGTCGTCTTGTTGATCGAGGATTGGGCCGACGACGAAACGCTTGATGCGCTGAGGATAGAGGATCCGTACGAGCTGACCGGCCTGTACCACGGCCGCCCGGTCGGAGAGAAGTCGGCCTTCGACGGCGTCACCCTGCCCGACCGCATCCACCTCTATCGCCGCGCGATCCTCGACGAATGGGTCGCGACCGGGGTCGATCTGGCAACTTTGGTGCATCACATCGTCGTCCACGAAGTCGGCCATCATTTCGGGCTGAGCGACGAGGACATGCACGCGCTCGAAGCGGCGGCGTGACCCGGCTGGCGCTCGCCGACGTCACCTGCCTGCGCGGCGGGCGGAAGCTGCTCGAGGGGCTCTCCCTGACGCTGGAGGCGGGTCAGGCGGCGGTGGTCACCGGGCCGAACGGCGTCGGCAAGTCGAGCCTGCTGCGGATCGCTGCCGGGTTGCTGACCCCCGCCGCGGGTCGGGTCGCACGCAATGGCGACGTGGCCCTGATGGCGGAAAGCGCCGGACTCGACGGCGAATTGCCGCTGGCCGATGCGCTCGGCTGGTGGGCGCGGATCGACGGCCGGGCCGGCGCGGTGCCGGAGGCACTGGCCGATGTCGGGCTCGACACGCTGGGTGACGTGCCCGTCCGGCTGCTGTCGACCGGCCAGCGCCGGCGTGCACTGATCGCACGGACGATCGCGAGCGGTGCGGCGATCTGGCTGCTCGACGAACCCGCCAACGGGCTCGACACCGGGTCGCTGGCGCTGCTCGAACGGCTGATCGCGCGTCACCGCACGGACGGCGGCATCGTAATGGTCGCGACCCACCTTCCCCTCGCGCTGCCGAGCGCGCTCGCGGTGGCGCTGTGATCGTCGCCGCCATTGCCTGGCGTGAGGTCCGCCGTGCGTGGAGTTCGGGCGGGCTGTGGCTGCCGATCGGGTTCTTTCTGCTGGTCGCGATTCTCTTTCCCTTCGCGATCGGCCCCGATGCCGCGCTGCTCGCCCGTGTCGGCGGCGGCGTGGTGTGGGCCGCCGCGCTGCTCGCCGCGCTGTTGCCGGTCGAGCGGCTGATCGCGCCCGATCTCGATGGGGGTACGCTTGATCAGCTGGCGGTCCGCGGGGTGCCGATGCCGCTGGTCG
>CAJYLT010000019.1 GCA_913775795.1 uncultured Sphingomonas sp. | reverse complement strand
GTCACCGGCTGCTGCTGCGCCGCCACGGGCTCAGCTGCCATTGCCGTCACGCTCACCGACGCAAGCGCCAGCGCCAAGGACCATCCGCGCATTCCCATCTCCGAAGGTGCCGACGCCGGGGACTCTGTCCCGGTGCGGCCGTGATGGGGCGTTATTGCCCCCCTTCGGCGCGGGCGTAAAGGGTCAGGCGGGCTTGGTTTCTCCGCCCGCCTCCGGCGCGTTCGAGTCGGGCGGCGGCGGCGCGTCGATCCCGTCGATCTCGGCATGATGGCCGAGCGTATCACGGACCCAGAGCAGCGCGACGAGAACGTAGAGCACGACCGCCAGCGGCGCGGCGACGATCACGCCGATGAACCCGAACATGCTGCCCAGCGCCGCCAGCGCGAACATGAGCACCGCAGGCGGGATGGACACCGCATATTTCTGGATGATCGGGGTGAGGACATTCCCCTCGAGCTGCTGGGCGACGAGGTAGACGACGCACGTCCAGATCAGCGTGTCGGTCCCTTGGGACAGGCCGAGCAGCACGCCGGGCGCCGCGCCGATGAACGGGCCGACGAGCGGAATGAAATTGGTAAGCCCCGAGATGACGCCGAGCGCCCCGGCCGACTGCACCCCGACGATGCTGAGCCCGCCCCAGATCAGCACGCCGACGATCAGCATCGTCGCCCCTTGCGCGATCAGCCACTTGTTGAGCGCTTGGCCACTCGCCGACAGTGCCTCGCGCACCTGACGCCCCTTGTCCTTGGGGAACAGCTTCTCGACCCCCCGCATGTAGATGCCAGGTTCGAGCGCGAGGTACATCGCCGCGACGATGACGAGGACGAGGTTGGTGATCGCCCCCACCGCGCCGAATGCAAAGGTAAGCGCGCGGCTGGCGATGCTCTGGAAATCAGGCGTGCCGGTGAGGAAGCTCTTCAGGAACGGCACCTGCTCGGCCATCGCCCGCGCCCGCTCGAACGCCTGCGGCAATTGCTGCCCGACCTCGGTGAACTGTTCGGACAGCTGCGCGCCGAACAGCCAGCCTGCCCCGCCAAGCACGGCGAGAATCAGGAACAGGCCGCAGAATACCGACACCGTGTCGCTCGCCCCCATCCGCCGGAACGGCCACCCCGCCGCGCGGATCAAGGCGGCGACGAGGACCGCGGAGAAAATCAGCATGAAGACGAACGCGAATTGCACGGTCAGCAGGCACAGGCCCACGACCAGCATGACCACCAGTGCCCTGCGCGCGATTTCGCCGATTTTCGTCGTTTCCATGCTTCCCCCGTTCAATGCTGGGGGCAGAAACATCGCGGCTGCGTAACGGGTTCCGTTTTTAGGTCAGGTTGAAGATGGGCGCAGCGTCACCCCTCCGCGAACATCTTCCGCAACTCGCCCTTCAGAATCTTCCCGTTGGCGTTCCGCGGCAGCACGCTGTCGACGAACCGGATCGCGCTCGGCACCTTGAACGCGGCGAGGTGCTGCGCGACCCAGTCCTGCAACTCGCCCTCGGTCGCGGTGCAGCCGGGGCAGAGGTGGACGACCGCCGCGGGCACCTCGCCAAGCGTCCGGTGCGGCACGCCGACCAGCGCGGCGTCGGTGACGGCGGGGTGGGCGTAGAGGACGTTCTCGACCTCGATCGAATAGATATTCTCGCCGCCGCGGATGACGATGTCCTTGGCGCGGTCGACGATGTAGCAAAACCCCTCCTCGTCCAGCCGCGCGAGGTCGCCCGTGCGCACCCAGCCGTCGACGAAGGTTTCCGCCGTCGCCTCGGGCTTGTTCCAATATCCCTTTACAATCATTGGCCCGCGCGCCCAGAGCTCGCCGACCTCGCCCACCGGCAGTTCCTCGGCGTCGTCGACCGACATGATCTTGAGTTCGGCCACCGGCACCGGCGGGCCGCAGCTGTCGGGGCGGTTCAGATAATCCTCGCCGGTATGCTGGGTCACCGTCGCCATCGTCTCGGTCATGCCCCAACCGCTGCCGGGCGCGGCGCCGAACTCGGCCTCGATTCGGCGGACCAATTCGGGCGCGGCGGGGGCGCCGCCATATTGGATCGCCTCCAGGCACGAGAGGTCGTATTTGTCGCGATCCGGATGCTCGAGCAGCTGCCACGCGATCGTCGGCACGCCGCCGGTCAGTTGCACGCGCTCGCGCTCGATCAGCTTCAGCGCCTCGCCCGCATCCCAGCGGCGCATCAGCACGATCGTCCCCCCGCTCGCCACCGTGCCCATCAGCGACGCCGAACAGGCGGTGACGTGGAACAGCGGGATGACCAGCAGCCCGACCTTCGGCACCGGCGCGGCGGGCGGCATCTCACCCCGGCGCAGCAGCGCACGCGCGTTGCAATAGGCCGAGCTGTAGATGTTGGTCGCCATGTTGCGATGCGTGCCCAGCGCCCCCTTCGGCGCGCCGGTCGTACCGCTGGTATAGAAGATGACGACGTCGTCCTCGGGCACGATCGCCGCGGCGGCGGGGTGCAGGCCGATCTCGGGCAGCGCCGCCCAGTCGTTCGGCGGCGGCAGCAGCATGTCGAACGGTTGGGCCGGGGCCTCGATCGGCCCCTTTGGCCGCGTGACGAACACGGCGGAGAGGCCGGTCAGCGCCGGCAGCTCCCCCTTGAACCGGTCGTAACGGTCGCCGTCGAGGATCAGCAGCTTCGCCCCCGAATCGGCGATGCCGTACGAAAGCTCGCCCGCGCTCCACCACGCGTTGAGCGGCACCGCGACCGCGCCGATGCTGGCGACGGCAAAGAAGATCGCGGTCCATTCGGGCAGGTTGCGCATCGCAAACGCTACCCGGTCGCCCTTCCCCACCCCCGCCTCGGCCAGCTTGTGCGCCAGATGCGCGACCGCGCGGAAATGCGCGTCGTACGTCACGCGCTCATCCTCGTGGATCACGAACTCGCGCGCGCCGTGGCTGCGCGAGAAGGCGATCAGCAGAGCCAGATTGGGCGGCGCGTTCTTCCACGTGCGCGTCGGCACCCCGCGAATCTCGACCGTCTCCATCTCGAACGGCTGCCCCGGCGCGGTCGTCGCCGCCTCGATCTGAGCGAGGGTCATCGCGGGCCAGGGTTTGGCGTCGGGGGCGGTCGCCATCGCTTCTCTCCTATGCGCTGTCGAATATCGGGTTTGCCCGATTGACGTTTGCGTGAAGGTTAGTGTTGATTCGATCCGCGCTCAAGATAATAGGTGAGCGGGCCACGTCGAACGTGGTGGCCGGAGAGGATTCGAACGACAGGTATGCTCGATCGCACGGTTCAAGACGCGGGATCGCTGGGCTTCGCCGCCGACCGGCTGGCGCGGATCGACGCCTTCCTGACCGAGCGATATCTGGACACCGGCCTGTTGCCGCACGCGCAGCTGCTGATCGCGCGCGACGGGGCGATCGCGCATTTCAGCCACCTGGGCAACGCGCGCATCGACGGGACGCCCGTCGGCCCCGACACGCTGTTCCGCATCGCGTCGATGACCAAGCCGATCACCAGCGTCCTGTTCATGATGCTGGTCGAAGAGGGGCGCGTCGCGCTCGACACGCCCGTCCACCGCGTGCTGCCCGAGTTGAAGGGCGTCGGCGTCTATGCCGGGGGCGGCGGCGGGGTGCCGTTCGCGGTGACGCCGACCGCGCGGCCGATGCTAATGATCGACCTGCTCCGCCACACCGCGGGCTTCACCTACGGCTTCCAGAACCGCACCAATGTCGACGCCGCGCACCGCGAGCTGAAGATCGAATCGTGGCACGGCAATCTCGACCTTGACGGCTTCGTCGCCGCGCTGGGCAAGCTGCCACTCGAATTCTCGCCCGGCGATGCGTGGAACTACTCGGTCGCGACCGACGTGCTCGGCGCGGTGATCCAGCGGATCGAGGACAGGCCGCTCGACGAGGTGATGCGGGACCGCATCCTCGCCCCCCTCGGCATGGACGACACCTTTTTTCAGGTGCCGGCGGACAAGCTCCCGCGCCTTGCCGACTGCTACACGTTCAAGGCGGATGAAGGCCGCGTCATGTACGATCCGGGCGCGTCGAGCGCCTGGGCGATGAAGCCACGGCTCGTGTCGGGCGGCGGCGGGCTGGTGTCGAACAGCCTCGACTATCACCGCTTCTGCACAATGCTGCTGAACGGCGGCACGCTGGACGGCACGCGCATCCTCGGCCGCAAGACGATCGAGTTGATGACGGCGAACCACCTGCCCGGCGGCGGCGATCTCGCTTCCATGTCACGCTCGATGTTCAGCGAGGCGACGAATGCCGGCATCGGCTTCGGCCTGGGCTTTGCCGTGACGCAGGACGTCGCCTCGACGCTCGTCCCCGGCAGCGTCGGCGACTATTACTGGGGCGGGCTCTTTTCGACCGCCTTCTTCATCGACCCCGTCGAGCGGCTGCACATGATCTTCATGACGCAATTGAGCCCCTCGAGCCTCTATCCCGTCCGCCGCGAGATCCGCACGATGATCCACGCGGCGCTCGACTGACTGCCCCCAAGGAGATGGCAACCATGACTTCCCCCATCACCACGCGCCGCGACGGCGACGTGCTGGTCGTCCTGTCGAACAATCCGCCGGTCAATGCGCTGGGCGCGGCGGTGCGTCAGGGCCTCGACAAGGCGATCGACGAGGCCGCCGCCGACGACGGCATCAAGGCAGTCGTCATCGCGTGCGAGGGTCAGACCTTTTTCGCGGGCGCCGACATCACCGAGTTCGGCAAGATGATGGCGGAGCCCTCGCTCCCCGTGCTGGTCGATAAGATCGAGGCGTCGGAAAAGCCCGTGATCGCCGCGATCCACGGCACCGCGCTCGGCGGCGGGCTGGAGGTGGCGCTGGCCGCGCATTACCGCATCGCCGTCCCCTCCGCGAAGTTCGGCCTGCCCGAAGTGAAGCTCGGCATCCTGCCCGGCGCGGGCGGCACGCAGCGGCTGCCGCGCGTCGCGGGGGTCGAGGTCGCGCTCGAAATGGCGACCAAAGGCGATCCCATCCCCGCCGCCAAGGCCAGGGACGCCGGCCTGCTCGACCGCGTGACCGACGGCGACCTGCTGCCCGACGCGATTGCCTTCGCCCGCGAAGTCGCCGACGCCCGGCCGCTGCCGCGCACCAGCGAGGCGCCCGTCACGCTCGACCCCGCGGTGGTCGAGGCGTTCCGCCAGACCAACGCCCGCCGCTTCCGCGGCCTCGACGCGCCGAACGAGATCATCGAGGTGATCGAGACGACCGCGGGCAAGCCCTATGCCGAGGGCGTCCAGCGCGAGCGCATGGGCTTCATGAAGCTGGTCATGGGCAAGCAGTCGGCGGCGCTGCGCCACATCTTCTTCGCCGAGCGCAAGGCATCGAAGATCGACGGCCTGCCCGAAGGGACGCAGCCCCGCGAGATCAAGCGCGTGGGCATCATCGGCGCCGGTACGATGGGCGGCGGGATCAGCATGAACTTCCTGTCGGCGGGCATCCCCGTGACGATCGTCGAGATGCAGCAGGACGCGCTCGACCGCGGCACCGGCGTCATGCGCAAGAATTACGAGGCGACCGCCGCCAAGGGCCGCATGACCGCCGACCAGGTCGAGGGCGCGATGGGGCTGCTCAAGCCGACGCTCAGCCTCGACGACCTTGCCGACTGCGACCTCATCATCGAGGCGGTGTATGAGTCGATGGATGTGAAGAAGGACATTTTCGGCAAGCTCGACACCATTGCCAAGCCCGGCGCGATCCTCGCGTCCAACACGTCGTACCTCAACATCGACGAGATTGCGGCGGCGACCAGTCGGCCGCAGGACGTGCTCGGCCTCCACTTCTTCTCGCCCGCCAACGTGATGAAGCTGCTCGAAGTCGTGCGCGGGGCCAAGACCGCGCCCGACGCGCTGATGACCGCAATGGCGGTCGCCAAGAAGATCAGGAAGGTCGCGGTGGTCGCCGGCGTCTGCCACGGCTTCATCGGCAACCGGATGCTGATGCCGCGTCAGGTCGAGGCGATGAACCTCCTCCTCGAGGGGGCGACGCCCGAGCAGGTCGACCGCGTCCACGTCGCCTTTGGCATGCCGATGGGGCCGTTCCAGATGGCCGACCTCGCCGGCGTCGATATCGGCTGGCACCGCGACCCGACCCGGATCGAGAGCATCCGCGATGCGCTGGCGGCCGAGGAGCGCTGGGGCCAGAAGAAGGGCAAGGGCTTCTACGACTATGACGAGAAGCGCCAGCCCTCGAACAGCCCGCGCGTCGCCGAGATCATCGAGGACTTCCGCCAAAAGACCGGCACGCCGCAGCACGACGTGACCGAGGACGAGATCACCGAGCGCACGCTCTACACCATGGTCAACGAGGGTGCGCGCATCCTCGAAGAGGGCATGGCGCAGCGCGCGAGCGACATCGACGTCGTCTGGATCTACGGCTACGGCTTCCCTCCGTACAAGGGTGGGCCGATGTTCTGGGCCGACCAGGAAGGGCTGCCGAAGATCGTCGCGGGCTTGGAGAAGCACGGCTTCGAAGTAGCCAAGCTGCTGCGCGACAAGGCCGAGAAGGGCGAGAAGTTCAATTGATCGCACCCTCGCCCTGCCCGGTGCATCCGGCGATGGCGGCGCGGCCATGAGGTCCGCGCTCGCCACCGCCGCCGCGATCCGGGCGGGCGAGACCAGCGCGCGCGCCGAGACCGAGGCGGCGATCGCGCGGATCGGAGCGGGCGACGGCGCGATCAACGCAGTCGTCGTTCGCGACTTCGACCGCGCGCGCGCCGCCGCCGATGCGATCGACGCGCGCGCGGCGTCCGCCGATGCAATGCCGCTGCTCGGCGTGCCGATGACGGTGAAGGAGGCCTTCGACGTCGAGGGGCTGCCGACGCACTGGGGCTTCGCGCAGCACACCGGCAACATTGCGACGAGCGATGCCGAGGCGGTGCGCCGGCTGAAGGCGGCGGGCGCGATCATTCTCGGCAAGACCAACCTGCCCAAGGGGCTCGGCGACTGGCAATCGATCAACTCGATCCACGGTCGGACGAACCACCCGCTCGACCCGACGTGCACACCGGGCGGCAGTTCGGGCGGGTCGGCCGCCAGCCTCGCCGCCAGCTATGTCCCGATCGAGATGGGCAGCGACATCGGCGGGTCGATCCGCGTGCCCGCGCATTTCTGCGGCGTCTGGGGACTGAAGCCCACCTGGGCGGCGATCAGCAGCCTCGGCCACCGCTATCCCAGGACCGACGGAGCGGAGACAGTGCTCGGCGTCGTCGGCCCGCTCGCGCGGTCGGGCGAGGATCTGGCGGTCATGCTCGACCTGCTCTCCACGCTCCCATTGCCTCAGGCGAAGCCCACCCGCCGCGTCCTCGCGCTCACGGCTCACCCGGAAACCCGCACCGCCGCCACCTGTGTCGAGGCGGTCGAGCGCGCGGCCGAGGCGCTGGGCCGGGCGGGGGTCGAGGTGATCCGCGACCACCCCGCCCTGCCCGACCTCGCGCGCCAGCACGAGGCGTACGGGAAGATGCTGAACGTCGTCTTCGCCCGCTCGCAGCCCGACCTGCACCACACGATGCCGACGCTGCTCGCCTGGCTCAGCTGGCTCGACGCACAGGCGCGAAGCACGCGGGCATGGGGCGCGTTGTTCGGGGAGGTGGACGCGGTGATCGCGCCGCCCGCCGCCACCCTCGCCTTCCAGCACGACAGCCGCCCGCTGGCCGAGCGAACGCTCGACATCGACGGGGTGGACGGCCCTTATGATGCGCACCTCGTCTGGGCCGGCCTTGCGACCTATCCCGGCCTGCCCGCCTGCGTCGTGCCCGTCGGCACCTTCGGCGGCCTGCCCGGCGGCGTTCAGGTGATGACCGCCGCCAATCGCGACCACGACGCCATCGCCGTCGCCAAGATCATCGACACCCAGCTTCAAGGAGCCGCGTGATGACCGACCTAGACCAGTTCCGCCTTGAGACCCGTCAGTGGCTGGAGGCCAACTGCCCGCCCGAGATGCGCAGGCCCGTGCGCAGCGACAAGGACGTGTGCTGGGGCGGCCGCCGCGCCGTCTATCAGCCGGGGCAGAAGGAATGGATGGACGCGATGGCCGCGCGCGGCTGGACTGTTCCCGACTGGCCGACGCAATATGGCGGCGGCGGCCTGTCGCCGGCCGAGGCCAAGGTGCTGAAGGAGGAGATGGCCGCGATCGGCGCGCGCAATCCGCTATCGAGCTTCGGCATCTCGATGCTCGGCCCGGCGCTGCTCAAATACGGGACCGAGGAACAGAAGCTCGAGCATCTGCCCAGGATCGCCCGCGGGGAGATCCGCTGGTGCCAGGGTTATTCGGAACCCAATGCCGGCTCCGACCTTGCCGGCCTCGCGACCAGCGCCGAGGATGCGGGCGACCACTATATCGTCAACGGGCAGAAGGTCTGGACCAGCTATGCCGACAAGGCGGACTGGATCTTCTGCCTCGTCCGCACGTCGAAGGAATCGAAGCAGGGCGGGATCAGCTTCGTCCTGTTCGACATGGAAAGCGAGGGCGTCTCGACCCGCCCGATCCTGCTCATCAGCGGCTATTCGCCCTTCTGCGAGACCTTCTTCGACAATGTGAAGGTGCCCAAGGCCAATCGCGTCCATGACGAGAACAAGGGCTGGGACGTCGCCAAATACCTGCTCGGGCACGAGCGCGAGATGATCTCGGGCATGGGGCTGGGTCAGGGCACCGGCGGCAATCCGCTGATCGAAGGCGCGATCGCGACGATCGGCCTCGACGAGAGCGGCCGCCTTGCCGATCCGATGCTGCGCGCCGCGATCGCCGAGTTCGACGTGCGCGCCCGCGCCTTTTCCGCCATGTCCGAGCGGTTCATCGACGAACTGAAGGCCGGCCGTGCGCATCCCGCGCAGCCCAGCATGATGAAATATGTCGGTACAGAGCTGAACAAGCAGCGCCACGAACTGGTGATGGCAGCCGGCGGCAGCGACGCACTCGAATGGGAGAGCGAGGGCTCGAACGGCGGCGCCAAGGCACGCGCATGGCTGCGCACCAAGGCCAATTCGATCGAGGGCGGGACCAGCGAGATCCAGCTCGGCATCATCGCCAAGCGGATCTTGGAGCTGCCGGGGGGCTGACGCCCACCCGTCACCCCGGACTTGTTCCGGGGTCCACCTTTCCACCGACGCCGCCGGACAAGGGGCGCGGTGGACCCCGGAACTAGTCCGGGGTGACGATTTGGAGAGACCATGCCCCTCTACCTCAACGACGAACAGACGATGCTGCGCGACACCGCGCGTGATTTCGTCGGCACCGAAGCCCCCGTTGGCCACCTGCGCAGCCTGCGCGATGCCAAGGACGAGACGGGTTTCAGCCGCGACCTGTGGAAGCAGTTCGCCGAGATGGGCTTCACCGGCATCCTCGTGCCCGAGGATCAGGGCGGCCTCGGCCTCGGCCATGTCGAGGCGGGGGTCGTGATGGAAGAGATCGGCCGCAACCTGTCGCCCTCTCCCTTCCTCACCACGTCGATCGCGGCGGTGGCGGGCCTCAAGGGCACCGCCCATGCCGACACCTGGTTCCCGCGCATCGTCGCCGGCGACGCGGTGATCGCGCTCGCGATCGACGAGGGCGCCAAGCACACCGGCCGGATCGAGATGACGGCCGAGCGGTCGGGCAACGGCTTCAAGCTCACCGGCACCAAGCGATTCGTCCACCATGCGCACGTCGCCGACCTGATCCTCGTCGCCGCCAAGACCGAAAATGGCGAGACAGTGTTCGCGGTCGATCCCAAGGCCGCCGGCCTCACCGTCGCCCCCCGCCGGCTCGCCGACTCGAGCCTCGCCAGCGAAGTCCGCTTCGACGGCGTGGCGGTCGATGCCGATGCCGTGGTGGGCGAGGTCGACGGGGGCCGCGCGGTGCTCGACCGCCTCCTCGGCGCCGCGCGCACCGCCGCTGCCGCCGAGCTGGTCGGCGTCGGCGCGGGCGCGATGGACATGACCACCGCGTACCTGAAGGAACGCAAGCAGTTCGGTCAGGTGATCGGCAGCTTCCAGGCGCTCCAGCACCGCGCCGCGCACCTCTATGCCGAAATAGAGGTCGCGCGCGCCGCCGTGCTCAAGGCGCAGCAATTGCTCGACGCCGACGACCCGCGCGCCCATGAGGCAACCCACGTCGCCAAGGCGATGACGGGGCTTGCCACGACGCTGTCGGTGCAGGAAGGCATCCAGATGCATGGCGGTATCGGCATGACCGACGATTACGATATCGGCTTCTACATGAAGCGCGCGCGCGTGCTGGCCGAGCTGTTCGGCGACGCGGGCCACCATGCCGACGCACTGGCAAGGGCGAACGGATATTGATGGCGGAACGCGCGGACACGGGTGAGGGACTGGTCGGGCAGCTCGTCGAGCTGCTCGATGTCGAGACGATCGACACCGACCTTTATCGCGGCGCGCGTCAGCCGGGCGGCGTCGGCCGCGTGTTCGGCGGACAGGTGATCGCGCAAGGTCTGCAGGCCGCCCAGCGATCGATCGACGACGGCAAGGTCGCGCACTCGCTCCACGCCTATTTCATGCGCGCGGGGAACGAGGATTACCCGATCGTCTATCGCGTCGTCCGGGATTTCGACGGGCGGAGCTTCGCCAATCGCCGCGTCATCGCGATGCAGCAGGGCAAGCCGATCCTCAACATGATCGCGAGCTTCCAATCGCCCGAGGACGGCCTCTCGCACCACTTCCCGATGCCCGACGTGCCCCTGCCGGAGGCGCTGAAGAGCGAGGGTGAGCTTCGCGAGGAAATCCAGGAACATGTGCCGGAGAAGCTGCGGCGCTTCTTCCTGCGCGCCCGCCCGATCGAGATCCGTCCGGTGGCCCCGCGCGAATGGTTCAACCCCGCCCCGCACGAGCCGGTGCAGCATAGCTGGTTCCGGGTCGTCGCGCCCTTGCCCGACGATCCGGCGCTCCACCGCGCGATGCTTGCCTATGCCAGCGACATGACGCTGCTCGGCACCTGCATGTTGCCGCACGGCATGACGTGGATGGACGGGTCGGTGCAGACCGCCAGCCTCGACCACGCATTGTGGCTGCACGAGCCGTTCCGCGCCGACGAATGGCTGCTCTACACCTGCGACAGTCCCTGGTCTGGTCATGGCCGCGGCCATAATCGCGGGCGCATCTATAGCGCCGACGGGCGTCTGGTCGCCAGCTCGGCGCAGGAGGGGCTGATCCGCAAGCGCGGATAGACCCACGCGGCACTTTTCCGCCGGTTCTTCGTTGTTTGCGGGTGATCGGACCCCTTCTCCCCCTGACGCTCGCCGCCGCCGTACAGCCGCAGCCAAACGCCATCGACGCGCGCGAGGCAGAACCGCGCCTGATCGTCGTGTTCGCCCCCAACCGCGACGACCCCCGCCTCGTCCGCCAACAGGCGCTGCTGCGTCAGTCGCAGGCAAGCATGGGCGATCGCGACGTGCACGTCATCGAGGTCGTCGGCGATACCGTCGCCGGGGCGCACGAATATGCCGCCGCGCTACGCCAGCGTTACGCCGTGCCCCGCTCGCGCTTCGGTGTCGTACTCGTCGGCCGCGACGGCGACGTGAAGCTGCGCTCGGCAGAGGCGATCGTGCCACGCCGGATCGAGCGGACGATCGACGCGATGCCGATGCGTCGGCGGGAAGTGGCAGGGCGCTGAGCCTATCACAACGTCATCCCAGCGAAGGCTAGGATCGCTCGGTGATAGAGCACGGCAAGAACCGCCAGCGATCCCAGCCTTCGCTGGGATGACGGTTGGTGCCGACAACCTTGTTGCGATGCAGTCCCGCGAGGCCTAGCCCCCGCGGATGACCGGCGATTCCATCCTCAAGGGCATCTGCCTGCGGATCCTTGCCGCCGCGTTGATGGCGACGATGGGTGCGCTCATCAAGCTGGCGGAGACGCGGGGCGCAGGCCTTGCCGACACGATGTTTTTCCGCCAGCTTTGCGCGCTGCCGGTCGTCACCTTCTACCTCTGGCGCACCGTTGGCCTTGGCGCGGTGCGGACGCAACGTTTTCCCGCGCATCTCGGCCGCACCGCCGCGGGACTGGTCGGCATGTGCTTCACCTTCGGGTCGATCCACCTGCTGCCGCTGGCCGAGGCGACGACGTTTCAGTTCACCGCGCCCCTGTTCGCCACGCTGCTCGGCGCGGTCTGGCTGCGCGAGCCAACGGGCGTGCATCGCTGGGCGGCGGTCGCGGTCGGGTTCGCGGCGATCGTCATCATCGCCGAACCCGGCGGCCATTCGATCCCGCTGGCAAGTGCCGGCGTCGGGCTAATGGCAGGGTTCATGATCGCCGTCACCTCCGTCCTGCTGCGCCAGATCGGCCGGACCGAGGGCGCGGGTACGACGGTCTTCTGGTTCTCGGCGTTGTCGGTGCCGCCGCTGTTCCTGTTCTGGCTCACCGACCTGCGCGCGCATCCGCCGATGGTCTGGGCGATCCTCGCGGCGATCGGGATCGTCGGGGGGATGGGTCAGATTGCGCTGACCGCGGCGCTGCGCCACGGGCCGGTATCGGTAATCGTGCCGATGGATTATTCGTCGCTCCTTTGGGCGACGGCACTCGGCTGGCTGCTGTTCGACCAGTTCCCGTCGCGCTCGACCTGGATCGGTGCGCCGATCCTGATCGGCAGCGGCATCTACATCGCCTGGCGCGAGCATCGGCGGCGCCTGTCCAGCACCCCCGCCGTCCCTCAGTCGAGCGGATAGAGCGCCGCGGCGACCCAGCGCAGTTCGGCGCGCAATACCCCCCAGGCACGCGCCGCCGCCCGGCTGTCCATCGGCTCGAGCCCGATACCCTTCGCCTCCAGCGCCGCGATCAGCACGCGCGGCGGGCGAACCAGCTTCGCGCCGGTGCCGAGGATGACGAACTCCGGCAACGGGTCGATCGCGAACAGCGGGGCGAGGTCGCGCTCCCCCAGCGTCTCGATCGGCGGCGGCGACCAGCTATCAGCACGCTTCGGCGTGATCGTCAGCCCCTCATAGATCCCGTCGTCGACGCGGAAACCCCGCCCGACGATCCCGGAAATGAGCGGCCCCTCGCCCCGCTGGTCGCGATCCATGCGCATCGTAACTTACCGCTCGCGCGGGGCGACGCGCTCGGCATTGGCATTCGCGGCGACCGCCTTCCTCTCGAAGCTGTCGGGCGAGACATTGAACTGGATCAGGATGCCGTTGCCGACGAACATCGACGACCACGTGCCGACGATGATGCCGAGCGCCATGGCGAGGCTGAAGCCGAAGATCACGTCCGGCCCGAAGAAGACGAGAACGAGGAGCGGCATCGTGATCGACAGCGAGGTCATCACCGTGCGCGACAGCGTCTCGTTGATCGACAGGTTCAGAATCTCGACGATCCCCATCCGCCGGAACTTGCGCAGGTTTTCGCGCACACGGTCGAAGATGACGATCTTGTCGTTCAGCGAATAGCCGATGATCGTCAGCAGCGCGGCGATCGTGTTGAGGTCGAACTCGAGCTGGGTCAGCGCGAAGAAGCCGAGGACAACGATCATGTCCTGCGCCAGCGCCAGCAGCGCACCGACGCCGAACTGCCACTCGAACCGGAACCAGATATAGATGGCGATCGCGATCATCGCGAGGCCGAGCGCGAGCGCGCCCTTCTCGAACAATTCGCCCGACACCTTGCCCGACACCGCCTCGACCGATCCGACCTTGGCACCCGGATAGGCCTGTTCGAGCGTGTTGCGCAGCTTCTGCGCCGCCTGGCTGGCCGATTGCGGGGTCTCGTTCTCCGGCACCGGCAGTCGGATGGCGATGTCGCGCGGGCTGCCGAACTGCTGGATCGTCGATTCGCCGACGCCGAGCGAGTCGACGCGCCGGCGCAGTTCCTCGATCTCGACATTCTGCGAGAAGGTGACGCGGACGAGCTGGCCGCCGACGAAGTCGATGCCGAAATTGAGCCCCTTGACCGCGAGCAGCGCGATCGAGGCGATGACCATCACCGTCGAGATGACGGCGGCGATCTTTCGGAACGACATGAAGTCGATGTTGGTGTTGTCGGGAACGAGCTTGAGGGGACGCATGGGATTGTTCCTCAGATCACCAGCTCGCGGGGACGCTTGGCAAGCCAGTTCGCGACCATCAGGCGGGTAAAGGTGACGGCGGTGAACACCGAGGTGACGATGCCGATGATGAGAACGACGGCGAAGCCGCGGACGGGGCCCGCGCCGAACACGAACATCATCACCGCGGCGATGGCGTTGGTGACGTTGGCGTCGAAGATCGCGCGCGTCGCTTCCTTGTAGCCGAACTCGACCGACGAATTGACGCTGCGCCCGCGCCGCCGCTCTTCGCGGATGCGCTCGTTGATGAGCACGTTGGCGTCGACCGCCGCGCCGATCGTCAGCACGAAGCCGGCAATGCCCGGCAGCGTCAGCGTCGCGTTGAACAGCGCCATGACGCCGAGGATCATCAGCACGTTCACGACGAGCGCGATGTTGGCGTAGATGCCGAAGCGCAGATAGGCGAACAGCATCAGCACCGCGATGGCGAGCGTGCCGATCACGCCGGCGACGACGCCGCGCTGGATCGAATCGGCGCCGAGCTCAGGGCTGATCGTCGATTCCTCGATGATCGACAGGTCGACGGGCAGCTTGCCCGAGCGCAGCGCGATCGCGAGCTGGTTGGCGCTGTCGACGGTGAACCCGCCCGAAATGCTCGCCGCACCACCCAGGATCTGTTCGTTGATGTTGGGGGCCGAGATGACCGAATTGTCGACGATGATCGCGAACGGCTTGCCCGTATTCTCCTGCGTCACGCGCGCGAAGCGGCGGCCGCCCTCGGCGTTGAAGCGGATGCCGACGATCGGCGCGCCGGTCTGGGGATCATATTCCTGACGCGCGTCGGCGATCTGGTCGCCCGAGATGATGACCGAGCGCTTGACCGCGATCGGCCCGCCGCTGGTCGGATAGGGAAGCACCTGGCTGCCGATCGGCGCCTGACCGCGGGCGAGCTGAGCCGGATCCGCGCTGGTGTCGACCAGCTTGAATTCGAGCCGCGCGGTCTTGCCCAGCAATTCCTTCAGCGCCTTCGGGTCCTGAAGGCCCGGGACCTGCACGACGATGCGGTTCGATCCCTGGCGGATGATCGTCGGCTCGCGCGTGCCGAGCTCGTCGACGCGGCGGCGCACGACCTCGGTGGCGTCGACCATCGCCTGCTCGGTCGCCTGCGCGATGCCGGCATCGGTCGGCGTCATCGTGACGGTGTTGGTGTCGCGGACGGCGATGTCCCAGTCGCGCTGGCCGGTCAGGCCCGCGCCCGCGGTCAGCGGCAGCAGCCGCTCACGCACCGCGTCGATCTGGCCCGTGTCGCGGACCATGAAGCTGATCTGCCCACCGCGGGTCGAAATGTCGCCGATCGCGATGCGGGGCGCGCGGCGCATCTCGCCGAGGATCGTGTCCCGCATCGTCTCGAGCCGCTGGTTGCGCACGTCGCTCGTCTGCGCCTCGAGCAGGATGTAGCTGCCGCCGGCAAGGTCGAGGCCGAGATTGACCTTCGTCTTGTTCATCCAGGCGGGAAGCTGCGGCCCGATCGACGTGCCCGACAACAGCGTCGGCACCGCCAGCAGCACGCCGACGATCACGGTGGCAAAGGTCAGCCACTTCTTCCACGAAGGAAAGTCGAGCATCAGTCGTTGGCCGGCTTGCCGCCGAGCGGCGTCACTTCGGCGATCGTCGCCTTGACGACGCGCACGCGCACGTTCGGCGCGATCTCGACCTCGACATGCCGGTCCTCGACCCGCGTCACCTTGCCGACCAGGCCGCCGGCTGTCACGACGGTGTCGTTCTTCTTGAGGTTCGCAAGCGCGGTCTGAAGCACCTTCATCCGCTTCTGCTGCGGGCGAATCATCAGGAAGTAGAAGGCGATGAAGATGAGGACGAGCGGCGCGATGCCGAGGATCTGGCCGGCAACGCCGGGCGCGGAGGCGCCGGCGGACTGGGCAAAGGCAGGAGTTGCGAACATGATCGGGTCGGTTGCGCCTGTGTTCGGGGGCGGGGCGACACGCCCCGGTTCCAAGCGGCGCGCGCTATCATGCGGCCCGTCCCCGCGCAACACTCGCCGCGGGGCTCGCGATGGCGCTTGCACTCCCCGATCTATACGCGTAGAGGCGCGCCCTCGGTCGGGACGTAGCGCAGCCTGGTAGCGCATCACACTGGGGGTGTGGGGGTCGCAGGTTCGAATCCTGTCGTCCCGACCAACTTAATCCAACAGCATCGGATCGCGTCGGCGGGGCCTTGTGGCGCCGCCCGCATCGGCTTAGCCTCTTCCCCGTTCGGGCAAGGGAGTGCGCAGGTGAAGAGGATCGCCCTGATCGCGTCGCTCGCGGCGCTGCCGATCACCGCCCTGCCCGCGCATCCGCCCAAGCCGATGACGAGCTGGGGCAAGGCGGGCGTCGCCTTCGACACCTATCGCGCCGATGCGGTCGAATGCGGGCGCGAGGGCTATTTCGCCGACGTGTCGGACACCGAGGCGGCCAAGGTGTTCAAGGATGCCTCGAAGCGGCTCGAGAACAACGAGACCGCGCTCGGGCTGGCCGCGCAGACCGGCGACCTTAACCGCGTGGGCAACATCAACGCCATGTCGCAGCAGATCGTCAGCGGCACCCGCCCGCGCGAACGCATGCGCGAAGTGGCCGGCGTGCTGAACGGCACCGTGGCCGAGTGCCTGACCAAGCGGGGTTACGTGCGCTTCACGCTGACAGAGGCGCAGGAGAAGGCGCTGAAGGCGTATCCGGCGGGGACGGAAGCGCGGCACCATTTCCTCCACGCGCTGGCGAGCGATGCGAAGGTGCTGGCGGCGCAGGGGAGCTCGAGCACAAGTTAGTCCGTCCTAGTTTTTGGCAAGGACAGATCAGGACCTTATTGCCGGAAGCGTAGCGAGCTAATCTCCCTGCAAAGGCTGACCAGGCAAGCGTTTGCACCGGCCGATCGAGCGCTCGCCGATCCAGCGAACCCCGAGGCGGCCGATGCCCGTACGGGCGTAAAGACATTGGCCCGGTGCACTTGCACCGTTCGGAAATTTCCGACCCCAAAAGAGGTCCGTGAGCTCACCATCGATCGGAACGCGCAGAATGTAAAACTCATTACCGCTTCGCCCGGCGGTGCGCACGCCAGCAATCGGCGCGACAATTTGGCGTCCAGCACCCGCTGTCGCTGCGTTGATATCCTCGACGCTTAGGGCGAGATACACTCCTAATCCCACCAAAAGGCCTGCGAGTATGCCAATTCGCGCCGGCCACCTCCCCGCCTTTGCCTCGATGACGAGAAACGCGAGCATACCCGATGGTACCATGGCGCCGAGAGCCGTCAGAATACGGGCATCTGGGTTGGCAGTGACACGGCCAGTCTCGTTCACGCCGAGAAAAAAGCCCGTGGTAACCAACGTCGCGATCAAACCAAAGAACATGCAGACGACAAAGATCGCCGATCGGCCTGCCTTTGCTTTGCCGGAAACTCCTCTCATTCCGGTGTGATGCATCAGTGACAATCACTGAGCAAATGTTGGAACGACTGAGCGTCAGAGATTGAACGAAACGAACAATTTACCATCCCGCCACCTACCCGAACAACCGCCCCACGCTCCGCTCCAGCATCAGGAGCTGCCACAGCGTCCGGCCGTGATCCGCCCGCCCCGTGCGGTGCTCGCTCGCCAGCGCTTCGATCGCCGCCGGCTCGAACCATGAGGCGAGGATCGGGGAGCGGGCCAGCGCCGCCGCCTCGCCCGCCAAGGCCCCGCGGAACCAGGCGCTGACCGGGGTCACGAAACCCATCTTGGGGCGATAGAGGATATCGCGCGGTAGGTAGGGCTCCATCGCCTTCTTCATCAGCCATTTGCCCTGGCCGGCCCGGATGCGCATCGCGGGGGGCAGCGTCGCGGCGAACTCGATCAGGCGGTGTTCGAGCAGCGGCTCGCGTGCTTCCAGGCTGACGGCCATGCTGGTGCGGTCGATCTTGGTCAGGATGTCGCCGGGCAGCCAGTGCTTGAAGTCGGCGTACTGCGCGGCATCGAGCGCATCGCGGCCGGGCGCTGCCTTCATCGTCCGCCAGTAGCGCACTTCCGCGGCATGATCGCCGAGTGCGCGCATCATCGCATCGGTATAGAGCCGCGCGCGAAGCTCGGGCCGGGTGACGCCGACGCCCTTGGCATAGGCGGCTGCGCCATCCTCTGCGAGCGCGAGCAGCGTCGTCTTGGCGCGTAGCGGCCGGGGTGCCCAGTCGGCCTTGGGATAGACCGCGCCCAGCGCCCCCGCCGCGCGGCGCAGCGGGCGGGGCATCAGCCCCCTCACCCGCTCCTCGCCCGCATGGAAGCGATAGCGGCGGTAGCCGGCCATCGCCTCGTCCGCGCCATCGCCCGATAGCGCGACCGTGACCTCGCCGCGCGCCAACTCGCAGACGCGGTAGGTGGCGAGCGCGGAGGCGTCGGCGAAGGGCTCGTCGAAGGCGGCGACCAACGTGTCGATCAGCGCGAAGTCGTCGGCGGCGACCACGCGCTCGCGGTGATCGGTGGCGAAGCGACGGGCGATCGTGGTGGCGTAGGACCGCTCGTCATGCCCCGCCTCGTCGAAGCCGATCGTGCAGGTCTTGACCGCGTGCTTCGACACCTCCGCCATCAGCGCGACCACCGCGGAGCTGTCGACGCCGCCCGACAGGAATGCGCCCAATGGCACGTCGGCGACCATGCGGCTGCGCACGCCGGCGCGCAGATGGTCGGTGAGTTCGGCGGCCAGGTCCGCAGTGCTGCCCTTGGCGCGTTTGGAGAAGTCGACGTCCCACCATTGGCGGGGCGGCGGCACGGGCTTGCCGCGCTCGATGAGGAGGAAATGGCCGGCGGGCAGCTTGCGCACCCCCGCGACGATGCAGGCGTCGTCGGGGACGTAGCCGAGCCCCATGAAATCCTCGATCGCGGTCGCGTCGAGTTCGCGCCGGACGAGCGGATGCGCGAGCAGGCCCTTCAATTCGCTGGCAAAGGCGATCGCGCCGTCGGCGATCTCCACATAATGAAGCGGCTTCACCCCCATCCGGTCGCGGGCGAGGAACAGCGACTGCGTCCGCGCATCGTGGATGGAGAAGGCGAACATGCCGTTGAGGCGCGGCAGCAGGTCGGGCCCCCAGGCGCGCCAGCCGTGCAGCAGCACCTCGGTATCGCCGGCGGTGCGGAAGCGCGCGCCCTTGGCCTCCAGCTCGGCGCGGACCTCGGCGAAATTATAGATTTCGCCGTTATAGGTGACGGTGATGTCGCCGTCGTCGGTCGCCATCGGCTGACGCCCGCCGGCCAGGTCGATGATCGACAGCCGGCGATGGCCGAAGCCGACGCCGGGCGCGGTCCAGATACCCGAGCCATCGGGGCCTCTGTGCGCGAGCGCGTCGCACATCGCGGCGATTCGGCCGGGTTCGACGGGCTTTGGCGTGCCGGGGTAGAACAGCCCCGCGATGCCGCACATCTCAGCGGCGTCCGGCGGCGCGGTCGGCCAGTTGCTCGATCGGGCCGAGCGCGCCGACGAACCGCTCGATCACCCGGCGCGTGTCGGCCGATCCCTGCTTCTCGGCCGATACCAGCACCGCGACCGCGGCTTGGTCGCCCCCCGTCAATTTCACGCGCAACGTCTCCAGCTTCACCCGCTTGGGGTCGCCGGTCAGGATAGAGCCGATGCGCAGCCACGTCACCACTTCGCGCTCGACCGGGCCGGCATGCACGATCCGCATCGCCGCGCCGCCGTACAGCGGGACAAGGTCGGCAACGCGCAGCCAGGGGCCATGCTCGACGATCGGGCCGATGTCGAAGCCGACGATCTCCTTGCCCTCGCGCTGGCTCGCCTGCACCGCGA
>CAJYLT010000018.1 GCA_913775795.1 uncultured Sphingomonas sp. | reverse complement strand
AGCTTGGTGAAGGCGATCAGGTCGCCACGCGGGCTCCACACCGGCGTCGCATAGCGCCCGCCGCCGAAGCTGATCCGCTGCTGGCCGGAGCCATCCGCGTTCATGACATAGATCTGCTGGCCGCCCGACCGGTCGCTCTCGAACACGATTCTAGACCCGTCGGGCGAGTAGCTGCCGCCGGTGTCGATGCCGGGTGAGGTGGTCAGCCGCTGCGGCGTGCCGCCCTGCGCCGAGACGCGGTAGATGTCCGTGTTGCCGTTCTGCGCCATCGAGAACAGGATCCAGCGGCCATCGGGCGAGAAACGCGGCGCGAAGGTGAGGCTGACGTTCTGCACCACGCGGCGCGGGCGACCCGAGCCGAGATCGTAGACGTAGATCGCCGGCTTGTCGTTTTCATAGCTCATGAAGACGATCGACTGCTGGTTCGGCGCGAAGCGCGGCGTCAGGACGATCGACTGGCCGTTGGTCAGGAAGCGGTGGTTGGCGCCGTCCTGGTCCATGATCGCAAGCCGCTTGATCCGCTTGTTCTTCGGCCCCGTCTCGCTGACATAGACGATGCGGCTGTCGAAATACGGCCCCTCGCCGGTCAGCCGGGTATAGACCGTGTCGGCGCATTTGTGCGCCGCGCGCCGCCAGTCGGACGGCTGGACGACGAAGCCCTGGCGCGCCAGCTCGATCTTCGAGAAGACGTCGTAGAGATAGCAGCCGACCGTCAGCGTGCCGTCGCCGTTAGAACGGACGAACCCCTGCACCAGCGCCTGCGCGCCCGTCCCGCCCCAATAGTCATAGGCGGGCGCGGTCACTTCGGGGAACACGACCGAGCGAAGCTGACCCGGCTGGAGCGGGGTGAACAGCCCCGAGTTCTTGAGGTCGGCGGTCACGATCTCCGCCATCTGCCGGCCGAGGTCGTCGGTCGAGCCGGCCGGCGTCGACTGGACCGCGGGGGTCGACATATAGGGGATCGCGATCGGCATCGGCGCGGAGATACCGCCGGTCACGTCGACCTCGAGCGGGGGCGCATCCTGTCCGGCGGGCGCGCCGGGCGTCGCCGCCTGCGGCACCTGGAGCGGGGCGGCGGGCGGCGCTTCCTGCGCGGCGAGCGGGCCGAGCGCGAGGCAGCCCGACATCGCGATCGTCATCCGCAGTTTCAGCATCGAACGCTCCTCTCGAACATGGGATGGCCGGCTCAACGGAGCTGCCAGTTATAGTTGATATTGCCCCAGCCGCCATTGGCGGTCTGGTAATATTCGGCCGGCAGCTTGAGCGGCGTGCAGGCGCGGAACGCCGCGATGCCGAGGTCGACGACGCGCTGGGCGTACCGCTCGTTCTCACCCGAGATGCCCGACTGGCGCACCATCTTCGGATTGCCCGCCAGCGTGCCGTCGCGGTTGAGGCGCAGGTTGAGGACGGTGACGATGTTGTTCGCGCCCGGCCCCGGATTGACCTGCTTGTCGGCACAGGGCTGGATCTGGCGCCGGATCGCGTCGCGGATGCCGGCGAGCGCGCGCGCGTCGATCTTCGCCGCACCGGGCGGATTGGTCGCCTTGCTCTCGCTCGGCGTGTCCGACAGGCCCTTGAGGAAATCGTCGCCGAGGCGCGAGCCGCGCGGGCGGCTGGCCTTGGCAGCGACGTCGCTGCCCGATCCCTTGGTCGCCGCCGGTTTCGCCGCGGCCTTCGGCGCGGGGGCTGCCTTGGGCGCGGGCTTTGCCGCCGCCTTGGCAGCCGGCTTCAGCTCGGCCTTGGCCTTTTCGGCCGGCGCTTCGGCCGGTTTCTTCGGCTGCGGCTGCGCCTTAGGCA
This sequence comes from uncultured Sphingomonas sp., assembly GCA_913775795.1. GTDB lineage: Bacteria > Pseudomonadota > Alphaproteobacteria > Sphingomonadales > Sphingomonadaceae > Sphingomonas. The sequence goes on along the minus strand of CAJYLT010000018.1, from coordinate 7,251 downwards.
CGGGCTTGGGCGCCGGGCGCGGCTTGGGCGCGGGTTGCGGCGGGGCGGGCCTGGGCGCCGGGCGTGGCTCGGGGGCAGGCTCGGGCGGTGCAGGTTCGGGCTGGGGCTGCGGCTCGGGTTCGGGCTGCGCGGCGGGTTCGGGCGGCGCGGCGTCTTCGGGCGGGCCCTGTTCGGGCGCGATCGAGGTGGCGGGCGGCTCGATCGAGGCGGGCGCCTGCGCCTCAAGCCCCACCTCGTCGACGAGGCTGACGTCGATCGGCACGGGCTTCAATTCGGTCGGATTGGGCGTCGCGAGGAACCCGACCGAGAGCAGGCCGAACAGCACGACATGGCCGACGACGGCGACGCCAAGGCCAATGCGTTCGGCGCGATCCATCGCTGGCTCAGCGCTCGTTCGAGCCGAGCGTCACCAGCGACACGCGGTTCAGCCCGGCGCGGTTCAACTCGCCCATCACGCTCATGAACTTGCCGTAATTGGTCGTCCGGTCGGCGCGGACGAGGATCGCGGGCGGCTCGCCGGTGGCATTGGCGCGCGCAATCTCGGCCAGCGCGTCGGGCAATTGCGCCTCGGTCAGTTCGCGGTCGTTGACGAAGATGCGGCCGGCATCGTCGATCGCCACCTGTACCGGCTCCTGCTCCTGGTCGAGCGCCTTGGCCCGGCTCTCGGGCAGGTTGACCGGCACGCCCGCAGTCAGCAGCGGCGCGGTCACCATGAAGATGATGAGCAGCACCAACATCACGTCGACCAGCGGGGTGACGTTGATGTCCGCCATCGGCGCGCGCCGCCCGCGCCCCCGCCGGGAGGGGAGGTTCGCGCCCATCAGGCGAGCTCGAGCTGGCGGCTGAGCGTCGCGTGGAAGCCGTCGGCGAAGCGGTTGAGCCGCGCCTCGATCCGGTCGATCGCGTGGCTGAAGCGGTTATAGGCGATGACCGCGGGGATCGCGGCGAACAGGCCGATGGCGGTCGCGAACAGCGCCTCTGCAATGCCCGGCGCGACCACCGCCAGCGACGAGTTCTGCTCGGCGGCGATGCTGGTGAAGCTGCGCATGATGCCCCAGACGGTGCCGAACAGGCCGACGAACGGCGCGACCGACCCGATGGTGGCGAGGATGTTGAGCCGGTCGCCCAGCCGGTCGATCTCCGCCGCCACTGCCGCGCCCATCGCGGTGCCAAGCCGCTCGCGCGTGCCCTCCCGGTCGATCGTCTTGCCCGCGGTCGAGCGGCGCCATTCGGCGACCCCGGCGGAAAAGACGCGCGCGATCGGCAGCTCGCTCTCGGCATGCTTGCGGTGGAAGGCGTCCACGTCGTCGGCGCGGCGATAATCGGCCTCGAACGTGTCGATCGCCTTCTTCGTGCGGCCGACCTTCACCCGAAAGCCGATGATGATCGCCCAGGTCCAGATGCTGGCGAGCAGCAGCCCCAGCATCACCCCCTTCACGACGAAATCGGCCTGAATGAACAGCGCGATCGGCGACAGCGTGGCGGCATCGGTACTGACGAAGGCGGCGTCCATGCGGGCTCAGTCCCCTTGAGGCATTAGGCGGGCGAAGATGTCGAGCCACTCGGGCGGCTGGCGGCGCGGGCGGCCCGAGGGGGTGATGAACACCGCCTCGACGCTGGCCTCGACCAGAATGGCCGTCCCCTTCATGACTCGTTGCTGAATGGTGGCGGCGGCGGGGCGGAACCCCGTCAGCCGGCTGACCACGACTAGGTCGTCGTCGAGGCGCGCGGGCGCGGCGAAGCGCAGGCTCACGTCGCGGACGGCGTACACGCCCTCCCCGCCCTCGAATGCTGCGCGCTGGTCGATGCCGGCGACGCGCAGCATGTCGGATCGCGCGCGCTCCATGTAGCGCAGGTAATTGGCGTGATAGACGACGCCCGACAGATCGGTGTCCTCGAAATAGACCCGCACCGGGAAGCGGTGTTCGGGTCCGTCGAGGCGGCCGGTGGCGGGAAGGACGTCTGACGTCATGCCCTCGCGGCTTTATCGGCGGTTGTCCGGAGGGTCAAAGCGTTAGGGCCGCTTAGTCGAACAATCCGTCCTGCGATCCCGCCGGCGGTTCGATGCCGAGATGCTTCCAGCCCGCGGCATTCAGGCAGCGGCCGCGGGCGGTGCGGGCGACCATGCCGATCTGGATAAGGTACGGCTCGATCACTTCCTCGATCGTGTCGCGCGGTTCGGAGAGGCCCGCGGCGAGCGTCTCCACCCCCACCGGGCCGCCGCGATAGATGTCGGCAATCATCGTCAGGTAGCGGCGATCCATCGCGTCAAGGCCGAGGCGATCGACCTCCATGCGGTTGAGCGCGCGGTCGGCAACATCAGCGTCGACCACCGGCGCGCCTGCCACGTCGGCGAAGTCGCGCACGCGGCGCAGCAGCCGCCCGGCGATCCGCGGCGTCCCGCGCGAGCGGCGCGCGACTTCGGTGGCGCCGTCGGGCGCGATCGCGAGGCCGAGCAGCCCCGCCGCGCGCGTCACCACCCGCGTCAGTTCCTCGACGGTATAGAATTGCAGCCGCACCGGGATGCCGAAGCGATCGCGCAGCGGCGTCGTCAGCAGCCCCTGCCGCGTCGTCGCACCGACCAGCGTGAAGCGCGGCAGGTCGATCCGCACGCTGCGCGCCGACGGCCCCTCCCCGATCATGAGGTCGAGGGCGCGATCCTCCATCGCGGGATACAGCACTTCCTCGACCGCGGGGGCGAGGCGGTGGATCTCGTCGATGAACAGGACGTCGCCGTCCTCCAGATTGGTGAGCAGCGCGGCGAGGTCGCCCGAACGCGCGATCACCGGGCCGCTGGTGGCGCGAAAACCCGTCCCCATCTTGCGCGCGATGATCTGCGCCAGCGTCGTCTTTCCGAGGCCGGGGGGGCCGAAGAACAGGACGTGGTCCAGCGCCTCGCCGCGCGCCCGCGCCGCCTCGATGAACACGCGAAGGTTCTCGCGGGCGGCCTTTTGCCCCACGAACTCGTCGAGGTGGCGCGGGCGGAGCGCCGCGTCCACGTCTTCGGGGCGGCGTGCGGGGGTCAGGATGCGGTCGGTGTCGGTCACGCGACCACGCTTAGCGGCGTGCGCGGCGGAACGAAAGCAGGACGCGAGGGGTAGAGATTGGCGGTCGCCGGCACGGCGGCTAGAAGGCGTCCATGCTGATGCTCGCTCTCGCGCTCCAGGCCGCCGCCGCCCCTGTCCCCGGCGAAGAACTGACGATCGTCGCCAAGGTCGAGATCGACGTGGCCGGGCGCATCACCAACTGTGCGATCGAGAAGAGCGAGGCGCCGCAGAACGTCAACGAGGCGACGTGCCGCACGCTCGCCACCAAGGGCCGGTTCAAGCCCAAGCTGGAGGACGGCAAGCCCGTCGCCTCGACCCGCGAGGTCCGCATCCGCTGGCGCAGGGACGCGGCCCCCGCGAAGGCAAGCTAGGTCCGTACGCTTGTCGCGGCGAACGACTGGCGGATCGCGTCGTAGAGCGGCTTGGGCTGCGCCGAGGCATCGTACGGACAGGGGCGCACGGGCAACCCGTCCGGGCGCTTCTGGAAACTCTGCAGCCAGCTATATTTGTCGTTGAGGCCCCAGGCGAGCACGTCCTTGAGCTGCGAATAGCTGAAGAGCAGGTCCAGCCACGCCTTGCCATAGACCGCGACGTCGGCGTCGCGCTGTTCGATCGTGCCCGTGCGGTTCTGGTCGCTCACGTCCAGCTCGGTGATGATGAGCTTGTAGCCGAGGCCCGTCACCTGATCGAGCCAGGCGCGCATCTGCGGAATCTGCGCGTCGGCGATCGATTGCGCGGTGCCGGGCGAATAGAAGCCGATGTGCGATTGGATGCCGAGCGTGTCGACCGGCACGTTCCGGTCGCGAAAGCCGCGCAGCAGGTTGAGCACGCCGTTGCGATGCGTGGTCGAGCCCCAGTCCATGTAGTCGTTGTAGACCAGCTCGGTCCCCGGCAGTTCCTCTCGGGCGGTGCGGAACGCCAGGTCCATGATATCCGCGCCGCCGCCCGTCGCATCGCCCAGGATGTTGCGCCGGATCGCGCCGGTCGCGGGCTCGATCGCCTCGTTCACCACGTCCCAGCTCTTGATGCGGGTGCCGAAATGGCGGGCGACGTTCTGGACATGCCTGCGCGTGATCCGCTCGGCGGTGGCGCGCGGGTTGGTGCCCATGTCGTAGGTACGCAGCCACGCGGGTAGCCGGTCCTGCAGATACCAGAGCATCACGTGCCCGCGCATCTGGAGGCCCTTGCCTTCGGCGTAGTTCAGCATCGCGTCGGCGCGGGTCCAGTCATAGACGTTCTCCGCACTCGACTGATATTCCCACTTCATCTCGTTTTCCGGAACGAGAAGCTGGCAGTCGCGCTCGATCAGCGCCGCATAGGCCGGGTTGTTGAACGAAGCGGCATCCGCGCCCGGCGCGGCAAAGGCGAAGGTGGTGCCGAACCGCATGCCCTTGGCCGCCGCTGCGGCTGCGAGCGTCGTAGTGGGACTGGGCGATGGCGACGGCGTGGGTGTGGGTGTCGGCGTTGGCGTGGGGGTCGGCGTGGGGCTAGGTGTCAGGGCCGGAGTCCCGCCCCCGCTGGTGCCGCTACCGCCGCTGCACGCCGTCAGCCCGAGCGCGCCGGCGAACGCCAGCGTCTGGCGCCGCGAATAGCCTGTCATATCCTCTCATCCTCGTAGCACGGCCATGGTGCCACCCCCGCCGCCGGGTGTTCCCCCGGTCGACTCGCCGGATGCTATAGGATGGGGACAAGCGGGCAATCCCAATTGCTTGCCGCGGGAATGAATACGTAACCGCTACTTCGCCGCGCGCTTCAATGCTTCGCGCACCAGCGCGTCGAAGGGGGCGGTATCGCCCAAGGCATCCTCGGCCGCGCGGACCGCGGTGCTCGCCTCGGCTGGGCGGAAGCCGAGATTGAGGAGCGCGGCGACCGCGTCCTGCGCCTGCCCGCCGAGCGGGCCGATGGCGCCCGCCGGGCCGATCGCGATCGTGCCCTTGTCCTTCAGCTCGCGCACGATCCGCTCGGCCAGCTTCGGCCCGACGCCGTTGGCGCGGCCGACCATCGCCTTGTCCCCGCGCGCGATCGCGGTGGAAAGCTCGTTGGGCGACAGCACCGACAGAATGGCGAGCGCCACGCGCGCGCCCACGCCCTGCACCGCGGTCAGGTATCCGAACCAGTCGCGCTCTTCCGGCGATGCGAAGCCGACGAGGCGGATGAAATCCTCCGCCACCAGCATCTGGGTATGGAGGACTGCGGTCGTGCCGATGGGACCCAGCGAAGCGAGCGTCCTGGTCGAGGCGCCGACCAGATAGCCGACGCCGCCCACGTCGATGACCGCATGGTCGAGCCCGGCGGCGGCCAGCACGCCCTTCAGATGCGCGATCATCGTGCGCTCAGTCGAGGCTCTTGCCGACCTGTTCGGCCATGTCCTTCGACAGGCCGGGGGTGCGCATGATCCGTTGGAGCTCGGCGCGCATCAGCTTGGCGCGTCCCTCGTCGAAGCGGCGCCAGCGGCCGAGCGGGGGGACGAGCTTCGCCGCGGTCTGTGGATTGAGCTTGTCGAGCGCGATGAGCTGGTCGGCGACGAAGCGATAGCCCGCGCCGTCCGCGGCGTTGAAGGCGCGCTGGTTGACGCTGAACGCGCCCACCAGCGAGCGCGCGCGATTGGGGTTGGCGAGCGTGAAGTCGCGGTGGTGCGACAGCTCGACCACGCGCGCCAGCGTCTCGGGCCGCGACGACAGCGCCTGCGTCGAGAACCATTTGTCGAGGACGAGCGCGTTGCCGAGATAGCGGTTGTAAAAGATGTCGAGCGCCGCCTCCCGCGCCTCGTCATCCCCTGAATTGACCAGCGTCGTCAGCGCGCCCTGCCGGTCGGACATGTTGTCGGCCGCCTCGAACTGGCGGAAGGCGAGGTCGCTGGCATCGGCCGCGCCCGAGGCGGCGATATAGCCGAGCGACACCGTGCGCACGCGGCGGCGCCCCTTGGCGGCGGGCGAATATTCGAAGCGGTCGGCCTGCGCACCCTCGTAAGCGGTGCGCCAATGGTCCGCGAGCGTCCGGCCGAGTTCACGGCGCAGCGCTTCTCGTGCCTGATAGATGGCCTCGGGATCGACCACCGCCAGCTGGTCGCCGATGAAGCTGTCGGAGGGGAGCAGGACCGCTTCGGCCACGAACGCCGGGTCGAGATTGGGGTCGGTCAGCGTATTGCGCACCGCCTCGACCACCGGCGCATGATCGGCGCGGCCGTGGCGGACCGCGGCGACGAGCGTGTCGAGCATCAGCTGCTGCATCGCCTCGTACCGCGCGAACGGATCGTCGTCGTGCGCGGAGAGGAAGGCAAGTTCGGCCGCGCTGCGGTCGGTCTCGACGATCACGGGGGCGGAGAAGCCGCGGTTGATCGACAGGACGGGCGGCTCGGTAACGGTCTCGAACGCGACCTCGGCCTCGCCGTCCTTCAGGAGGACCAACTGCTCGGTGCCAAGGGCGCTCGCGGTCTCGCTGCCGAACAGCTTGAGGCGGAGCGGCAGGACCATCGGGTCCTTGGCCGGCTGACCCGGCGTCGGCGGGACGGTCTGGCGGAGATACAGGTGCGCGCGGCCGCTGCCGACCTCATGCTCCAGCCGCGCCGAGACGCGCGGCGTGCCGGCCTGGCTGTACCACAGGCGGAACTGCGACAAGTCGACGCCGCCGGCATCCTCCATCGCAAGGACGAAATCCTCGACCGTCGCGGCGGTGCCGTCGTGGCGATCGAAATAGAGGTCGCTGCCCGCGCGGAACTTCTCCGGCCCCAGGATCGTGGCCATCATGCGGATGACCTCCGCGCCCTTGTTGTAGATCGTCGCGGTGTAGAAGTTCGAGATTTCGAGATATGCGTCGGGGCGGACCGGATGCGCGAGCGGGCCGGCATCCTCGGGGAACTGAGCGGCGCGAAGGCTGCGCACGTCCTCAATCCGCTTGACCGCGGCCGATCCCTGGTCCGCGGAGAAGCTCTGGTCGCGATAGACGGTGAAGCCTTCCTTCAAGGAAAGCTGGAACCAGTCGCGGCAGGTGACGCGGTTGCCCGACCAGTTGTGAAAATATTCGTGCGCGACGACCGCGGCCACGGCGTCGTAATCGTAATCGGTCGCGGTGTCGGGATCGGCGAGGATGTAGCGGCTGTTGAAGATGTTCAGCCCCTTGTTCTCCATCGCGCCGAAGTTGAAGTCGTCGACCGCGACGATGTTGAACACGTCGAGGTCGTATTCGCGGCCATAGACGTCCTCGT